>NZ_CP108430.1:4247500-4588750 GCF_041435335.1 Streptomyces sp. NBC_01283
ACCGACAGCGGGTCCGAGGTCGAGTACGACCGTGAGGCCAAGCCGGGCATCTCGAATCTGCTGGAGATTCTTGCGTCTTGTGAGGGTGGGAACCCCGAGGGCTTGAGCGGTGCATACGAGACGTACGGGGCTTTGAAGAAGGACACCGCCGACGCCGTGGTGGAGCTCTTGAGGCCCCTGCAGGAGAGGCACAAGGAGCTGGTTGCCGACCCCGCGTATGTAGAGGAGGTGTTGCGGCGGGGGGCCGAGCGGGCGAGGGCGATGGCCAGGCCGACGGTGGACACCGCTTATCGCGCGATCGGTCTGCTGCCGCCGGTGAACGAGGCGCGGTAGGCGCGGGGGCTGGTGGTGAGGCGCGATGCGAAGTGCTGGCGCATGGTGACCTCGCTGCCGAAGCCCGCGCGGCGTGCGACTTCGGGCATGGGCAGGTCGGTGCGTTCGAGGAGCTTCTGCGCGGCCGCCAGGCGCTGGTCCAACAGCCAGCGCAGTGGAGTGGTGCCGGTGGCCGCGGTGAAGTGACGGGCGAAGGTGCGTGCCGACATACCTGCCTGGGCGGCGAGGTCGGTGACGGTGAGCGGTTCGTGGAGGTGACAAAGGGCGTACTCGCGTACGGAGGCGAGGGCATCGGCGTCGCGGTCGGCGTGCGGGGTGGGGTGCTCGATGAACTGGGCCTGGGTGCCGGTTCGGAAGGGGGCGGTGACCATCGAGCGGGCGATGGTCGCGGCTGCTTCGGAGCCGTGGGCCTTGCGGACCAGGTGCAGGCAGAGGTCGATGCCGGCGGCCGTGCCTGCGGCGGTCCAGATGTTGTCGTCCTCGATGAAGAGGGCGTCGGGTTCGACGGAGACGAGGGGGTGGTGGGCACGGAGCAGGTCGACGAGGCCCCAGTGGGTGATCGCGCGGCGGCCGTCGAGGAGGCCTGCCTGGGCGAGGGTGAAGGCGCCGCCGCAGAGGGCCGCGATGGTGGTGCCTCGGGTGTGCGCCTTGCGCAGGGCTTCCAGGACCGGGGGTGGTGCGGGGGTGAGGTGGTCGTCGAGGCCGGGGACGACGATCAGGTCGCTGCCGGTGAGGCGGTTCAGCCAGGCGAGGGTGCGGTCGGGGGCGAGGGTGAGGGCGCCGCGCATCGGGACGGGGGCGGGGTCGGTGCCGACACGGCGGAGATTGAAGGGGGGTACGCCTCGGTCGGTGCGGTCCGTGCCCCAGACCTCCGTGATGACCGAGACGTCGAAGGCGCGGATGCCGGGGAAGGCGAGCAGGGCGATGCGCTGTGGGGCGGTGCGCTGTGGGGCGGTGGTGGCTGTGGTGACCGCTGTGGCGGGGGTCGCGGCGGTGACGGGAGGCTTGGGCACGGTGGCAGTAAACCATCGGTCGATGGCTTTCTTCCCTCTGGGCCCGAGGGTGGTGCGTTGGCAGCATCGTCGTCATGGAGATCGCAGGCAACGCAGCGCTGGTCGTGGTGGACGTGCAGAAGGGGTTCGAGGAGGAGGAGTTCTGGGGAGCGCGGAACAACCCGGGGGCCGACGAGAACATCGCGTCGCTCATCGACACCTGGCAGGCCACGGGGCGGCCGGTCGTCTTCGTACGGCATGACTCGTCTCATCCGCGGTCGCCGCTGCGACTGGGGCATGAGGGCAACGACTTCAAGGAGTACGTCGAGCAGCGGCGTGGGAAGGGGGCCGGGTCGGAGCTGTTCGTGAAGAAGACCGTGAACTCTGCCTTCTACGGGACGCCGGATCTGGACGCGTGGTTCAAGGCGGAGGGGATCGACGAGTTCGTCGTGGCCGGGATCCAGACCAACATGTGCGTGGAGACGACGGCGCGGATGGGAGGGAACTTGGGGTATCGGGTGCTGTGCGCGCTGGATGCCACGCACACGTTCGACCTTGAGGGGCCGTTCGGCTGGCGGCGCAGTGCGGAGGAGCTGGCGCAGGCCACGGCGGTTTCGCTGCACGGCGGGCACTTCGCCGAGGTGCTGACCACGGAGGCTGTCGTCGACGCCGCGGGGCGGTGAGGGCGTGAGGCGGTGACGCGGTGATGCGGGGGCTTCCGGGGGTGGGGAAGGGTCGGTGTTGGGGGCGCCGGGAGGGCGCCCCCGGCCCTCCTGCCCCGGTCGGTCGGCTAGCTGTTGTTGCCGGAGGCCAGTTCGCGGCTGCGGTCGCGGGCGGCTTCGAGGGCGGCGATGAGGGCTGCTCGTACGCCGTGGTTCTCGAGTTCGCGGATGGCGTTGATGGTGGTGCCGGCCGGGGAGGTGACGTTCTCGCGGAGCTTGACCGGGTGTTCGCCGCTGTCGCGGAGCATCACGGCGGCGCCGATCGCGGCCTGGACGATGAGGTCGTGCGCCTTGTCGCGGGGCAGGCCGAGGAGGATGCCCGCGTCGGTCATGGCCTCGACCAGGTAGAAGAAGTACGCCGGGCCTGAGCCGGAGAGGGCCGTGCAGGCGTCCTGCTGGGTCTCGGGGACGCGGAGGGTCTTGCCGACGGCGCCGAAGATCGCTTCGGCGTGGGCGAGGTGCGCGGCGGTGGCCTGGCTGCCCGCGGAGATGACGGACATGCCTTCGTCCACGAGGACCGGGGTGTTGGGCATGACGCGGACGACGGGGGTGCCTTCGGCGAGGTGCTCCTCGATGAAGGAGGTGGTGATGCCGGCGGCGGCGCTGATGACCAGGCGGTCGGGGGCGATGTGCGGGGCGAGTTCCTCCAGGAGGCGGCCCATGTCCTGCGGCTTGACGGCGAGGATGAGGGTGTCGGCCTGCTTGGCGGCTTCGGCGTTGCTGACGGGGTCGACGCCGTAGCGGGTGCGGAGTTCCGCGGCGCGTTCGGAGCGTCGGGTGGTGACCAGGAGGTCGGCGGGGGCCCAGCCGGCCCGGATCATTCCGCTGAGGAGGGCTTCGCCGATCTTGCCGGTGCCGATGACTGCTACGGGCTGGGGCATGTGTGGGTCACCCTCCAGGTGCGGGGCTAGCGGGTCAGCGCTTCAGCTGGGTGGGGTCATCCTCGCATTGGTGGGTCAGGCGGTGCGGCGGCGGAGGGTGGCGGCACCCAGGGCGAGGACGAGTACGGCGCAGCCCGCGACGATGACGGCGTCGCGGATGAAGTCGCCGGTGATGTCGGGGTGGCGGAGGACTTCGTTCATGCCGTCCACGGCGTAGGACATGGGGAGGACGTTCGAGATCGCTTCGAGGGCGGGCTGCATCTGGTCGCGCGGAGTGAACAGGCCGCAGAGGAGGAGCTGGGGGAAGATCACGGCCGGCATGAACTGGACGGCCTGGAACTCGGATGCCGCGAAGGCGGAGACGAAGAGCCCGAGTGCCGTGCCGAGCAGGGCGTCGAGGAGAGCGACCAGGAGCAGCAGCCAGGCGGAGCCGGTGACGTCGAGGCCGAGGGCCCACAGGGCCAGGCCGGTGGCGAGGACGGACTGGATGACGGCGAGGAAACCGAAGGCGAGGGCGTAGCCCGCGATGAGGTCGCCCTTGGCGAGGGGCATCGCGAGGAGGCGTTCGAGGGTGCCCGAGGTGCGTTCGCGGAGGGTGGCGATGGAGGTCACCAGGAACATCGTGATGAGGGGGAAGATGCCGAGGAGCGAGGCGCCGATGGAGTCGAAGGTCTGCGGGCTGCCGTCGAACACGTACCGCAGGAGCAGGAGCATCACGCAGGGGACGAGCAGCATCAGCGCGATGGAGCGGGGGTCGTGGCGGAGCTGCCGCAGGACACGGGCCGCGGTGGCGAAGGTGCGGTAGGTGTTCATCGGGGGCTCCTGGTGGGGGTGGTGTCAGGGGACTTCTGGGCGGCTACTGCCTCGTCGACCAGGTGGAGGAAGGCCGCTTCGACGGTTTCGGTGGCGGTGCGGGTGCGCAGGGCCTCCGGGGTGTCGTCGGCGAGGAGCTCGCCCTCGCGCATCAGGAGGAGGCGGTGGCAGCGTTCGGCCTCGTCCATGACGTGCGAGGAGACGAGGATCGTGGTGCCTCGGTCAGCGGCGATGGAGTGGAAGAGGTTCCACAGGTCGCGGCGGAGTACGGGGTCGAGGCCGACGGTGGGTTCGTCGAGCACGAGGAGTTCCGGGGCGCCGAGGAGGGCGACCGCCAGGGAGACGCGGCTGCGCTGGCCGCCGGAGAGGTTGCCCGCGAGGGCGTCGGCGTGGGTCGTGAGGTCGACGTCTTCGATGGCCCGCGTGACGTGTTCGTGGCGGCGGTGGGCGGCGGGGCCGC
The DNA here is from genome assembly GCF_041435335.1 of Streptomyces sp. NBC_01283. Taxonomy (NCBI): domain Bacteria; kingdom Bacillati; phylum Actinomycetota; class Actinomycetes; order Kitasatosporales; family Streptomycetaceae; genus Streptomyces; species Streptomyces sp. NBC_01283. Next base: position 4,251,702 of record NZ_CP108430.1, read on the forward strand.
GGCCGGGGTCAAGGACGGCTGCGAAATAGTCCAGGTTCTGGCGGACGGTGAGGTCGTCGTAGACCGAGGGGCTCTGGGTGACGTAGCCGATGCGGGAGCGGAGGCCGGGGGCGCCGGCCGGCTGGTCTAGGACCTTCAGGGTGCCGATGACCTTGGCCTGGGTGCCGACCGTGGCGCGCATGAGGGTGGATTTGCCGCACCCCGAGGGGCCCAGGAGGCCGGTGATCTGTCCCTTCGGGACGGTGAAGTCCAGGCCCTTCAGGACGGTGCGGGGGCCTCGGACGACGGTCAGGTCCGCCGCCTCGATGGCAGGCGGTTCCTCAATATTCATCATGTGATGATTATGGCGTCTCCGGCGCGGGGGCCGTCAAGGGCTTCCGGCGGCGCTACCGGGGGGCGGGGCGGAGATTGCGTACGACCGTGAGGTCCACGGCGTATGCCTCCTCCACCGTCCCGTCCGGGAAGAGGTCGAGCAGATGTGCGCGCTCGGCGGCGAGGACCGGTGCGGACTTCTCCGGGCCGAGCACCGCGAAGTAGGAGCGGCTGCCGAGGTGCGCGAGGTGTACGTCGACGGGGACGCGGCGGGTCCAGTACAGGCGGCGGTAGACCGGACGGAGGTCCGGGAACAGGCCGAGGATGATCCCGGCGGCGTCGGCCGTGATGCCGTGCGTGTGATAGCCGGGGAGGCGCGACTTGAGGCGTTCCTCCTGGTCGACGGTCCAGGCTGTGTCCGGGTCGGGCACGTTCCACCAGAGGGCGAGCGCGCCGCCGGGGCGCAGGACCCGTAGTGCCTCCGACAGGGAGCGGGCCGGGTCGGTCCAGTGCCAGGACTGGGCGTAGGTGATGAGGTCGGCCGTGTCGTCCGCGAGGGGGAGAGCGTCGCCGACGGCCCGCAGGAGAGGGGTGTCCGGCAGCGCCGCCCGCAGCTGGGCACCCATGGCGGGGCCCGGTTCCACGGCCACGACCCGCGCGCCTCGGTCCAGGAGGAGACGGGTGGCTATACCGGTACCGGCACCCACGTCGACGGTACGGGCGCCGTGCAGGGGTAGTTCCGCGAGTTCCTCGACGGTGGTGAAGAGGTGGGGCGGATAGCCGGGGCGGGCGGCGGCGTACTGGGCGGCCACGGAGTCGAAGGAGAGGGCGAAGGGAGACGCGGCGTGATCATCCATACCCTCATCGTGACCGCTTCGGGGGTGGGGCGGGAGGGCTGGGCGTGGATCTGCCGCGCGTGCGGGCTGCTCAGGCTCTTCTCTTCTTCCGGGAGGGGTTGCCAGTGCGGCGGGCGGTGCGTTGGGTGTACTGCTGGCGGGCTGCTTCGTATTCCTCGCGGTGGAGCTTTTCGCCGGGGGCCTCGGTGAGGGAGCGGAAGAAGTGGGCGAGGAGTACGCCCACGAAGCCGATCGTCAGGAGGCCGCGCATCGACGACTGGGACGCCGGGTCGTGGCGCCGGGTGAACCCCTCCCAGGTGCGGCGGAAGGCGACCGCGCTGCAGATCGAGAACATGATGAGGACCAGGAAGTTCACGAACGTCCCCACGTCCGCGACCGCCATGCCCTCGTACGCGAAGCGCAGCACGAAGCAGCCGGCCGCCGCCGCCAGCAGCGAGCCCACCGCGACGCCCGCGCGGCGCATTCCGTAGCCGTTGTCGTGGCCGACCCAGGTCGTGCCGAAGAAGCGGAGGGGCTCGGGCTGCGGGCCGGGGGCCGTCGAAGGTGCCGCGGCTGCCGTGCCCGTGCTGTCGGGGGTGCTGGAATCTGCGCTCACCCGTCGAGTATCGCCCGCCGTGGCCGCGGTGCGGGTCCAGGACCTCGCCGGGCAGGCTCGCCCTATTCGTCCCCCGCCTTGCCCTCCCCTACCACTCGGCGGCTAGTTTGTGGGGCAGGACCGATAAACGGGCTCATGCGAAAACTGGTGCACGCGGGACGGGAGGTCGAGAGTGTCGCTCCGCGGAGGTGACCCCGCCGAGATCGGCGGTTACCCGCTCGAGGCACGGCTCGGCTCGGGCGGCATGGGCACCGTCTACCTGGCGCGCACGGCGTCCGGGCGGCCCGTGGCGATCAAGCTGATCCACCAGCAGTTCGCGGGGGACGAGGAATTCCGCATCCGCTTCCGGCAGGAGGTCGCGGCGGCACGGCGGGTCAGCGGAGCGTTCACCGCCGCCGTGATCGACGCCGACCCGGAGGCCGAGCACCCGTGGATGGCGACGACCTATATAGAGGGACACACCCTCGCCCAGCAGATCGCCAAGAACGGCCCGCTGACCGGCGCGGATCTGCGTACGCTCGCCATCGGTCTGACGGAGGCGCTGCGTGACATCCACCGGGTGGGCGTCGTGCACCGTGACCTCAAGCCCTCGAACGTCGTGCTCTCGCCCGAGGGGCCGCGCGTCATCGACTTCGGCATCTCGCGCGCCGCGGACCAGCAGACGCTGACGATGACGGGGCGGGTCATCGGCACGCCGCCCTTCATGTCGCCGGAGCAGTTGCAGGCGCCGCGCGGCGTCGGGCCGCGCTCCGACGTCTTCTCGCTGGGCACGCTGCTGGTGTACGCGGCGACGGGGCAGGGGCCGTTCGATGCGGACAGCCCATATATGACGGCGTATCAAGTGGTGCACGAGGCGCCGGAGCTGGACGCCGTACCGGCCGCGCTGCGTGCGGTGGTCGAGCCGTGCCTCGACAAGGACCCCGACGCGCGGCCCTCCGCGGACCAGCTCCTGGAACGGCTGCGGGACCTGCCGGTCGAGTTGGGGGACGCGGCCGGGGTGCGGGCCAGTCGTACGCGGGACATCGATACCCAGCATCACCGGTCCTCCGTGGACAGGACCGGGCCCGGGTCAGGTCCAGCCGAAGCCGAAGCGGCAGCCGACGGTGCTCTCAACACCCCTCGCCCACGCCGTCGTTGGCGCACCGTGCTCGCCGCCGCCGTAGCCGTGGCCGCGCTCGGCGGCGGGATCGCGGCGCTCCAGCTCGGCTCGTCCGACGAATCCACCGGTGATGACGGCGACGGCAAGGACCGCACCGTCGCGGCGGCCGAGGCCCCTCTGCCCGGCGGCTTCCGGCCGTGGCGCACGACGGTGCCCAACGACAAGGGCATCCCGGACGAGGTGCGCTGCGTGCCACGCGGGGACGCGTTGTTCTGCGGGGGCGGCGGAGTCATCGCGAGCCGGCTGCGGATCTCCGACGGCAAGGAGGTCTGGAAGGTCCAGAGCCCCGGTGTGCCCATGCAGGGCATGCACATCGTGGGCGCGACCAACGACACCGTCCTCGGCTACCGCATCCCGGATGGCGCGTCGTCCGGCAAACCCGTCGAACTGGCGGCCCTGGACGCCAGGACCAGCAAGGAACTGTGGTCACGGCCGATCGGCAGCCAGTCCCAGATCTACACCGGGCGTTCGCAGGACGCGGTCCTCTCCGGCTCGACGGTCCTCTCGGTCGACGCGGGCCGTACGCACGTCGAGGCCAGGGACGCGCACAGCGGGCGTTCGCTCTGGTCGACGCCGTTCCCCGCGGGCTCGGAGTGCACACCGGTCCCGGCGGGCCAGCGGATGTACGCGATGTGCGCGCCCTCCGCCGAGGTCGACAACGTCGAGGTGAACCATCCCGTCCTCCACACTCTCGACCTCAAGGGGGGCACCTTCGGCAAGGGCATCCCGGTCGAGGGGCCCGTGCACCCGGTGGGTGACAGCGAGGGCAGGCTCGTCCTCCTTCACCAGCGTCTGAAGGGGCCCGAGTTCATCGGGTACGACAAGGTGCTGCGGGTCGAGCCGGGCAGCGGCCGTGTCTCGGCCCGGCCGCTGAAGAAGACGTACGGCGCCACGTCCGGCATCGCGGACGGCACGGTCTACTTCACGGAGCAGACCGGGCGGATCAGCGCGGTGGATCCGGCGACCGGCCGGCAGAAGTGGTCCCGGCAGACGAACGTCGAGGGCGCTTCCGGGCCCGTGCCGGACGCGAATCCGGTCGGCGGCAGCGGCACCGGGTCAGGTGCCGGGGCCCTGTACTTCAGCTCGGCCAGCGGACGCGTCGTCGCCCTCTCGCCGCGCGGCGGCACACCCCTCTGGACCACGGATCCGCGGGCGGAGGGCCTCGCCGGTGAGGTGAACGCGAGTCCGCGGGTCGCGGTCTCGGGGCGTGTGGTGGTCGTGACGGCGGCCAAGAACACCGTGTTCTCGTTCGACGCGACGAGGCCGCCGAAGTCCGGGTGAACTTCGGCGGCCTCGGCCGTCCGTGCCGTGCCGTGCCTGTCGTGCGTATCAGCAGCGAGGCGCCACGTAACCGTCGCTGCCCGTGCGGACGTACGTGTCGGAGACGTAGCGACCGCTGCCGATGCGGTCCCAGAGCTTCGACGTGCCGGTCGGACCCGTGACGTTCTCGCCCGGCTTCTGGCACTGGATCGTCACTCGGGTGCCCGCCGAGAGGCGGCCCACCTTGCCGTACGACGTACCCGGGCCGGAGCGGACGTTGACGTCCGCCGCGATCGCGTACGTCCGTGCCGCCGCGGCCTCGACCGCCTCGACGGCCTGCGCCGACTCCGGTGCGATGACGTTCTCGCTCATGCTTCTCTCCCCCGTGAAGCGGCGGCTCGGGGCCGCCCTCTGCATGTTCGTCACAGGGTGGACGCGTGAGCGAGGCGGGACGGTTGCGGCTTCGCCGGGCCGGCTGCCTAGCCGAGCTTCGACACGTCGCGCACCGCGCCGCGGTCCGCGCTCGTGGCCATCGCCGCGTAGGCCCGCAGGGCCGCCGAGACCTTGCGCTCACGGGACTTGGGGGCGTAGACGCCGCCCAGGGCCTCGCGGCGGCGGGTCAGCTCGACGTCGTCCACGAGGAGTTCGATGCCACGGTTCGGGATGTCGATGCGGATGCGGTCGCCGTCCTCGACCAGGGCGATCGTGCCGCCGGACGCCGCCTCGGGCGACGCGTGGCCGATCGACAGGCCCGACGTGCCGCCGGAGAAGCGGCCGTCCGTGACCAGGGCGCAGGCCTTGCCGAGGCCGCGGCCCTTCAGGAAGGAGGTGGGGTAGAGCATCTCCTGCATGCCGGGGCCGCCCTTGGGGCCCTCGTAGCGGATGACGACCACGTCGCCTTCCTTGATCTGCTTCTTGAGGATCTTGTCGACCGCTTCTTCCTGCGACTCGCAGACCACGGCCGGACCCTCGAACGTCCAGATCGACTCGTCGACGCCCGCCGTCTTCACGACACAGCCGTCCACGGCGAGGTTGCCCTTGAGGACCGCGAGGCCGCCGTCCTTCGAGTACGCGTGGGCCGCGTCCCTGATGCAGCCGCCCGCGGCGTCCGTGTCCAGGCTGTCCCAGCGCTTCGACTGGGAGAAGGCGGTCGCCGAGCGCTCGCAGCCCGGGGCCGCGTACCAGAGGTCGACCGCCTCGTCCGACGGCGAACCGCCGCGCACGTCCCACGTCTCCAGCCAGTCCTTGATGGACGCGGAGTGGACCGTGTGCACGTCCTCGTTCAGGAGGCCCGCGCGGTACAGCTCGCCGAGGATCGCGGGGATGCCGCCGGCGCGGTGCACGTCCTCCATGTAGTACGTGCCGCCGGGGGCGACGTTCGGGGCGACCTTGGCCAGGCAGGGCACGCGGCGCGAGACGGCGTCCATGTCGGCCAGGGTGTAGTCGAGCTCCGCTTCCTGGGCGGCGGCCAGGAGGTGCAGGATCGTGTTGGTGGAGCCGCCCATGGAGATGTCGAGCGCCATGGCGTTGTCGAAGGCGGCGCGCGTGGCGATGTTGCGCGGCAGGACCGACGCGTCGTCGCCGTCGTAGTAGCGCTTGGCGATCTCGACGACCGTCCGGCCCGCGTTCTCGTACAGCGCCTTGCGGCCGGTGTGCGTGGCGAGCATCGAGCCGTTGCCCGGCAGGGAGAGGCCGATGGCCTCGGTCAGGCAGTTCATGGAGTTGGCGGTGAACATGCCCGAACAGCTGCCGCACGTCGGGCAGGCGTTCTCCTCGATACGGAGGATGTCCTCGTCCGAGACGCTCTCGTCGACCGCGTCACTGATCGCGTTGACCAGGTCCAGCTTTCGGACCGTGCCGTCGACCAGCGTGGCCTTGCCGGCCTCCATCGGGCCGCCGGAGACGAAGACCGTCGGGATGTTGAGGCGCAGGGCCGCGTTCAGCATGCCGGGGGTGATCTTGTCGCAGTTCGAGATGCAGATCAGGGCATCGGCGCAGTGCGCCTCCACCATGTACTCCACCGAGTCCGCGATCAGGTCGCGGGAGGGCAGGGAGTAGAGCATGCCGCCGTGGCCCATCGCGATGCCGTCGTCCACCGCGATGGTGTTGAACTCGCGGGGGATGGCGCCCGCCGCGGTGATCGCCTCGGAGACGATCCGGCCGACCGGCTGCAGGTGGGTGTGGCCCGGGACGAACTCGGTGAAGGAGTTGGCGACGGCGATGATCGGCTTACGCCCGATGTCCGCGCCGGGTACACCGGAGGCACGCATAAGGGCGCGCGCGCCCGCCATGTTGCGGCCGTGGGTGACTGTGCGGGACCTGAGCTCGGGCATCGTCGCTCGCTCCTTCAGGATCGGAGAATCCGGGTAGCAGAAGCCATCTTCAGAGAGATATGACTGCTGTCGAGCGTACGCCGCCGCTCCACGATCTGGACAGGCTGTCCGGATATCGGGACGGCCGTCTCGGTGAGCGGCCTGCCCGGAGGACCTCAGGGCCCGGTCAGATGCCCCTGCACCACCGGGGCGATCCGGGCGATGATCGCCTCCGGGTCCGCCGACGCGAGCGGCTCCACCTGGATCACGTACCGCAGCATCGCCGTGCCGACGAGCTGCGCGGCCGCCAGTTCCGCCCGCAGCTCCGCGTCCGGCTGGTCGATCCGGCTCGCCATCCTGCCGAGGAGCTGCGCCGCGATGAGGCGGCGGAAGACGGCAGCCGCCGTGTCGTTGTTCACCGCCGAGCGCACGATCGCCAGGAGCGGGACGCGGGTCGCGGGGTTCTCCCACACGCCGAAGATGAAGCGGGTCAGGCGCTCGCCGACGCCGTCGAGGGGGCCGTCCTCGATCGCCGAAGGGGCGTCGAGCGCGGGCGCGAAGGCCACCTCGATCGACGAGGCGAAGACCTGCTCCTTCGTACCGAAGTAGTGGTGCACGAGCGCCGAGTCCACCCCGGCGGCCTTGGCGATCCCGCGCACGGACGTCTTCTCGTACCCACGGGCGGAGAACTCGGTGCGGGCCGCCTCCAGGATGCGGTCCCGCATCGCCGGGCCCTCGGCGGACTGCGTACGGGAGGGGCGCCCCCTGCGGCGGGGTGCCGCACCGTCCTGTGCCGCACCGCCCCGTGCCGACGCCGTCACGACCGGGGCACCTTCACCGCGGACGCCAGATGCAGCCGCGTGTAGGCGAGGGCCTCGGCGAGGTCGGCCTCGCGTTCGGCGCTGGACATCGCCCGGCGCGTATTGACCTCGATGACGACGTGGCCGTCGAAGCCGGTCGTCGCGAGGCGCTCCAGGAGTTCGGCGCACGGCTGCGTGCCGCGGCCGGGCACCAGGTGCTCGTCCTTCGCGGAGCCCTTGCCGTCGGCGAGGTGGACGTGCCCGAGGCGGTCGCCCATGCGGTCGATCATCTGCATCGCGTCCGTGCGGGCGGTCGCGGTGTGGCTGAGGTCGACCGTGAAGTGGCGGTAGTCGTCCTTGGTGACGTCCCAGTCGGGGGCGTAGGCGAGCATCTCGCGGTCGCGGTAGCGCCACGGATACATGTTCTCCACAGCGAACCGGACGTCCGTCTCGTCCGCCATCCGCCAGATTCCGTCGACGAAGGCGTTCGCGTACCCCCGCTGCCAGCGGAAGGGCGGATGCACGACGACGGTCGACGCGCCCAGCTTCTCGGCGGCGGCCTGCGCGCGCTGGAGCTTCACCCAGGGGTCCGTGGACCACACGCGCTGCGTGATCAGCAGACAAGGGGCGTGAACGGCGAGGATCGGGATCTGGTGGTAGTCGCTGAGTCTGCGCAGGGCCTCGACGTCCTGGCTCACGGGGTCGGTCCACACCATGACCTCGACACCGTCGTAACCCAGGCGTGCGGCGATCTCGAAGGCCGTCGCCGTCGACTCCGGATAGACCGAGGCCGTCGACAGGGCGACCTTCGCATCCGGGATGCGCACCACTGGTTCTGCCACGAGGGACAGCGTACGGGCCGCGCCCGGGCACCGGGGAGGTGGTCTCCCGCACACCCGGGCCGGATGTGACGTACGTCTACGCGTCGTCGTCGTTGGTGGCGACCTGGGTGGCCGGAAGGTGGTCGAGCCGGCGCAGGATCACGCCCTCGCGCAGCGCCCACGGGCAGATCTCCAGCGTCTCGACGCCGAAGAGATCCATCGCACCCTCGGCGACGAGCGCCCCCGCGAGCAGTTGTCCCGCCCGCCCCTCGGAGACCCCGGGCAGCTCGGCACGCTCGGCCGCCGTCATCGCGGCCAGCTGCGGGACCCAGTCCTCCAGGGACTTCCGCTTCAGCTCGCGCTGGACGTAGAGGCCCTCGGCGGAGCGCGCGGCGCCCGCGAGCCTGGCCAGCTGCTTGAACGTCTTCGACGTCGCCACGACGTGGTCCGGGGCGCCGAAGCGGGTGAACTCGCCCACCGTGCGCGCGATCTGGGCGCGCGCGTGCCGTCGCAACGCCCGCACGTCGGCGGGGTCCGGCGGGTCCTGGGTCAGCCAGGCCGAGGTGAGGCGGCCCGCGCCGAGCGGCAGGCTGACCGCCGCGTCCGGTTCCTCGTCGATCCCGTACGCGATTTCGAGCGAGCCGCCGCCGATGTCGATGACCAGGAGCTTTCCCGCCGACCAGCCGAACCAGCGGCGGGCCGCGAGGAAGGTGAGGCGGGCCTCCTCGGCGCCGGAGAGGACCTGGAGGTCGACGCCGGTCTCCTCCTTGACCCGGGCCAGGACCTGGTCGGCGTTGCTGGCCTCGCGGACGGCGGAGGTCGCGAACGGCAGCAGATCCTCCACGCCCTTGTCCTCGGCGGCCTCCATCGCGTCCCGCACGGTGCGGACGAGGAGATCGACGCCTTCGGGGCCGATGGCACCGGCGTCGTCGAGCAGTTGGGCGAGGCGCAGGTCCGCCTTGTGCGAGTAAGCGGGCAGGGGGCGCGCACCGGGGTGGGCGTCCACCACCAGCAGATGCACCGTGTTCGAACCTACGTCGAGGACACCGAGTCTCATATACGGAACGCTACTGCGCGTACGGCCGTCGCTGGTCCTCGGACCGGGTACCGCGCGCATACCCTGGAGACGTGCCAAAGACGAAAAAGGCGAAGACCGACAAAACGAAGTCAAAGAAGCAGTCGGGGAAGCCGGGGAAGGTGCAGCCGGACGAGAAGGGCCTCGACTTCGCCCGCGCCTGGGTGGAGTTCCCGGATCCCGCGGACGACGAGCAGGTCTTCCGCTGCGATCTGACATGGCTGACCTCTCGGTGGAGCTGCATCTTCGGCAGTGGCTGCCAGGGCATCCAGGCGGGCCGGGCGGACGACGGCTGCTGCACGCTGGGCGCGCACTTCTCGGACGAGGACGACGAGAAGCGGGTCGCCGAGTCCGTGGCGCGGCTCACCCCCGACATCTGGCAGCACCACGACATCGGCACGGTGAGCGGCTGGGTGTCGACCGACGACGACGGCGAACGCCAGACCCGTCCGTACAACGGCTCCTGCATCTTCCAGAACCGCCCCGGTTTCGCCGGGGGCGCCGGGTGCTCGCTGCACATCCTGGCGCTGAAGGAGGGGCGTGAGCCGCTGGAGACGAAGCCGGACGTCTGCTGGCAGCTGCCGGTCCGGCGGACGTACGACTGGATCGACCGGCCCGACGACACGCGCGTCCTGCAGGTGACGATCGGGGAGTACGACCGGCGCGGCTGGGGCCCCGGAGGCCACGACCTGCACTGGTGGTGCACGTCGGCGACGTCGGCGCACGGCGCCGGTGACCCGGTGTACGTCTCCTACCGCCCCGAGCTGACGGAGCTGATGGGCAAGGAGGGGTACGACCGGCTCGCGGAGCTGTGCGAGGAACGCCTCGCGTCCCAGCTGCCGTTGCTCGCGCCGCATCCCGCGGATCCTCCCCGGAAGGCGGACTAACTTTCGCTCGGACTCGGGCCACCGCTGTCGCTCGGCGGTGGTGACGAGTCCCCGGGGTCCGACGGCGTCGGGGTCGGGTCCGGGGAGCTGGGGGTGGGGTCCGGGTCCGGCGGCGTGGGTGTCGGGTCCGGGGTCGAGGGCGTCGGCCTGGGCTTCGGCGGCGTCGGGATCGGCCTGGGGCCGGGATGGGTCGGGCGGCCCGATCCGTTGCCGTACCCGTCGATCGAGATGATCGCCCCCGAGGGTGCGATGGAGACGCGTGCGCTCCAGTGTCCGGCCGGCTCGCGCGCGTGGTCGACATACACCCTGATCGTGAACGTCTCCCCCGGTGAGAGCGTCCCGGACGCACGGCTCAGGTAGAGCCAGGACGCCCCGGAGCTCGCCGACCAGTGGACCGGCTCGCCCCCGGACGCGGAGAGCGTGATCAGTGTCGTGCCGCCGCTCGACTGCGCCTGGACGGTGAGGCGTCCCGCGCCGGTCCCCGAACGGGACGGGGGCGCCCCGGGGCTGATGACCTCCACGGAGACGTCCGGCGAGCGGCTGCCCGCGGTGAAGCGGGGGTCGGGCGGGGTGTCGGCGTTGCCCGCGTTCTCGTAGTCCTCGCGCCTGCGGTCGCCGTTCATCGAGTCGGAGCCGTCCTCGCTCGCGCTGACCGAGCGGCCGTCCTGGCCCTCGCCGGTCAGGGGCGCGCCCCGGTACGCCGCCCAGAGCGCGAGCACGGGGGCGGCCACCACGGTGGCGACGACCGTCGTCGTCACGGCACGCGCGCGCATCCGGTCGCGGCGGGCCGCGTGGTCCTTGGGGTCCATCGGGAAGCCGCGCCGGTCGAAGCGCGGAGCGGCGCCCCGCGCGCGCGGGACATGCGCCATCGCCATGTGCACGGCGGCCCGGGGTGCCTCGATGACGGGCAGCGCCGCGGGCGACGCGGCCGTGCCGGGCCAGGCACCGGAGCCGGCGCGCTCGGCGGTGCGGCGGCAGCGCGGGCAGTCGTCGACGTGCCGGACCAGTTCGCGGCGCAGGGCCGTGCCCAGGAGGAGCTGGTTGTCGCCGGTGAGGCGGGCGACGATCGGGCAGGTGCCGGTCTCCACGACGGCGAGCGCGGCGCGGGTGCGCTCCACCTCGCAGGCGGCGGACGCGAGCAGGTCGCGCGCCTTCACGAGGTCCATGCCGATGACCGCGGCGACTTCCTTGGGGGTGAGCTGGTGGCGTACGGCGAGTTCCAGGGCCTCGCGCTGTTCGGGCGTCGTCCCCGCGGCCTCCGGCCAGGCCAGCTGGGCGAGTTCACGGCGGCGCTGCCGCTGCGTCTCGTCCGGCGGCGCGTCGGCCCCGTCCTGCTTCGGGACGCGGGACGCCGCTCCGGAGGCGTGCGCGCCCTGCCGCTTGCGCTTGGCGTCGGCGAGGGCGCGCAGGCAGACCCAGCGGGCGAGTGCGTACAGCCAGGACTTCAGTTCGGCCTCGGTGTCGGGGCCGCGGGAGCCGCGGCGCTCGGCGATGGCGAGGACGTCGCCCAGGGCGGCGGTCGCGGCGTCGTGATCGCAGAGCACGGACAGGCAGTACGTGAACAGGCCGTCCAGACAGGGCTCATAGCGTGCGGGGGGCGCCTGCGGCACCGAGCGGGGCACAACGCGCTGGCGCGCGTCACGATGCGCCCGGTGTGCGCCGGTTGCTTGGGTGGGGGTTTCCGGCCTGCTGCTCATCACCCGTGCGAAGTTAGGCGGATGATGCCGGGGCCCTCTTCCCACTTGAGCACATTTAATCCTTACGGGTGAACAGATCCCTCAAAAGGGGACAGGAACCCATGATTCCGTGACGCGCGCCCCCGAGCGGAACGGAGCGCGTGCGCCGTTGTCAGCACGTTGTCAGCGTTGTCAGTGGCGCCCGCTACGGTTCGGTTCATGGCCACCCGTACGAAGTCCGCCAAAGACCGGCCGTCCTATCGCTGCACCGAGTGCGGCTGGCAGACGGCCAAGTGGCTCGGCCGCTGCCCCGAGTGCCAGGCCTGGGGGACGGTCGAGGAGTACGGCGCGCCCGCGGTCCGCACCACCGCCCCCGGCCGGGTCACCTCCTCCGCCCTGCCCATCGGCCAGGTCGACGGCCGCCAGGCCACCGCGCGCTCCACCGGCGTGCCCGAGTTCGACCGCGTCCTGGGCGGCGGCCTCGTCCCCGGCGCCGTGGCGCTCCTCGCGGGCGAGCCGGGCGTCGGCAAGTCGACGCTCCTCCTGGACGTCGCGGCGAAGTCGGCGAGCGACGAGCACCGCACCCTGTACGTCACGGGTGAGGAGTCGGCGAGCCAGGTCCGCCTGCGCGCCGACCGCATCAAGGCGATCGACGACCACCTCTACCTGGCGGCGGAGACCGATCTCGCCGCCGTTCTGGGCCACTTGGACGCGGTGAAGCCGTCCCTCCTGATCCTCGACTCGGTCCAGACGATCGCCTCGCCGGAGATCGACGGGGCGCCGGGCGGCATGGCCCAGGTCCGCGAGGTGGCGGGCGCGCTGATCCGCGCCTCCAAGGAGCGCGCCATGTCGACGCTCCTGGTCGGCCACGTCACGAAGGACGGCGCGATCGCGGGCCCCCGCCTTCTGGAGCACCTCGTGGACGTCGTCCTGTCCTTCGAGGGCGACCGCCACGCGCGCCTGCGTCTCGTACGGGGCGTCAAGAACCGGTACGGGACGACGGACGAGGTCGGCTGCTTCGAGCTGCACGACGAGGGCATCACCGGCCTCGCCGACCCCAGCGGCCTCTTCCTCACCCGCCGCACGGAGGCCGTCCCCGGCACCTGCCTGACCGTCACGCTCGAAGGCCGCCGCCCGCTCGTTGCCGAGGTCCAGGCGCTCACCGTCGACTCGCAGATCCCCTCCCCCAGGCGCACCACGTCCGGCCTGGAGACCTCCCGGGTCTCGATGATGCTGGCCGTCCTGGAGCAGCGGGGCCGCATCACCGCCCTGGGCAAGCGCGACATCTACAGCGCGACGGTCGGCGGCGTGAAGCTCTCCGAGCCGGCCGCGGACCTCGCGATCGCGCTCGCCCTGGCCAGCGCGGCGAGCGACACCCCGCTGCCGAAAAATCTCGTGGCGATCGGCGAGGTGGGCCTCGCGGGCGAGGTCAGACGGGTCACGGGGGTCCAACGCAGGCTGGCCGAGGCGCACCGTCTGGGCTTCACACATGCCCTCGTACCCGCCGATCCGGGCAAGGTCCCGCCCGGTATGAAGGTCACCGAAGTCGCCGACATGGGGGACGCGCTGCGAGTCCTTCCGAGGTCGCGTCGCAGAGAGGCCCCACGGGAGGGCGAAGAGCGCCGGTAGACTTTGCCCTGGTCTCGCCCATCCGTACGAAGCAGTCGTCCGGACCGGGGCTAGGACAACCCGCGACCCGAGGAGTGCAGTGGCAGCCAACGACCGGGCGTCAGCTCCCGGCAAGCCCGGCGGGAGCTCCGGTGCCGAAGGGCTGATGCGCGCCTCCCTGAGCGCGGTCGCGCCCGGCACGGGCCTGCGCGACGGACTGGAGCGCATCCTCCGCGGCAACACCGGAGGGCTCATCGTCCTCGGCTGGGACAAGACCGTCGAATCGATGTGTACGGGCGGCTTCATCCTGGACGTCGAGTTCACGGCGACGCGCCTGCGCGAGCTGTGCAAGCTCGACGGCGGCATCGTCGTCGACAAGGACATCACCAAGATCCTGCGGGCGGGCGTGCAGCTCGTCCCCGACCCGACGATCCCCACGGAGGAGACGGGCACCCGGCACCGCACCGCGGACCGCGTGTCCAAGCAGGTGGGCTTCCCCATCGTCTCCGTCTCCCAGTCCATGCGCCTGATCGCGCTCTACGTGGACGGACAGCGCAAGGTCCTGGAGGACTCGGCGGCGATCCTGTCCCGCGCCAACCAGGCCCTCGCGACCCTGGAGCGCTACAAACTGCGCCTCGACGAGGTGGCGGGCACGCTGTCGGCCCTGGAGATCGAGGACCTGGTGACGGTCCGCGATGTCACGGCCGTCGCCCAGCGCCTGGAGATGGTGCGCCGCATCGCCACGGAGATCGCCGAGTACGTGGTGGAGCTCGGCACCGACGGCCGTCTTCTCGCCCTCCAGCTGGACGAGTTGATCGCGGGCGTCGAGCCCGAGCGCGAGCTGGTCGTCCGGGACTACGTGCCCGAACCGACCGCGAAGCGCTCCCGCACGGTCGAGGAGGCGCTCTTCGAACTGGACGCGCTGTCGCACGCGGAGCTGCTTGAACTGCCGACCGTGGCGCGGGCGTTGGGGTACACGGGCTCGCCCGAGGCCCTGGACTCCGCGGTCTCCCCGCGGGGCTTCCGCCTCCTGGCGAAGGTGCCGCGGCTGCCCGGGGCGATCATCGACCGGCTCGTGGAGCACTTCGGGGGGCTGCAGAAGCTGCTCGCCGCGAGCGTCGACGACCTTCAGACGGTGGACGGGGTGGGCGAGGCCCGCGCCCGGAGCGTGCGCGAGGGGCTCTCGCGGCTTGCGGAGTCTTCGATCCTGGAGCGGTACGTCTGAGCGGGACGGCTGGAGGGTGCGGGTGAGTGGGTGGTGATTTTCCCGCCCACCCACCCGATCACTCGGTAGTTAACTGTCCTCAAGCACGAACGACGCCTGCACCGAACCGAGTCCGGGTGACGTGGCCTCGATCAGGTACGTCCCCGGCTTCGCGCTCGCCGCCGGAGGCGTGGCGCAGTGCGGTTCGCTCCCCCGGCGGTCCCACTCGACGGTGCGCGTGACGCGCCCGTCGCCCGGCACCCGCAGCAACAGGCTCCCGCCGCCGGAGGGGCAGTCCGCCGAGGACCAGATCTCCTTGTCGCTGTCGGCCTGAGTGATCGTCAGCACCGTCTTCTTGCCGCCGAGATCCACCTTGCAGGCCTTGCCCGCGCTGTTCAGGGCGATGAGTTCGAACTTCGGCTTCTCGCCGACCTCGTACCGGTTGTGGACGCTGCGCAGCTTCAACTTCACGTCGCCGCTCACGCAGTTGGGCAGGCTCGACCCCGCGGGGAGCTGGCCGCCCGAACCGCCGCCGCCCTTGGCGCCGTCGTCCGAGCCGCTGCCGTCGCCGCCGGAAGCGCCCGAGCCGCCCGACCCCTCGGAGTCACCGGAGCCGCCGCCGGAACCGCCGGAGCCGGAGCCGCCGCCGTCGCCCTCGTCGTCCGACTCGTCGCGCCCGCCCGGGTTTTGACTGATGGCGGGCCCGGAACTGGAGGGCCCCGGTGTGATGGAGGTGGCGGGTCCGGAGCCCGAAGGACCGTCGGCCCCGTCGTTCTTGCCCCCACCCCCCATGGTGAGCACCCACACGACCAGAAGCGCCATCAGTCCGATCAAGGACAGCAGAACGGCCCTCCGACGCCAGTAGATGGTGGAGGGAAGCGGCCCGACCGGATTGCGCAGAGATCCCACGGCCCAAACCTTACGAGAGATCCGCGCGTTGTCCTGCCCCACCCGCCGCCCAGAGTCACAAAGTTTGCGGATCATCATCACGGAACGGCGTGTTCCGCTTTTCGTACCCCTGTCTTTCGTCAGGGGGTGTGACGGGTCGATCGCCGGGTGTGACGATTCGGCCCCACTCCGTACCGTCCGTAATCATGGACACCATGGACGACGATCTCTATCGCGATGTCACCGACTTCGCCCACGACACCCCTACCTGGTTCCAGCATCTCGCCGAGGTGTGGACGGAGCTCGGCCTGCTGCTCTTCGGTGTGCTCTTCATCGCCGCCTGGTGGCGGGCACGGCGCGGCGACCCCCGCGCCCTCGCGATAGCCGTTCTCGCGCCCCTCGTCACGGCGGTGGCCTATGTGTGCAGCGAACTGCTCAAGTCCGCGATCGACGAGGAGCGTCCGTGCCGGGCGGTCTCCGGGGCGCTCACCTCGATCGTCGAGTGCCCCGCGTACGGCGACTGGTCCTTCCCCAGCAACCACTCGACGATCGCGGGCGCGGCGGCCGTCGGCCTCGCGCTCGCCTGGCCGCGGATCGCGGCGCTGACGCTGCCGATGGCCGTGCTCATGGCGTTCTCGCGGGTGTTCGTGGGCGTGCACTATCCGCATGACGTGCTGGTGGGACTGCTCCTCGGCGCCGCGATCACCTTCGTCCTCGTACGGCTGGCGACCCGGCCCGTGGCGCGTGTCGTCGAGGCGATGCGCGGTTCCTCGACGGGCGTCGTCAGGTGGTTCGCGGGACCGGGTCTGCCGGTCGCGCAGCCGCACGCGACACCGCAGCGGCGGCCCGCGTCGCATCGCCGCTGAGGCGTCGGAGCCACGCCTCGTGAGGCGTCCGCCCCACAAGGCGTGAGGTGTCAGAGCCGCACAAGTCCCGCCTCGTGGGCGACGATCGCCGCCTGAACGCGGTTCTTGACCTCCAACCGGTCGAGGACCGCGCTCACATATGCCTTGACCGTGCCCTCGACGAGGTGGAGCCGGGCGGCGATCTCCGGATTGGAGAGCCCCTCGCCGACGAGCCCGAGCACTTCGCGCTCGCGCGGGGTGAGGGCCGCGGTCCTCGCGCGGGCGTCGGCGCCGCGGACCGTGCGCTGGGCGCCGTAGCCGTCGATGACGTGCCGGGCCACCTTGGGCGAGAGGAAGGCGGCGCCGCCGGCCACCGCACGTACGCCCGCGATGAGTTCGTACGGATCGCCGGACTTCAGCAGGAACCCGGTGGCTCCGCCGCCGAGCGCCCGCGCGACGTACGCGTCCTCGGAGAAGGTCGTCAGCATCGCGACCGCGGTGCCGGGCATCGTCCGTACGATCTCCTCGCCCGCGGCCAGGCCGTCGAGCCCCGGCATGCGGATGTCGAGCAGCGCGACGTCGGGCCGGTGGGCCTGGGCCAGCGAGACGGCCGCCCGGCCGTCGCCCGCCTCCGCGACGACCTCGATGTCCTCGCCGGCGGCGAGGATCGCGCGGACGCCCGCGCGGATCATCGCCTCGTCGTCGGCCAGCAGTACGCGGATCACCGCACCCACTCCTTCTCGTGCTCCCGGACCTCGCCCATGGGTCCGGCCTTGGGGATCACACTCTTCTCCACGACGGCTCCGTCCCTGAAGCAGACCCTGAAGTGCTCGACGGTGACGAAGAGCTCACCGCTGGCGCGGTAGTAGCGGCAGTCGGCGCCTCTGGGCGGCGGGGTCGGGGCGCGCTCGTCGGGCGGGTCGGACGCGGCCCTGTCGGGGAGCAGCCGTTCGGCGTCGGACTGCGCCTGGCCGACCGACAGCCTCGCGAAGTCGGCCGGTTCGAGGACCGCGTGCGATCTGGAGTACGCATACCAGGCGAAGGCGCCGCCGACCAGCAGGACGCCGGTGGCCAGGGCGGCGCCGAAGGCCAGCAGGGTGCGCCGGCGTGCGTGGGCGGGGCTGGGGTTGGGGCCGGGGCTGAGGGGTGCGGGCGCCGGAGTGGGGATGTACCCGTCCTGCGGGGGGAGCAGGACGGCGACGCGGAAGCCGTCGCCGTGCGGCCCCGCGTCGAGGGTGCCGCCGAGGTCCTCGACCCTGGCCCGCAGGCCTACGAGGCCGGAGCCCGCCCCCGGGCCCGAACCCGGCTGCCGGGCGGCTCCGTTGGTGACGACGACGGCTGCTTCCCGCACCTCTACGGTGACGGGGGCGCCGGGGGCGTGCTTGGCGGCGTTGGTGAGGGCTTCCTGAACAACGCGATAGACGACCCGCTCCCTCTCTCCCGCGGACGTCTCCGCACGGTCGCCCGCCGCATCCCCCACGACGTACCGGACCGGGAGCCCCGAAGCCGCGGCCCTCTCCACGAGGGCCCGCACGCTTTCGCCCGCCGGGGCGAGGGGGGCGGCCTCGTCCCCCTCTTCCCTCAGCAGCCCGATGATCTCGTGCAGCCGGCCCGTGGCGTCCGATGCGGCCCCGCGCAGGTCGGCGACGGCGCCGCGATGCCGTTCCGGCAGATCGGCGGCCACCTGGAGGGCGCCGGCCCGTACCGCGATGAGGCTCAGCTCATGGCCGAGGGAGTCGTGCATGTCCTGGGCGATCCTGGCCCGTTCGCGCAGCCGGGCCCGGTCGGCGACGATGCGCTGCTCGCGCTCCAGGTGTGCCGCACGGGTCCAGCCTGCCGCGGTCAGCTCCCGGCCCTGCCTCAGGTATCGGCCCGCGAGCCACGGGAAGACGGCGCCGAAGAGGAGGGTGCCCATGAGGACGAGCCACTCCACCACGGGGTCGACCTCGCGTACGGCGATCTTGGCGGTGCCGAGCAGGGCGGTGGCCCCGAAGGTGAGGAGGGCGGGCCTGACGCGGGCGGCGCGGCTGCCCATGAGCAGCGCGAAGACCGCCAGGGCGGGCCCGTACGAGAGCGTGAACAGGGAGGGCGCCGCCGCGAGCCCCAGCCCTGCCGCCGTCGCGAACGCGCCCGTCGGCCACCGTCGCCGGCCGCCGACGGCCAGCGCCAGCGCGGCGGCTCCCGCGGCCTGCTGCCAGGCGGGGCGCGGTTCGTTCAGCCCCACGCGGTCCACGAGCAACGCGGGCGCGGCCAGGACCCCCCACAGGAGGACATCCCACCCTCTCCGACTCTCCACGCCTCGAGGCTACTTCCCCCTCCCCCACGCCCACCCCTGCCGATCGTCAGGTCTTCCCCCCTGAACCCCACGCACCCCACCCCGCCACCCCCCAAAGCGAAATCTCGCCCCAAGGCGCCCCGCCTGGCTCGACCTCCGGTGCCCCCGTGGCAGGATCGTCATGCCATGACTGCGCCCACGAAGCCCATGCCAATGTCAGACAGCCCCGAGCCCGCCGGCGAGGCCCTGCACAGCCCCGTCATCGCCTGGTTCGACGCGAACGCGCGCGACCTGCCGTGGCGGCGGCCCGACGCCGGACCCTGGGGCGTGATGGTCAGCGAGTTCATGCTGCAGCAGACGCCGGTCAGCCGCGTCCTGCCCGTGTACGAGCAGTGGATCGCCCGCTGGCCCCGCCCCGCCGACCTCGCCGAGGAGGCCCCGGGTGAAGCCGTCCGCGCCTGGGGGCGCCTCGGTTACCCCCGCCGCGCGCTCCGGTTGCACGGCGCCGCCGTGGCCATAACGGAACGGCACGGCGGCGACGTACCGGCCAAGCACGCGCAGCTGCTCGCGCTGCCCGGCATCGGTGAGTACACGGCCGCGGCCGTCGCCTCCTTCGCGTACGGCCAGCGTCACGCCGTACTCGACACGAACGTGCGCCGCGTCTTCGCACGCGCCGTCACCGGCGTCCAGTACCCCCCGAACGCCACCACCGCCGCCGAGCGCAAGCTGGCCCGCGCCCTCCTCCCCGAGGACGAGCGCACCGCGTCACGCTGGGCCGCCGCCTCCATGGAGCTCGGCGCCCTCGTCTGCACCGCCAAGAACGAGAACTGCGCCCGCTGCCCCATCGCCGCCCAGTGCGCGTGGCAGGCGGCGGGCAAACCGGCTCACCAGGGTCCGGCCCGCCGGGGCCAGACGTACGCGGGAACGGACCGCCAGGTCCGCGGCAAGCTGCTCGCGGTCCTCCGCGAGGCCGTCGCCCCCGTACCGCAGGCGACCCTCGACCGGGTGTGGGACGAACCCGTGCAGCGGGCCCGCGCCCTGGACGGGCTCGTCTCCGACGGTCTCGTCGAGCCGCTCCCCGAGGGGCTCTACCGCCTGCCCCTCACCTGAGAGCAGCCGACAACTCCGCTCAAAACGCCCGTGCTTTACAGCCCGCCTACATCTGTTACACAACCGACGGAAGGCCGTGCGTCCTCCGCTGGCTGCTCCGCACAGCCCCGTGACAACCCATCCGTAGCTTCATTCGAGTACCGCACAGGCAAGGACAGCGGTCGGAAGCATGTGGGTGGAACGGAGGCGGTTAGGTATGGCGCACGGCGAGGTGCTCGAGTTCGAAGAGTACGTCCGCACTCGGCAGGATGCCCTGCTGCGCAGTGCCCGGCGCCTGGTCCCCGACCCCATCGACGCCCAGGACCTGCTGCAGACCGCCCTCGTGCGGACGTACGGCCGCTGGGACGGCATAGCCGACAAGCGGCTCGCGGACGCTTACCTGCGCCGCGTCATGATCAACACGCGTACGGAGTGGTGGCGGGCCCGCAAGCTCGAAGAGGTCCCCACCGAGCAGATGCCCGACGCCCGCGTGGAAGACTCCACCGAACAGCATGCGGACCGGGCCCTCCTGATGGACATCATGAAGGTCCTGGCACCCAAGCAGCGCAGCGTCGTCGTGCTGCGACACTGGGAGCAGATGTCCACAGAGGAGACGGCCGCCGCGCTCGGCATGTCAGCGGGAACGGTCAAGAGCACGCTGCACCGGGCGCTCGCCCGGCTCCGCCAGGAGCTGGAGAGCCGGGACCGCGAGGAGCCCGCCACCGGCGCGCTCGAACGTGAGGAGCGGGAGCGTTGCGCGGCCTAAGCACCCGGGCTGGCAGGACCTTGAGGGCGGGGAGCGCGGCAGGGGTCGCGCTCGCCGCCATCGGCCTTTTCGTCACGGCCTGCTCGACCGGCGGCTCCGGCGCCAGGGACGAGGGCCCCGGCAACCGGGGCGAGACGGTGATGACCCCCTCGCCGTCCCCCACGCCGACGACGACGTCCGCGCCCGCGCCGCCCACCAGCCTGGAGGCGGTGAAGCTCGTCAAGGACGACCCGAAGGTGAGCCAGACGGTCAAGCGCGACCTGAAGCCCTGCGTCGCGGACGAGTATCCGGTCGACGTCTCGTACGGCAACCTGACCGGAGGATCCGCCTCCGATGTCGTCGTGAACATCATGACCTGCGGCGATGCGGTCGGCACCAGCAGTTACGTGTATCGCCCCGAGGGCAAGAAGTACGAGAATGTCTTCCAGGACGAGGAGCCGCCCGTCTACGCGGAGATCGACCGGGGCGACCTGGTGGTCACCAAGCAGGTGTACGAGAAGGGTGACCCGGTGTCGTATCCGTCCGGCGAGGAAGTCATCACGTACCGCTGGTCCTCGAACCACTTCACCGAGACGGACCGCACCCGCAGTCACTACAGCAGCGCGGCGGGCAGCGACGCACCCGCTCCGACGGAGAACTGAGAGCACCCGATGGCAGAACACACCCATGTCCTGTTCGTCGAGGACGACGACGTCATCCGCGAGGCGACGCAGCTCGCGCTCGAACGGGACGGCTTCGTCGTCACCGCGATGCCCGACGGGCTCCAGGGCCTTGAGGCGTTCCGTGCCGACCGGCCGGACATCGCGCTCCTCGACGTGATGGTGCCGGGGCTCGACGGCGTCTCGCTCTGCCGCCGCATCCGTGACGAGTCCACGGTCCCGGTGATCATGCTCTCGGCGCGTGCCGACTCCATCGACGTCGTCCTCGGCCTGGAGGCTGGGGCCGACGACTACGTGACCAAGCCCTTCGACGGCGCCGTCCTGGTGGCCAGGATCCGCGCCGTGCTGCGCCGCTTCGGGCACGCGAGCGGCCCCGACTCGGCGGCGCCCGCCGCCGGTGAGGGCGGTCCGGCGGACGGCGGTGTGCTGCACTTCGGCGATCTGGAGATCGACACGGAGGGCATGGAGGTCCGCAAGGACGGTGCCCCGGTGGCCCTGACGCCCACCGAGATGCGTCTGCTGCTCGAATTCTCGTCCGCGCCCGGCACGGTCCTCTCCCGCGACAAGCTCCTGGAGCGCGTGTGGGACTACGGCTGGGGCGGCGACACCCGTGTCGTAGACGTCCATGTGCAGCGGCTGCGCACGAAGGTGGGCCAGGACCGGATCGAGACGGTCCGCGGCTTCGGCTACAAGCTCAAGGCCTGAGCCGACGGCATGGCTGATCTCAACCACGTCACGCGGCGGCTCGCAGGCGTGACGCGTCTCGGGGGACACATATGAGCAGGGGGACGGTGGCCGCGCTGCGCGCCCGCCTGCGCACGCGTCTTGGCTCCGGCCTGCGTACCGGCGTGCGCTGGAAGATCAGCGCGGCGATCGCGCTGGTCGGCGCCCTTGTCGCGGTGGCGCTGAGCCTGGTCGTGCACAACGCGGCGCGCGTCTCGATGCTCGACAACGCGCGCGACGTGCAGGACGAGCGGATCCTGTACGCCCAGCGGATCTACGAGACGTCCGGGCGCACGGGCCAGTTCGGCATGAAGATCGACGACCCGGAGATGCCCAAGGATCTCCTGACGAAGGTGCTCGCCGGACGCCGCGCGACCTTCGTGGAGGAACACGACGGCGGGGTGCCTGACATCTGGGCGGCGGTGCCGCTGAGCGACGGCCACATCCTGTCGCTGCACACCCGCTTCACCGACCGCAGCGCCACCGTCATGAAGGACCTCGACCAGGCCCTGGTCATCGGCTCCATCTCGGTCGTCTTCGGCGGCTGCGCGCTCGGCGTGCTCATCGGCGGCCAGCTCTCGCGACGCCTGCGCAAGGCGGCGACCGCGGCGCAGGAGGTCGCCCAGGGGCAGACCGACGTGAGCGTACGAGATGCCATCGGCGGAGTCGTACGCGATGAGACCGATGATCTCGCGCGGTCGGTGGACGCGATGGCGGACGCGCTCAAGCAGCGCCTCGAAGCCGAGCGGCGGGTGACGGCGGACATCGCGCACGAGCTGCGTACGCCGGTGACCGGCCTGCTCACGGCGGCCGAACTGCTGCCGCCCGGCCGTCCGACGGAGCTGGTCAGGGACCGGGCGCAGGCGATGCGCACGCTCGTCGAGGACGTACTCGAAGTGGCCCGTCTGGACAGTGCGGCCGAGCGGGCCGAGCTGCAGGACCTGATGCTCGGCGAGTTCGTGACGCGGCGGATCGCGGTGCTGAACTCGGACGTGAGCGTGACGGTGGTGCACGAGTCGGAGGTGACCACCGACCCGCGCCGTCTTGAGCGCATCCTGGGCAACCTCCTCGCCAACGCGGCCAAGCACGGGAAGCCGCCGGTCGAGGTCAGCGTCGAGGGCCGCGTGGTGCGGGTCCGCGACCACGGCCCCGGGTTCCCCGCGGGTCTCCTGGAGGAGGGGCCGAGCCGCTTCCGCACCGGCAGCACGGACCGTGCGGGCGTCGGCCACGGCCTGGGCCTGACGATCGCGGCGGGCCAGGCGCGGGTCCTCGGCGCGCGGCTCACCTTCCGCAACGTGACCCCGGCGGGCGCGGGCCCGGACGATCCGGCGGAGGGCGCGGTGGCGGTCCTCTGGCTCCCGGAGCACGCCCCGACCAACACGGGGAGCT
Source organism: Streptomyces sp. NBC_01283 (assembly GCF_041435335.1). NCBI lineage: Bacteria > Bacillati > Actinomycetota > Actinomycetes > Kitasatosporales > Streptomycetaceae > Streptomyces > Streptomyces sp. NBC_01283. The sequence continues at coordinate 4,274,902 of NZ_CP108430.1, forward strand.
TCCCGATCCTGCAACTGCCGGACAAGTACAAGTAGCCGTACGGGCGTTCCCGGCGGGAGCGCAAAGGGCCCCGGCACCTTCAGGTGCCGGGGCCCTTTCAGCCGAGGGAGTCGGAGCGCGGGTCAGACGGACTCTGCGACCGTGTCCCGCGTCCCGGGTGCGGCGTCCCCAGCCACATCCCCGGCCGGCTTCACGGACCCGGAATCCTTGGGCTCGGAGTCCTTGAGCTCAGCGGCCTCGGGCTCGGCAGCCTCGGGGGCCTTGCTCTCGGAGGGCGCGGCATCCTTGCCCGCGGAATCCTTGGGCTCGGCGTCCTTGGGCCCGGCGCCCCGCAGGGGGACCTCCTTCACGAACAGCGCGGCGACCAGCGCGGCGAGTCCGATGATCGCGCCCAGCAGGAACGCGGAGTGCGTACCGGCCGACACCGCGTGCTGGTACGCGGACTGCACCACGTCCGGCAGCTTCTCCAGGCTCTTCGCGTCCAGCTGCGCCGACTGCTCGGTGACCTTGCCGCCCAGTTCCCCGGCCCGCGAGGCCATCGTGTCCTCGACCCGGCTGTTGAAGAGCGCGCCCATGATCGCGACGCCGAACGACGAACCGAGCGTACGGAAGAGCGTGGCCGAGGACGACGCGACGCCCATGTCCTTCATCTCGACGCTGTTCTGCGCGACCAGCATCGTGATCTGCATCAGGCAGCCCATGCCCGCGCCGAGCACCGCCATGTAGAGGCCCGACGTGAACCGCGTGGTGTCGGTATCCATCGTGGACAGCAGGAACAGACCCAGAACCATCAGGACGGTACCGGCGATCGGGAAGATCTTGTACTTGCCGGTGGAGGTGGTGAACCGCCCCGAGAAGAACGAGACGACCATCATCGAGAGCAGCATCGGCAGGAGCAGCAGACCGGAGTTGGTGGCCGATGCGCCCTGCACCGCCTGCTGGTAGAGCGGCAGGAACAGCATCGCGCCGAACATCACGAAACCGGTGAGGAAGCCGATCACCGACATCAGCGTGAAGTTGAGGCTGCGGAAGATGTGCAGCGGCAGAATCGGTTCCGCGGCCTTCTTCTGCACGATGACGAAGCTGATGAGGGCGACGACACCGATCGCGATGAGCTCCATGATCACGGTCGAGGTCCAGGCGTACTCCGTGCCGCCCCAGGTGGTGACGAGCACGAGCGAGCTGATGCCGACGGTCAGCAGCGCCGCACCGAGGTAGTCGATGCGCCCCTTCGCCTTCTTCTTCGGCAGGTGAAGGACGGCGGTCACCATGGCGAGGGCGACGGCGCCGAGCGGCAGGTTGATGTAGAAGGCCCAGCGCCAGCCGAGGTGGTCGGTGATGGTGCCGCCGACGAGCGGTCCGCCGATCATGGCGACCGCCATGACGCCGGTCATCATGCCCATGTACTTGCCGCGCTCCCGCGGCGTGACGAGCTCACCGATGATCGCCATGACGCCGACCATCAGACCGCCGGCGCCGAGTCCCTGCACGGCCCGGAAGCCGATCAGCTGGCCCATGTCCTGGGCCATGCCGCTGAGCACGGAGCCGGCCAGGAAGATCACTATGGAGGTGAGGAAGACGCCCTTGCGGCCGTACATGTCGCCGAGCTTGCCCCAGATGGGGGTCGAGGCGGCGGTCGCGAGCATGTAGGCGGTGACGACCCACGACAGGTGCTCCATGCCGCCGAGATCGCCGACGATCGTCGGCATCGCGGGGCTCACGATCATGTTGTCGAGCATCGCGAGCAGGATCGTCACCATCAGCGCCATCATCACGACGCGCACACTGCGCGGCTGAGGCGCTTCCTTCGCCTGCTCCCCCGGTTTTTGCCTGATCTCCGACATGTTCCCCAACTCCCCGGTTGCCCCGACTGCGTTTTGCCACTTACTTGCCGACCGGCAAGCTGGCTACACTGAGGGAAACTAGACCCCTAACTAGCCGGGCGTCAAGTAAGTAAAGTCGGGTCCAAGGATTCGAGCCGAGGGAGCCAAGGAGCAAGAGATGGTCACGGGCAAGCAGCAGCGCCGCGGGGACACCCGCCAACGCATTCAGGACGTGGCCCTCGAACTCTTCGCCGAACACGGCTACGAGAAGACGTCACTGCGCGAGATCGCGGAGCGTCTCGACGTCACGAAGGCGGCTCTGTACTACCACTTCAAGACCAAGGAAGACATCCTCACCAGCATCTTCGAGGACCTGACCAGGCCCATAGACGAGCTGGTGGAGTGGGGCAAGGAGCAGCCGCGCACGCTGGAGACCAAGCGGACGATCCTGACCAGCTACAGCGAGATCCTCAAGGACGCGTCCTCGCTCTTCCGCTTCATGCAGGAGAACCAGGCGACGATGCGGGACCTGAAGACGGGTGAGACCTTCAAGGACCGCATGTTCAGCCTGCTCGACATCCTGCGGGACCCGGACGCGCCGATGACGACCCAGGTGCGCTGCTTCAGCGCGCTGTTCACGATGCACGGCGGGATGTTCGTGCTCAAGGACGCCGAAGGCGACCCCGAGGAGAAGCGCAAGGCCATCCTGGAGGTCGCCATCGATCTGGTGACGCAAGCGCACGAAGGCGCCTGAGCGACTGCTGGGGTCAGACGGGGCAGACGGGTCAGACAGTGACGCCGTTGGAGCGCAGGAACGCGACCGGGTCGACCGCCGAGCCGTAGTTCGGGGTCGTACGGATCTCGAAGTGCAGGTGCGGGCCGCTGGAGTTCCCGGTGTTGCCGGAGGCGGCGATGTGCTGGCCGGTGCCGACGGTCTGGCCGACGCGCACGTCGATCTTCGACAGGTGCGCGTACTGCGAGAACGTGCCGTTGTCGTGCTTGATCACGATGGCGTTGCCGTACGCGGGGCCGTCACCGGCGCCGTTGCCGCCGGCCTTGACGACGGTGCCGTTGTGCACGGCCTCGACGGAGGTGCCGATCGACACGGCGAAGTCCTGGCCGGAGTGCTTGCTGGACCACATGTTGCCGCCGAGCCCGAAGGACGCGGAGAGCGTGTACTTGTCGACCGGGTCCTGCCAGGCGGCGGCCTTCTTGGCGGCGGCCTGCTGAGCCTTGGTCGCGGCCTTGGCCTGCGCGTCGGCCTGGGCCGATATCGAGTTCGCGGAGACGCCGGGCAGGGCGCCGCTCTTGGCGTCCGCGGCGGCCGCGATCCCGGAACCGAGGGCGGCCGATGCGCCGAGCCCGAGGGTGGCGACGGTGATGACGGCCGTCCGCGTACGGAGCAGGGACAGGCCGGACTGGTGGGACGTGGCGCGCTTCGACATGGCGGATGACCTCCGGGATGGGGAGCGTGTACGTGACACCGCCGCTGTCGCTGCGTGGCACGGACTGGGACATAAAGGGACCCGGCAGACGCTTCGCTGCGTTCCGTCGGGGCCTCACCTTGGTAACCCGCACCCCACCCCCTGCTCAAACCCCCCATCTACTACCTAAAGCCGTAGCCGACCGCCCCCCTTTCGACCTCTTGACACCTACAAATCCCGACAATTCCCCCTTCAACTACTTGCCGGTTTTAACGGCTGACGTCAGGTTTAACCCCACTTCGAGAGGGCATCTCGGGCCAGCACTGGCACGTCCCGGGGGTGAACCCCGCCGACGCGTCGAAGGTCCCGGGGGTTGCGTGCCGAAGGTCCCGACGAGGCGGCTGGGCGGCACCACTATTCCGTCTAGTACCGGACATATCGCCTGTGCGTCATGTCACCGGACCGCAAGATCCACCGAGGGGTGAGTGTGACGGGGACTACGCTTGGCCACCGATTCACGGCCCTCGGGGGGAACGGCACATGGATCCCGCAGTCCTCGGCACCCGCCTGGCATCGAGCCTGGTCGCACCGCTGGTCAAGAAGCTGTTCGTGCAGGAAGGGCCGGGCGCGGGCCTGGTGGACCGGCCCGTGCGCATCTCCGGGCTCGTCTCCTTCCGCGGCGAGAAGCGGACCCTCACAGACCAGGACGTGCAGCGGCTCGCGGCCCGGCTGGTGGATCAGTCCCTGTCCTCGCCGGGTGAGCGGCCCTTTCCCGAGGAGGAGAGGACAGCGGTCGCCCACGCCCTGGCCCGCGTGCTCCTCGCACTCGGCGACCTCGGCCTCAATGACATCGAGGCGGTCACCAGGGGCCACCGCGCGCTCGCCAAGGAGCTGCTCCGTGCGACGCCCCCGACCGGCCTGTCGGCCGACGCCGACTTCTTCCTCGGCTCGGTCACCGAGTGGGCCTGCCTCCAGATCCTGCACTTCTTCACGCAGCGCTCCACGTTCGTGGCCCGCTCCCTGGTCGAGCAGAGCCGTACGCAGGCGGAGCTCATCGTCAGGCTCGACGAGCTGATCGCGCGCAGCCCCCGCGTGGATGCCCTCGACGCGCGCTTCGAGCGGCGCTACCTCGCGGCGGTCGCGAGGAAGCACAACCGACTGACGATCTTCGGGATCGATCTGGTGAATTCGCCGGGACGGTGGCCCTTGGACGCGGCGTACATGTCGCTGGAGGCGACGGCACGCCCCTCGCCCGACACGTCCTTCGAGTTGGATTTCGAGACGCTGCCCTCGGGCTCCGACCCGGAGATGAGGGCCTCTTCCCTGCGGGAATCCCTCGGCGAGGCGCTGGCGACCTTCAACCAGAAATTCGAGGCTGCCCGCCCCGCCGACCAGGCCCTGGCGGACCACGACCGCGTGCTCCTGCGGGGCGAGGCGGGCTCCGGCAAGACGACGCTGGTGCAGTGGCTCGCGGTGAGCGCGAGCGCGGCCGACCCCGTCGGGCCCGACGGCCGGATGACGTACCTCCACGACCGCATCCCCTACGTACTCCCCCTGCGCACCCTCACCCGCCACGGCGAGCGCCTCCCCGCCCCCGCGGACTTCCTCAGAGCGGTCGGTTCCCCCCTGGCGGGTTCGCAGCCCACCGGCTGGGAGACCCGCGTACTGACGTCGGGCCGGGCACTGGTCCTGGTCGACGGCATCGACGAGATCCCGGAGTCGGAGCGCTCACGCACGCGCGAGTGGCTCGGCGACCTGATCGACGCGTATCCCGGCAACCGGTGGCTCGTGACGTCGCGCCCTTCGGCCGTGGGTGAGGACTGGCTGGCCGAGCAGGCGTTCACCGAACTGACGCTGTCGCCGATGAGCCGGTCGGAGGTGGCCGCGTTCATCCACCGCTGGCACCGGGCGGCACGCGCAGGTACGCCCGAGGAGGACGAGCCCCTCCTCGCGTACGAGGGGCAACTCCTGGAAGCGGTGGCGGTGAAGCCGGACCTCGGCCGCCTCGCGACCAACCCGCTCATGTGCGGTCTGATCTGCGCGCTGCACAGGGACCGGCGGGGCTTCCTCCCCCTGGGCCGGAAGGATCTGTACGCGGCGGCCCTGTCGATGCTGCTGATCCGCCGGGACCGGGAACGCGACATGCACGTACCGGAGCTCCGGGAGGAGCCGCAGCTCCAACTGCTGCAACGCCTCGCCTACTGGCTGATCCGCAACGGCCGTACGGTGATGGACCGTTCACGGGCCGAGGCCATCATCGCGGACGCCTTGCCGGCCGTCCCGGAGCTGGCCGCACTGGGCGACGCGGAGGCGGTGTACGCCCACTTCCTCCACCGCAGCGGACTCCTCCGCGAGCCGGGTCCTCGTACGGTCGACTTCATCCACCGCACGTTCCAGGACTTCCTCGGCGCGCGGGCCGCCGTGGACGAAGGGGACTTCGGTTTCCTCGCCCGCCAGGCGCCCGACGACCAGTGGGAGGACGTGATCCGGATGGCGGTGGCTCAGGCGCGCCCCCGTGAACGGGCGGAGATATTCCGGGACTTGCTCGAAGTCGCGGACAAGCTCCCCGCTGGGCACGTCAGGAAACGGGTCCACCTGCTGACGGCGGCCTGCCTCGAACATGCGGCAGAGCTGGCACCGGCGGTGCGGACGGAGGTGGAGCAGCGGATGTCGGCTCTCATTCCGCCGCGCAACGCGCTGGACGCACGTGAACTCGCCGCGGTCGGGCCCATGGTCCTGGACCTGCTCCCGGGGCCGGACGGACTGGACGGACTGGATGACGAGGACGCCCGTCATGTGGCGATCACCGCGACGCACGTCCAGTCGGACGCGGCGATCCCCTTCCTCGCACGATTCGCGCGTCATCCCGGCATCGGCGTCCGCAGCCAGCTCATGTGGGGCTGGAGCCGTTATGACTGCCGGGCCTACGCGGACCAGGTCATTTCGCAGCTGGACGACGGGGTTACCCACTTCGTCCTCCGCACCGACGAACAGGTGGCGGAGATAACACGGTTGGGGCTGCGTCCCCGTCATCTCGATATCCGCGAGGGCGTCTCCCCACAGGCTGCCTCCCATTTGCTCGTGGCCTGTGAACCCACCTTCCTGATGCTCAAGATCCACCCGGCACGCCTCACGACGGAGGCTCTCGGAGCGTTGCGCAACCTCATTGCTCTGCGCGTATTCAACGTGTACGAGCCCTGGAGCCTCTCCCTTTTCCCGCCCGACGCGCCCCTGCGCACCTTGGGGATCTTCGAGGCCCTCAGTCACCTGACGGACCTGCGGCACATGGACAGATGGCCCGGGCTGAAGTGGGTGATCTTCGGTGAATCCGACCTCCTGAACACCGGGGAGGCATGGGAGCCCCTCACGCGTCTCCCCCAGCTCACCGAGCTGTCACTGGCCTCCGCGAGCTTCGCCTGCGCCCCCTCCGACCTGAGACTGCCCGACATCTCACTGCTGCAGCTGTTTCCGACAGGGGGGCAGAGAATCGCGGCATCCCGCATTCCGAGGATCCTGCCAGGGCTCAAGGCGCTGAACGTGCTCCCCTCGGCAAGTCCGACGACGTTCGATGTCGCCCCCTTGGCGCAACTTCCGGCTCTCGAACAGCTCAGAGTCCCCGTTCCCGGCGTCACCGGCCTGGACGCCATCCCCGCCGACGTCGACGTGGTCACCTACCACCCGTTCAACGATTGAGCTGGAACCACACGCCTTTGCCCCTCCCGGCAGGCGTCACCCCGCAGAGGTCCGACAGTGCGGTCACGAGGAACAGGCCCCGGCCGCCCTCGGCCTCGGCGGGGGCGCTTCTGGGGGAGGGCAGGCGGTCGCTTCCGTCGTACACCGCGACGCGTACGTGCGTGGGTGCGATGGCGGCTCTCAGGTGTACGTCGCCCTTGGTGTGCTGATGGACGTTGGTCACCAGCTCCGAGGTGCAGAGCGCGGCGGCCTCGGCGAGGTGGGCGAGGCCCAGGGTCAGCAGTGCGCCGCGCACGAAGTCACGGCAGATCTTCGGGGAGCTCGCGTCCGCCAGGGCGAACAGGGTGTAGGCACGCGGGAGTTCGGGTTGCTCCGGTTGTTCGGGTCCGCATACCGGGTCATGCACGGTTACGCCCATGAGACGCCTCCAAGGCGCGCGTCGGGGGTTCGCTGTGGCGGTGATGATCTCGCCTGACCTGCCAATCGCCCGGCCGCAGTGGCTTACCGCCCCTCGCGAACAAGTCGCCGTCCGGCACGGGGACTTGGATCGGGCAGTGCGCTTCTGCGGGCAGGCACGGGGTTACTGCGCCAGCAGCGAGGCTTCCACCATCAGCGTGTGAGCGTCGCCATACACACCGTAGCGATACAGGGGTTACTTGTTCAACCTAAAGCTCACCTTTGGTGGACCGAGACCCCGGCGCGGGGCAAACTGTCCCCACCTTCACAAGGGGAGACAGCGTTGGCACTGCGAACAGCTCCCACCGAGCGGCAGGTCCGACTCGGTTTTGAGCTCCGAAGGTTGCGTGAGCGCAGTGGGCTGACTGTGCAGGCAGCCGGAGAAGTCATCGGCATGGGACGCGTACACCTGACCCACGCGGAGAACGGGCGCACCCCGATCTCCGCCGAACGCATCCGCACCCTGTGCCAGGCATTTGGGGTTACTAGTTCAACCTACGTCGATGCCCTGGTGGGCCTGGCCGAGTCGAACGGGAAGGGCTGGTGGACCGGCTACAAATCCCAACTCCCGGCGTCCGCACTCGACCTGGCCGAGCTGGAGGCCGAAGCCGCAGCGCTCAGCTCCTACGAGTCGTTGTTCCTGCCGGGGCTGTTCCAGGTCGACGCCTACACACGCGCCATCTTCGAAGCCAGCGACGCGGTGAGCACGGCGGAGGAGATCGAGGCCTCTGTCCGCTTCCGCCAGGAGCGCCAGCGCGCACTCAGGGCCGACAATCCTCCGCACATCCACGCCGTCATCCATGAAGCCGCCCTCCACATGCGCTTCGGCGGCCCGCACGTCATGCACCAGCAACTGCTCAAGCTGGTCGAACTGTCCGAACTCCCGCATGTGGAGATCCAGATCATGCCCTTCACCGCAGTCGCGGTGTCGGCGCTCACCACACCGTTCTGCCACATCGCCTCGCACGACAGCGCGCTGGAGACCGTACTGCTGGAGCATCCGGCACAGTCCATGTTCCTGTACGAAGAGGAACCTCTGGCCAAGTACCGCCGCCAGTTCGAACGGCTGAGCGCTGCCGCGCTCCCCGCCATCGACGCGACGGTGATCCCGGTGACACACGCGGCAAGGGACTCGCTCGGCCTCGTACAACACGTTCTGTACACGCTCCAGGAGGCACAAGCATGACCACGCTCGACTGGCAGAAGTCGTCCTTCAGCGGCGACCAGGCCAACTGCGTCTACCTCGCCGCCCCCCAGGACGGCACCGTGCGCCTCCGTGAGAGCGACGCCCCGGAGACGACCCTCACCACTACACCCGAAGCTCTCGCGGCCCTGATACGTACCCTCAACGGCCCGGCTATTCGATGGTCAGGGTGAAGAACCTGACCGTGAGCGTCTCGGCGCCCGGGGTCTCGGGGTTCGGGGTCGCGGGGCGGTCGATGCGCTCCACGAACGCGCCCTTGAGGTGATACTGCTTCACGGCGTTGTCCTGGTAGTCGAGCATCTCAAGGGTGACGTCCTTGAGGCGTCCCTCGCGGTCCTCGGTGGCGGCTTCGATCCAGCGGTCGACCTCGGCGCTGTGGGTGGCGCCCCGCACCAGGGTCACCTTCTGTTCCTCCAGACCGGAGACCTCCTGGAGGTTCTCGACGGGGGCGCCGTCCATCCGCAGGCGGAAGTTGTGCGACGCCAAGGCGTCCCCCGGCTGGAGCTGGCCCTTCGTAACCGTTCCCTTGTCCGCACTGGCCTTCGCGGGGGCGGCAGTGGAAGCGGAGGCACGCGGCGCGGAGTCGGAGTCCGAACCCGTGGCCACCGCCACCGTGGTGCCGCCCGCGGCGAGTAACAGGGCACTGGCGAGGCCGACCCAACGCGCCTTGCCGCTCCTCAGGAAAGTGCTGCTCATGACGTTCCCCTCGGGAAGAAGCCGATCCTTGGTGGCGTGCTCGGTGAGGTACTGGATGACGTACTGAGTGGTCTGCGGGGCCTATGAGGCTCCGCCCTGGCCCGCGCTGCCGATCGGGAAGACCTTGACCGGGGAGCCGGCGCCGTCGGTGACGGGCAGGCTGGAGGCGCCGGGCCACTCGATGGAGAGCGACTTCGACTGGCCGGGCGGGGTCACGGTCAGGCCCGTGATGCCCACGCCGGAACCGCCCGAGTCGTTCATCGGGTAGCTGATGCTGAAGAACACCGACTTGCCGTTCTTGAGGACCATCCGGTCTGCGGGCTGGCCACTGCGCGCGGCGGACAGCGGGCCCTCGCTGGTCTCCAGGTCCACACCGGCGAACCCGGACATCACGCAGTCCTTGCCACCGACGTTCTTCAGCTCCACCGCGACAGAGCCCTCGTCGTCGCCGTCGATGGTGCTGTCCGAGGCCGAGGCATCCACGTCGTCGGTGCGGCACTTGCCGAGCGCGGCACTCTGATCGCTCTGACCCGAACCGCCGCTCCCGGCAGCCGTGCCCTGCCCGGCGGAGCTCTTCTCGGCGGAGTCCTTACCGCCGCCCTGCTCCGACCCGCCCGAGCCCGGCCCGCCGCCCGACGAACCGGAGCCGCTGTCCGAGGAGGACGCACTCGACGCGGCCGAGGGATCGCCCTGCCCCATCACGTCATCGCCGTTGCAGGCGGTCAGCGAGAGGCTCGCGGCCACGGTCAGAGCCGCGGCGGCGAAGCGCAGGTTGCGGCGACGGTTTCCACGGATGGTGGTGTTGGAGCGCATGGCGTGTCCCCCGGTAAGTAGTGGGTGGCGTTCCCTCCCTGGGAACAACACCGACTCTGGTGGAGGCCGCTAATGGCGGGTTCCTGTCCCGCTAACTTCCGCCTAACGCATCCGCGACCAGCCTCAAAGGCCTGTTCACGGGGCTTCCCGCCGGGCAGCCGACACCGCAAGGCGTTCGGCGAACTCCGTTACCAGGCCACGTAGTTCATCAGGTCGCTCGATGACGAAGGGGCGGTCCAGCGAGGCGAGTACGGCAGGCAGCCAGTCCAGCCGCTCCACCCGCATGCCGACGCGGGACCAGGGCTCGGCGGCCCCCGGATCCGCGTCACCCGGCGGCGGCAGCTCCTCCACGACGGCGATGCCCGCCGGAAGTCGCGCGCGGACGTCCTCGGCCGTGCCCTGAACGCACAGACTCACCTCGTGCCGGTACGGAGCGGTGGCGAGCCCCGTCAGCACGCGCCGCGCCGCGTCGACGTCGGCCGGCGGGTCGAACGAGCCCGGCAGGGTCCGCACCTCGGTGATGCGGTCCAGCCGGAACATCCGGTCCTCGCCGCTGCCGAGATCCGCAGCCGTCACGTACCACTTGCCCGAGTGCGCGACGAGCCCGTGCGGGTGCAGCGTGCGTTCGCTGCGGCGGCCGTTCCCGGCGGTGTACCGGATCGAGACCGGCCGGTGGTGGGCCACGGCGTCGGCGACCGGGAGCAGGACCGCCGATTCCGGGGCGACCGACCCCGCAGCGGTCGCCCCGCCGGGCGGAACCGTGAAGGCGACCGAGTCCAGCACCGCGTCGAGCCTGCGCCGCAGCCGCTCCGGCAGCACCCGCCGGATCTTGGCCGCCGCCGTCTCGCTCGCCGTGCCCGTAGCCGTCGTCAGGCCGGCCTGTCTCCCCGCGACCAGGCCGAGCAGCACGGCGAGCGCCTCGTCGTCGCTCAGCATGAGCGGAGGCATACGGAAACCGGCGGTGAGCCGGTAGCCGCCGTGGCGTCCACGCACCGACTCGACGGGCACGTCGAGGTCGACGAGGTGGCCGATGTAGTGCCGCACCGTGCGTTCGTCGACGTCGAGCCGGTCGGCCAGTTCGGCCGCGGTCCGGAGACCGCCGGACTGCAGGAGCTCCAGCAGGGTGAGTACGCGGGCGATGGGACGGGACATGGGGAGAAGTCTCCCGCAGATACCGGGCGGATTCCGCCCGGTATTGGTCGTAGCGTGCGTTCAGAAGCACCGATCAGAACCACCGAGCGGCCTTGCACCGCAAGCCTGTACAGCCCTGTGCAGCCCTGTGCAGGCCTGTGACCTGGAGAAACCCATGAACTTCGTCTCTGTCCGCATCATCACCGGCGACGTCGACCGCCTCGTCGCGTTCTACGAGCGCGCCACCGGAGCGACCGCCGACCGGCCCACCGAGGACTTCGCCGAGCTCAGGGTCGGCTCGGCCACCCTCGCGATCGGCAGCACCCGCACCGTCCCCCTGTTCGCGCCCGGCTCCGCCCGGCCCGCCGACAACCACAGCGTCATCCTCGAATTCCTGGTCGACGACGTGGACGCCGTGCACAAGAACCTGACCGGCTTCGTGGAGGACTTCGTCAACGAGCCCACCACGATGCCGTGGGGCAACCGCGCGCTCCTGTTCCGCGACCCCGACGGCAACCTCGTCAACTTCTTCACCCCGGTCACGCCCGCCGCCATCGAAAAGTTCGCCGCCGTCGAGAAGTTCGCCCGCTGAAGTCAGGGCGGGGCCCCAACTGCCCCCGCCCACAAGCCCCTTCACCTACTCTCGACACATGGTCGAAGCCAGCGCGCTAGGCGCCCGCATCGCGTCCGGCGTCGTCGTGCCGCTCATCAAGAAGCTCTTCGTGCCGGACCAGCCGGGCGCGGCCCTGGTGGACAAGCCCGTGCGCGTCGCCTCGCTCGTCTCGTTCAGCGGCGAGAAGCGCAACATCACGCCGAAGGACGTCGAGAAGGTCGCCGACGAGCTCGTCCGCAGGGCGCTCAAGGCGGCCGGGCCCCGCGAGCAGCCCGTCGATCCGGCGGAGGCCCTCGCCGTCAGGAACGCCCTGGCCCGCACGCTCGCCGTCCTCGGCACCCTCACCATCGAGGACTACGAGGCCGTCGCCCTGGGCCCCGAAGCCTTCGCGAGCGAGCTCCGCGCCCGGGCGCTCCTGTCCGCCTCCGCCCTCTCCCGCGACGCCGAGTTCTTCTACGACCAGCTCCTCCACACCGCCGCCCTGCACATCCTCAACTTCTTCTCCCAGCGGTCCACGTTCATCGCCCGCCAACAGCTCGTACAGACACAGCAGTTGGCCCGCCTCGTACAGGCCCTGGACATCCTTCTCGACCGTCTGCCCTCGCAGACCGCCGAGGACGCCGCCTTCGAGGCGCTGTACGCCACCCACATCGGCGAGCGGCACGGCACCCTCACCATCTACGGCCTGGACGCCGGAACCAGCGAGTGGCCCCTCGACACCGCCTACCTCAGCCTCGAAGCCACCCGCGAGCGCACCGGCCCCGGCGGCAGCGGACTGCACGTCCCCGCCGAGCAGGTCCTGGCGCAGCACGACCAGGTCCTGCTGCGCGGGGTCGCGGGCTCCGGCAAGACCACCCTCGTCCAGTGGCTCGCCGTGACGGCGGCGAGCCGGACGTACGAGCATGGGCTCACGCATCTCATCGGGCGCGTGCCGTTCGTCCTGCCGATGCGGCGGATCCTGCGGCCGGGGGCCGAGCTGCCCACCCCGGGGAAGTTCCTGGACGCCGTCGCCTGCCCGGTCGCGGGCGAGCAGCCGCGCGGTTGGGTCGAGCGCGTCCTGCGTGCCCGGCGGGGCGTGCTCCTCGTCGACGGGATAGACGAGATCGCCGGTGACCGGCGGGAGAGCGCCCGCCGGTGGCTGCGCGAGCTGGCGCGGACCTTCCCCGGCAACCTGTGGCTCGTCACCTCGCGCCCCTCCGCCGTCCCCGAGCAGTGGCTGACCGCCGCCGGCTTCAACGAACTCACGCTCTCCCCGATGTCCCGGCACGACGTCGCCACGTTCGTACGCCGCTGGCACAGCGCCGCCCGGGCGGACGAGTCCACCGGGGTGTCCCTGCTCCAGGCCGTACGGACCACGACCGAGCTGAACCGCCTCGCCACCAACCCCCTGATGTGCGGCATGCTCTGCGCCCTGCACCGGGACCGGAACGGCTTCCTGCCCGAGGACAGGAAGTCGCTCTACGAGGCCGCGCTCTCCATGCTGCTCGAACGGCGGGACAGGGAACGGGGACTGGACGATCCGGGCGGCGTACGGATTCCGTACGCCACGCAGATCCAGCTCCTTCAGCGGCTCGCGTGGTGGCTGATCCGCAACGGCCGCTCGGAGATGGACCGTTCGGACGCGCTGCACATCATCACGCAGGCGCTCCCCTCGCTGAACCTGAACGGCGACGCCGAGGAGATCTACACCTCGCTCCTGCTGCGGTCCGGTCTGCTGCGCGAACCCGCCGACGGGCGCGTGGACTTCCTCCACCGGACGTTCCAGGACTACCTCGGCTCCCGTCTCGCCGTACAGGAACTGGACTTCGATCTGCTCCTGAACAACGCGGACAAGGACCAGTGGGAGGACGTGGTCCTGCTCGCCATCGCGCACGCGCGTCCGAAAGAGGCCGAGCAGATGCTGCGGCGGCTCGTCGAGCAGGGCACCCCGCGCGGAAAGCTCCTTGCCGCCGCCGGGCTGCCGTACGCGGCGGAGGTGGCGCCCGCGGTCCGTTCGTTCGTGGAGGTCGGGGTGCGGCTGATCGTGCCGCCCGGCTCCAGCGCGGAGGCCGAGGAACTGGCGCGGGTCGGCGGCGAGCTGGTGCTGTCGCTGCTGCCATCCGCCGAGGGGCTCGACGACGCGACGGCACGCCATGTCGTGCGGGCGGCGAGCGAGTTGGGCAGCGAGTCGGCCCTGCACTTCCTGACCCAGTTCCGCGAGCACCCGAACATGGACGTCCAGCGGACCCTCGCCGCGTCCTGGCCGCGCTTCGACCGCGAGCTCTACGCCCGCGAGATACTCGCGCATCTGCCCCGGCAGGCCCGGGTCACCGTGCGCGACACCGATGACCTGCGCGCCCTGCGTGCCATCGGCGGCTGGGCGGACATCCAGGTCGTCGGCGCCTACCGCGTCGAGGACCTGACCGAACTGATCGTGGCCGAGAAACTCACGCGGCTCGGCCTGGAGGCGTCCCACCCCGTCGAAGGACTGGCCTGGCTGTCGGTCTTCCCGAACCTCAGGAGGGTCCATGTGACCTCTGAGGTGGCTGAGGCGGTGGCTCAGCAGGCGCCGGGCCGGATCGAACTCATCACCCCGCCACCGTGGAGGAGTTGACCTACCCTTGACCCTCCACGACACACGACATCCCACCCGCAGGGACCCGCTATGTCCATGGAGCCCGTTGTCCGCATCCCCTCGACGCTCGCCGCACCCCTGGTACAACGGCTCATCCGGCTGCCCACCGCGCAGCCGCCCGTCACGCCCGACCTGATCGCCGCCCTCGCCACCTGGCGCGGCGCCGACGCCCCGGCGACACCGGACGACGTGCACCGTACGGCTGCGGACTTCGTCCACGTCGCCGCCGAGGCGCGCGCCGCACCGACGACCGAACTCGCCTCCGTGGTCGACGTGTTGACACGCACGCTCCTTGCCATCGGCGAACTGGAGCTCACGGACGTGGACGCCGTGCGCCTCGGGCCGCAGGACTACGCACGGCGGCTGAGGGGCGCCGTGCAGGGCGCGGACCGCTCCCTCTCCCCCGGCGCCGCGTGGTTCCACGACGAGCTGCTCGTGGCCGTGTGCCTGCACGTCCTGTACCACTTCGTCCGGCGCTCCCCGTACATCCAGCGGCACATGGCCGAGCGGGCGAGCCGCATCCGCCAGCTCATCGACCTGAACGACGCGGAGGCCGCCGCCCGCCAGCCCGAACGCTCCCAGGAGGACCGGGACTTCGAGTCCGCGTACGCCGAGGAGGTCGTACGTCAGCACGGCTGGCTCACCATCGTCGGCGTGGACCTGGCCAACGCTCCGGACCGCTGGGCCCTTGAGGACACCTACCTCAGCCTGGAGGCGGAGGAGAGCAGCGGCAGCGGCGTACCGGGCGAACCACGGACCGTGCTGCTCGCCGACCGGGCCCTGGAGGGCCATGAGCGGGTGCTGCTCCGCGGTGTGGCGGGCTCAGGCAAGACGACCCTCGTGCAGTGGCTCGCCGTGGCCGCGGCGCGCGAGGGCGCCCGGGTGCCGTTCGTGCTGCCCGTACGCCGCTTCGCCCGCGAGGGCTTCCCCGCCCCGGACGACTTCCTGCACGCCATCCGCCACCCGCTGGCCGACCAGGCACCGGAGGGCTGGGTCGTGCGCACCCTCCTCGCGGGCCGCGCCATGCTCCTGGTCGACGGGATCGACGAGGCCCCGGAGGCCACCCGCGGCGAGCTGCGCAACCAACTGCGCCGCCTGCTGCGCATCTTCTCCGGCAACGGCTGCCTGGTGACGTCCCGCCCCTCCGCCGTCGAGGACGGCTGGCTCGCCCAGGAGCGCCTCGCCGAGGAGGGCTTCAAGGAGCTCTCCCTCGCGCCGATGTCACGCGACCAGGTCACCCGCTTCATCCACGACTGGCACGCGGCGGCGATGAGCGACGACCAGTGCAAGGAGCAGGCGGACCGCGACAAGCTGCGGGAGTACGAGGAGCGGCTGCTGCACTCCGTGCGCATCTACCGCGAGCTGCGCCAGCTCGCCACCAACCCCCTGATGTGCGGCCTGATATGCGCCCTCAACCGCGACCGCTCCGGCTCCCTGCCCAAAGGCCGCAAGGAGCTGTACGACGCCGCCCTGGAGATGCTCCTCCAGCGCCGCGACCCCGAACGCGACGTCCTGTACGCCGATGACGTGCGCCTCCAGCAGGGCCCCCGGGAGCTGCTCCTGCGCAAGCTGGCCCACGCGATGGTGGAGGAGGGCGTCTCGGAGCTGCCGCGTGAGCGCGTCGTCGCCATCCTGGACGGTGCCCTGCCCGCCATCCCCTCCGCACGCGCCGAGGGCGACGGCGAGAAGATCTTCCGTCATCTGCTGCACCGCACGGGGCTCCTTCGCGAACAGGCGGGCCTCTCGGTGGACTTCATCCACCGCACCTTCCAGGACTACCTGGCCGCCAAGGAGATAGTGGCCCGCGGCCGGCTCCGCGCCCTCGTCGAGCACGCGCACCGGGCCGAGTGGGAGGAGGTCATCCGCATGGCCGCCGCCCACGCACGGCCCGAGGAGTGCGCCGACTTCCTGGAGCGGCTCCTGGCCGCCGCCCCCAACCTGCGCCGCCCGCACGTGAATCACCGGCGCCTGATGGCCGCGGCCTGCCTGGAGCACGTCACCGAGCTCGACCCCGCGGTGCAGCAGCTCGTCCACGACCGCACGAAGAACCTCGTGCGCCCCACGACGGAGCTGGCCGCCCGCAGCCTCGGCTGGGTCGGCCCCATCGTCCTGGAGCAGCTGCCGGACCCCGAGCAGGTGCCGAGCGACCAGCAGGCGCTCCTTCTGGCGATCACGGCCACCCGCGTCCAGGACGACGCCGCCATCGACTACCTCGCCCGGCTGCGCCACCGCTCGGCGCTGTCCATCCGCACCGAGCTGGTCCGCCCCTGGCGGCACTTCGACACGGAGCGGTACGCGCGCGAGATCATCGCCCACCTCGATCCGGTCGGCCTGTACTTCCCGGTGTCCGACACCGCCGAGCTCGCGGCGCTGCGGCACCTCGGCGGGCGGCCGTGGATCCAGGTCGTGGGCGTCATGCGCACCGAGGAGCTGCTCGACGGCCTGGAGCACGAGCAGCTCACCCATCTGTGGGTCACCGCCGAGCTGGCCGACACGGACATGTCCTGGCTCGCCCGCTTCCCGAACCTGAGCGTGCTGCGGGTGAACCCCCGCCTCCCCCGCGTGCGGAACGTACCGGAGGGAATCACGATCACGTCGTAGAACCCGTCACGGGGCGCGGAGGAGCGCCCCGTCAGGGGCGCGGGGCTGTGACATGTGCGGCTCCGCCGCGGGGCGCGACCAGTCACGAAGCACGCGCAGCCAAGAGTCAAAGCAGAAGGGGCTGCCCCGGACCGTGGAAAACGGTCCGGGGCAGCCCCTGTACTGCTGTACTGCGGGCCGGAGGCCTTAGGCCTCCTTGCTCAGGTTCGGCCCGGCGCCACCAGCCGCCTGCTCGATCGGCGGGACGTCCGGAAGCGCCGCCTTCTCCTCGCCGCGGAAGGTGAACTTGGCTTCGTCGCCCTCACCCTCCGTGCCGACGACCACGATGTGGCCGGGGCGGAGCTCGCCGAAGAGGATCTTCTCCGAGAGGATGTCCTCAACCTCGCGCTGGATCGTCCGGCGCAGCGGCCGGGCGCCCATGACGGGGTCGTAACCCTTCTTGGCGAGGAGCTTCTTCGCGTCACCGCTGAGCTCGATGCCCATGTCGCGGTCCTTGAGACGCTCGTCCACCTTGGCGATCATGAGGTCGACGATCTGGATGATGTCTTCCTCGGTGAGCTGGTGGAAGACCACCGTGTCGTCGACACGGTTCAGGAACTCCGGGCGGAAGTGCTGCTTCAGCTCGTCGTTGACCTTGGTCTTCATGCGCTCGTAGTTCGTCTTGACGTCACCCGCGGCGGCGAAACCGAGGTTGAAGCCCTTGGAGATGTCCCGCGTGCCGAGGTTGGTCGTCATGATGATGACCGTGTTCTTGAAGTCCACGACCCGGCCCTGGGAGTCGGTCAGGCGACCGTCCTCCAGGATCTGCAACAGCGAGTTGAAGATATCGGGGTGGGCCTTCTCGACCTCGTCGAAGAGGACGACCGAGAACGGCTTGCGGCGGACCTTCTCCGTCAGCTGACCGCCCTCTTCGTAACCGACATATCCGGGCGGCGAACCGAAGAGACGCGAGACCGTGTGCTTCTCGCTGAACTCCGACATGTCGAGGGAGATCAGGGCGTCCTCGTCACCGAAGAGGAATTCGGCGAGCGTCTTGGAAAGCTCCGTCTTACCGACACCGGACGGACCGGCGAAGATGAACGAGCCACCGGGACGCTTCGGGTCCTTCAGACCGGCGCGCGTACGACGAATCGCCTGCGAAAGCGCCTTGATGGCGTCCTTCTGGCCGATGACCCGCTTGTGGAGCTCGTCCTCCATGCGCAGCAGACGCGAGGACTCCTCCTCGGTCAGCTTGAAGACCGGAATGCCGGTGGCCGTGGCGAGGACCTCGGCGATGAGCTCGCCGTCGACCTCGGCGACGACGTCCATGTCGCCGGCCTTCCATTCCTTCTCGCGCTTGGCCTTCGCCGCGAGCAGCTGCTTCTCCTTGTCGCGGAGAGACGCCGCCTTCTCGAAGTCCTGGGAGTCGATGGCCGACTCCTTGTCGCGACGCACGCCCGCGATCTTCTCGTCGAACTCGCGGAGGTCCGGCGGCGCGGTCATCCGGCGGATGCGCATCCGGGAACCGGCCTCGTCGATCAGGTCGATCGCCTTGTCCGGCAGGAAGCGGTCCGAGATGTACCGGTCGGCCAGGGTGGCGGCCTGGACCAGCGCCTCGTCCGTGATGGAGACCCTGTGGTGGGCCTCGTAACGGTCGCGCAGACCCTTGAGGATCTCGATGGTGTGCGGCAGGGACGGCTCCGCGACCTGGATGGGCTGGAAACGGCGCTCAAGGGCCGCGTCCTTCTCCAGGTGCTTGCGGTACTCGTCCAGCGTCGTGGCACCGATGGTCTGCAGCTCGCCTCGCGCCAGCATCGGCTTGAGGATGCTCGCGGCGTCGATCGCGCCCTCGGCGGCGCCCGCACCCACCAGGGTGTGGAGCTCGTCGATGAACAGGATGATGTCGCCGCGGGTGCGGATCTCCTTGAGGACCTTCTTCAGGCGCTCCTCGAAGTCACCGCGGTACCGCGAACCGGCGACGAGCGCGCCCAGGTCCAGGGTGTAGAGGTGCTTGTCCTTGAGGGTCTCGGGCACCTCGCCCTTGACGATGGCCTGCGCCAGGCCCTCGACGACGGCGGTCTTGCCGACGCCGGGCTCGCCGATGAGCACGGGGTTGTTCTTCGTGCGGCGGGACAGCACCTGCATGACCCGCTCGATCTCCTTCTCGCGCCCGATGACCGGGTCGAGCTTGGACTCACGAGCGGCCTGGGTGAGGTTCCGGCCGAACTGGTCGAGCACCAGGGACGTGGAAGGCGTGCCCTCCGCAGGACCGCCTGCGGTGGCGGTCTCCTTGCCCTGGTATCCGG
The DNA here is from genome assembly GCF_041435335.1 of Streptomyces sp. NBC_01283. Classification (NCBI taxonomy): domain Bacteria; kingdom Bacillati; phylum Actinomycetota; class Actinomycetes; order Kitasatosporales; family Streptomycetaceae; genus Streptomyces; species Streptomyces sp. NBC_01283. Next base: position 4,294,255 of record NZ_CP108430.1, read on the forward strand.
AGAGCAGCTGGATGACCTGCTGCCGCACCCGGTTGAGATCGGCGCCCAGCTTCACGAGGACCTGGGCTGCGACGCCCTCGCCCTCGCGGATCAGGCCGAGCAGGATGTGCTCCGTGCCGATGTAGTTGTGGCCCAGCTGAAGGGCCTCGCGGAGCGAAAGCTCCAGGACCTTCTTGGCACGGGGGGTGAAGGGGATGTGGCCGGACGGGGCCTGCTGGCCCTGACCGATGATCTCCTCCACCTGCTGGCGGACCGCCTCGAGCGAAATCCCGAGGCTCTCCAGGGCCTTAGCGGCGACACCCTCGCCCTCGTGGATCAAGCCCAGGAGGATGTGCTCGGTGCCGATGTAGTTGTGGTTGAGCATCCGGGCTTCTTCCTGAGCCAGGACGACAACCCGCCGCGCGCGGTCGGTGAACCTCTCGAACATCGTTAATCGCTCCTCAGAGCGGTCAGGCAGTAAGGGGGCTGTCCCCTCCCTGTCCTTCCGCAGCTTAGTCCCGCAAGCGGGGACCGCTCATTCCAACTGCCGACACCCGGCCGAGAACAAGAGGTGCCTCCTGACCCCGAACGCCGACAACTGCTCCAACCCGATGGTGCGAGACGATGTTCCCGCAGGCCAAGCACTTACCCTCACCACCACTACGCCGATGGCGAACGTGAGACGGCCTCGCGCGTGTGTCGCCCCTCCCCACTAGGGATGTCTTACCCGTAAGGACTGACACTCCATGCGGCGCGCGCCGGTTCCCTCCGCTACGGGCGAACACCCTTGCGCGGCCGAACACGCCCTTACGCCCTCTTTGCGGGCACTGAGCGCGATCGTGGCGACACGCTGCGTAACCTCAAACGCCTCCGGCCGGTTGCTCCATGCATGGCTCTCACCGTTCCCCAGCCCCGTGTACCGGTCGAGCAGAGCGACCCGGTGCGGCAGTGGTACGAGAACGAGCTCGGCTGGGCGACGGAGGACCGCCGCCCCGGGCTGCCGCTGCGGCTCCTGACGGGGCTCCGCTTCGACGTACTGCAGCTGCCCGCCGAGGCCGGCTTCGCCGCGCTGAGGCATCTCGGGCCCAAGGCTCCGGTCGCTCTGCGAGGAGAATCGATGCGGCTCTTCGTGGCCGCTGGGAGCGCCGACGAACTGCCCGGGCTCCTGGAGTGGCTGGAGTGGGGTGACATCCCACTGGACCTCACGGCCATCGGTGCGGGCGGACGGATCGACGCGCCCACGCCTCCGGGGTGGTCCGGCTCGCAGGGGGCCGCCGTGTGGCTGCGGCCCCCAGAGCCCGGGTGCGAGGTGGAGCCGACGCTGCCGGCACTGCCGTCCCTGTCCTGCGTGGGGGGTGGCACCGTGCCCCACAGCGACCCCGCCGTGGGCTCCGGTCTCGTACGGCTTGTGGACACGGCGGCAACGCAGTGCCACCGGGTCCGGTTGCGACGGACCCGTCGTCAGCCGTTGGCCTTCTCGTAGGCCTCGCGAATGGAAGCGGGGACACGGCCGCGGTCGTTGACCTCGAAACCGTTGTCCTTCGCCCAGGCGCGGATCGCCGCGGTGTCCTGACCGCCGCTCGCGGCAGAGGCACGGGCCTTGGCGCGCCCGGCCGAACCGCGGCCACCGGTACGACGACCACCCTTGAGGTAAGGCTCAAGGAGACCGCGGAGCTTGTCCGCGTTCGACGTGGTGAGGTCGATCTCGTACGACTTGCCGTCCAGCGCAAACGTCACGGTCTCGTCTGCCTCGCCACCGTCGAGGTCGTCGACAAGAAGGACCTGAACCTTCTGTGCCACCGGATTTCCTTTCATCGATAACTTAGGGCCGGATCGCACGGCGTGAGCCGCAGAATCGCCGCCCCCTGTTATATGCAGTACTGCAGTACGTCGGAAAGCAAACCGCTTTTGCTGGGAAAACACAAACCCCCGGGAGAGACCGACGACCCCGAGAACCCAGGAAACATGCGCGTTTCGGACATAGGGAACCTGGGCAGCAGGCAGCCTTGAATACCGGCGACGATCACAGATGCAGAAGCATCCGGCTGTTGCCCAAGGTGTTCGGTTTCACTCGTTCGAGGCCGAGGAACTCCGCGACGCCCTCATCTTTGGAACGCAGCAGCTCGCTGTAGACATCTCCGTCGACAGGTGTCTCACCGATCTCCACGAAGCCGTGCTTCGCGAAGAAGTCGACTTCGAAGGTGAGACAGAAAACCCGGCGGACACCGAGCCAGCGAGCGGTCTGCAGCAACTTCCCCAACACCTGATGACCCACTCCGGCCCCCTTGACGTCGGGGTTCACCGCGAGAGTGCGGACTTCCGCGAGGTCTTCCCACATCACGTGCAGGGCGCCGCAGCCGACGACCTCGGCGTTGTCGTCCCGTTCCGCCACCCAGAACTCCTGGAGCGACTCGTAAAGCGCGACCGTCGCTTTGTCGAGCAGGATCCCCTGACGGGCGTAGGAGTCCAGGAGGTTGCGCACGACCGGCACATCAGCTGTGCGCGCCCGGCGTACGGAGACTGCTTTAGCGCTGAGTTCAGGGGGTTCTGCTGGCATGACCGGACGCTATCGCTCTGCTTCGGGCTCCGCCTCGCCGGGGTTCTCCGCGGCTTGAGTGGCGGGATCTCGAGAGATCGGGGCTTCGGAGATCGGGGCTTCGGAGTCGGAGGCCTGAGAGATCGGGGCCTGAGAGACGGGGCCCACGATCCGCATCGCGTCACTGAGTGCTTCGCGCTGTTCCTCCGACATCATCCCGAAGAACGCGACGAGAGCGGCGGCCGGGTTGTCGCTCTGCGACCATGCTTCGTTCATCAGTGCGGCGGCGTAGGCGGCCCGAGTGGAGACCGCCTCATATCGATAGGCACGGCCTTCCGCTTCACGGCGCACCCAGCCCTTCTGATGAAGATTGTCCAAAACGGTCATGACAGTGGTGTACGCGATGGACCGTTCCTGCTGAAGGTCTTCCAGGACTTCTCGAACGGTCACGGGGCGGTTCCACTTCCACACCCGTGTCATGACTGAGTCTTCGAGTTCTCCCAAGGGGCGAGGCACACCAGAACAATAGTGGGAGATGTCACTAATGACGTGACGGACGTGGCGGAGGTGCCATTTCCCCAACAAAAAGGGCGTACGACTCGGAATGTGAGCGAGTCGTACGCCAAGAGTGTGCGGGTGGTGACCTCAGGTCACGGGAAACCCTGGTCAGGCCTCGGCCTGGTACCGGTCAGGCCTTGGGGGTCTGCCGGGCGCCTTCGGCGCGGGAGAGCACGGCGTCGACGGCCGCGTCCTCCTTCGCCTTGTTGGCGCCGCCCTGGGTCTTCACGATCGTCACGATGAGACCGCCGAAGAACACGGCCATCACTACGGGGGGCAGGAGCGCGGAGACGTATTCCATGCCCCCAGAGTAGCTAGCCCGCGGCGAGCTGATGCGGCGGGTCCGTCGGGCGGCGCTTGGGAGGGAAGACCTCGGCCGGGGTCGGCACCGGGCGTGGCGGCTCGGGCTGGGCCGGTTTCCCCGGCGGGGAGTTCGGCGTCTTGGGCTTGGGCGCCGTCCGGTCGTCCGCCTCGCCGCGGCCGCCGGGCAGAGCCAGCAGGCGCGTGCGCGAGGCGGGGACGAGGGGGCGGGGCGCCGGGACGGTCGTATGGGACCGGCCCGAGAGACGGGCGCGTACGGCCTGTTCGGCGACGGTCCGGCAGCGGTCCAGGAGGGCGGCGGCGGCCGGGTTGCCGCGCAAGGCACGCAGCGCGGCGAGGTCGTCGGCGCCCGGCTGGTAGCCGGCGCCGAGGACGTCCTCAAGGAGCGCGAGGTAGCCGCTCGCGGTGCCGGGCAGGGCCGCTCGGTAGCGGGAGAGATCGGCCAGCAGGAAGGCGCGGAGCCTGGCGCCCTCGCTGACCGCTTCGTCGACGGCGTCGGCTAGGCGTAGGCAGTCCTGGACGTCCGCGTCGGAGACGGGGCTGGGATGCAGGGCGAGGGCCAGAGCGCGGCGGAGCACACGCAGCTCCTCCGCACCGAAGGCCATGCCGCCGCGAGATCCGTATGGCGTGGGCATGGACTGACGATACGTGCGAAGTGGACAAAATCCGCTTAACGCCAATATGTGGCGTGGCTTCTGCGGGTGGTTTCTTTCGGGGCGGGCGCGGCGGCGCCCCGGGTCACTCCGAGCGGCGGCGGACCGTCGCGAAGACGACCGCTCCGACGCCGAGCAGCGCGGCGGCCCCCGCCGCGATCCAGGGCAGGACGCCCGCGCCCGCTTCCGCCATGGGGCGGGCCTGCGCGTCGGCGGTCGCCTTGCCGACGACGATCTCCGCCTTGTCGTTGGACGGAACCGGGTCGTTGATCTCGAAGCCGCCGTCTCCGGGGCGGTCGGTGCCTCCGGTGCGCACCCGGACCGTTCCCCTGACGTCCTCGACGTCCTTTTCGTAGCGGACCTCGAAGTGGAAGTACTGGCTGTCCCCGGAGTCCTGCCACCCGGCATCGGGGCACAGATAGCGCCGGTGCCCCGCCTGGAACGGCTTGCGCTCGCCGTTCTCGTACGTGAAGCAGTCGCCGCCCGCCTTCTCGTCCGGCTCTTCGTCGAGCTGTACGGAGGTCGCCACGACGCCCTTGGGGAGTGTCACGTCTACGTAGAGGGCCGGTTCGCGCAGGGGGCGGGCGACCAGGGCGGGTCCCGCGTTGACCAGACCGAAGGAGAGCTCGCGGGTCGCGCCCTTCGCGCCGGGCTTCAGGGTGTCGCCCAGTGCGCGGACGTCCGCGGTGTTCCGGGCCGCGTACCGCACCACGTGCTCGGTCGCGAAGTCCGTGCCCCGGCCACGCGCGGGGACGAGGCCCAGCTCCGGGCCGCTGCCCGTGTCGCCCGCGACGCTCGTGTCCTCCTCCGCCGGTACGGCCTGCGCGGAGTACGTCGCCCAGGTGTGGAAGGCGTCGCTGGTGAGCGATCCGGGCAGCGGCGCGGACAGGGCCACGGTCTCGCCGGGTCGCACCGCCCGCTTGAAGTAGCAGGTGGCCTCGGAGTCGTAGTCCCCGTAGGAGCCCACTCGGTAGTGGCAGTTGCTGTGCCGCCCGGCGAGCTTCATGCCCGCGTCGCCGGCCACCTTGAGGGCGATCTGTTCGGTCCGCAGATCGCCGGTGTTGCGCAGCACGACCGGGAGCCCGATGTCCTGTCCGGGCTTCAGCCCCTCCTTGTGCGGGAGTTGGGCGACCTCCATCCCGGGGGTCCCGACCGTGACGCGGGTCGTCTCCGTGCTGTCGGTGACGTGGTCGCCGGTCAGGGTGTAGCGGATGGTCCCGGACTTTCCCTTCGCGGCGGCGTCGCCGACGGCGGTGACGGAGAAGGCTTTGCCGGGGGTGCGCAGGTACGTGTCGAAACCGCAGGTGATGACGGCGCCTTCGGCCGTGCACCTTTTGTTCGTGACCTTGACGGTGGCGATGCCCCGCAGGCCGCTCGTGTCGATGACGAACTTGAGGTCCCGGGGCTTGGGGAGGGACTTCGCGCCGTCGAAGAACTCGACGCGGGGGTCCGGCGAGACGGCGGATTTCGTGCGGGGCAGGGATATGTGGGCGGCGACCTGGATGCGGGACCAGACCTCGGTGGGGTCGTCAGGAGGGCCCGTGGGGCTCGGGGAGGGCTGGGGCGTCCTGGGGGCAGCCGGAGCCTGCGTGATGGCCTGTGTGGCGGCCTGGGCGGCGGCGTGCGTGACGGCCTGGGCGGGGGCTGTTGGGCCCATCGCCGGTATCGCCAGTGCCGTGGCCGCCGCCGCGGCAGCCCACAGTCGTCTCTTACGCCTCATTCGCCCCAGCCCGTCCGCACCCCGTACCCGACCCGTCCCTGCGCAGACTCTTGTATGGGGCGCAGGGTTGTGTGCGCAAGCCCCGCTTGTGAGCCGTCAGTTATGAGCCGCCGGGAGTGCGTCGGGAAGTGGGGCGGGCGTGGGGTCCTCAACTCCGGGAGACGTTCCGTTCGTAGACGAGGCGGAGGCCGATGAGGGTCAGCCACGGCTCGTGCTCGTCGATGACCGTGGCCTCGCCGAGCACCATGGGCGCGAGGCCGCCGGTCGCGATGACCGTCACGTCGTCGGGGTCTCCGGCCGGACCCGCGAGCTCGCGCGCCATGCGCTGCACGACACCGTCGACCTGGCCCGCGAAGCCGTACAGGATGCCCGACTGCATGGCCTCCACGGTGTTCTTGCCGATGACGCTGCGCGGCCGTGCCAGCTCGATCTTGCGGAGCTGGGCGCCCCGCACGCCGAGGGCTTCGACGGAGATCTCGATGCCCGGGGCGATGACGCCTCCGGTGTACTCCCCGCGCGCGGAGACCGCGTCGAACGTCGTCGCCGTACCGAAGTCGACGACGATGGCGGGGCCTCCGTAGAGCTCGACCGCCGCGACCGCGTTGATGATGCGGTCGGCGCCGACCTCCTTGGGGTTGTCCATGAGGATCGGCACGCCGGTCTTGATGCCGGGCTCCACGAGGACGGCGGGCACGTCTCCGTAGTAGCGACGGGTGACCTCGCGCAGTTCGTGCAGGACGGAGGGGACCGTCGAGCAGATGGCGATGCCGTCGATGCCGTCGCCCAGCTCGTCGCCGAGGAGCGGGTGCATGCCCATCAACCCGTTGAGGAGCACGGCGAGTTCGTCCGCGGTGCGGCGGGCGTCGGTGGAGATGCGCCAGTGCTCGACGATGTCTTCGCCGTCGAAGAGGCCGAGGACGGTGTGGGTGTTTCCGACGTCGATGGTCAGCAGCATGTCGTCGTCACTCCGCCGCGCGCAGGTCGAGGCCGATGTCCAGGATCGGCGAGGAGTGGGTGAGGGCGCCGACCGCCAGGAAGTCCACGCCCGTCTCGGCGTACGCCCTGGCGTTCTCCAGGGTGAGGCGGCCGGAGGACTCAAGGATCGCGCGGCCGTCCACGAGGGCCACGGCCTCCTCGGTCTCGCCCGGCGTGAAGTTGTCCAGGAGGATCAGGTCGGCGCCCGCGTCCACGACCTCGCGCAGCTGGTGGAGCGTGTCGACCTCGACCTCGACGGCCAGGTCGGGGAAGGCCTCGCGCACGGCCTTGAAGGCCTGCTCCACGCCTCCCGCGGCCACCACGTGGTTGTCCTTGACCAGCGCCGCGTCGGAGAGCGACATGCGGTGGTTCACGCCGCCGCCCATGCGCACCGCGTACTTCTCCAGGGCGCGGAGCCCGACCGTCGTCTTACGGGTGTCGCGGACCTTGGCCTTCGTCCCCTCAAGGGCGTCGGCCCACGCGCGCGTGGCCGTCGCCACGCCGGAGAGGCGGCACAGGAGGTTCAGCGCGCTGCGCTCGGCGGTGAGCAGGTCGCGGGTGCGGGTGGTGACGCTCAGGAGCTTGGTGCCGGCCTCCACGCGCTCGCCGTCCTCGACGTGCCGTTCCACCTCGAAGGTGTCCGTGCAGACGATGGAGATGACGGCTTCGGCGATGCGCAGGCCCGCGACGGTGCCGGCCTCGCGCGCGGTGAAGTCACCGGTGGCGACGGCCCCTTCGGGGATCGTGGCGACCGACGTGACGTCCACGCCGCCGTCCAGGTCCTCCTCGATCGCCAGGTGCGCGAGGTCCTCGACCTGTACGGGGTCGAGCCCAGCCTCGGTCAGGAGCTGCGCGAGAGCGGGGTCCAGGCCGCACTCCAGGGGGTCGTACGCGTCGTCTCCGCCGCAGCCGCAGGCATCGCCGCAGCCGCCGGTGGGGGCGAGAGGGAGGTCGTCGGGGGTGCTCACGGTCACTTCTCCTGGGGACTGGGACTGGGACTGGGACTGAGGCTGGGACTGGGGCTGGGGCTTGCGCCGGGACTCGGGCTCGTGCCAGTGCCAGTGCCTGTGCCGGTCGGCGGGAAGTCGGAGGTCGCGGTCGTGTGCACCGCCAGGGTCCGGTCCGCGTTGAGACGTACGACGATGTGGCGCCGCCAGGCCTCGTCGTCGCGGTCGGGGCGGTCCTCGCGCCAGTGGCAGCCGCGGGTCTCCTCGCGGCGCTGCGCGGCGGCCACCAGGACGCGGGCGACGCACAGGAGGTTGGTGGTCTCCCAGGTGTCGACGCCGGGCTCCGCCGTCTTGCCGTCCTCGGCGAGCGCGCCCGCGGCCTCGGCGTGGATGCGGGCGAGCCGGGCCGCGGCCTCGGAGAGGGAGTCGGCGGACCTGAGCACTCCGGCGCCGTCGGTCATCACGCGCTGGATGGCGAAGCGGGCCTCGGGGGGCAGCAGGGGGTGCGCCGGGGTGTCGGGGTGGGAGACCGGTGCGGGCACGCGCGCGTGGAGGGCGTTCTCCGCGTGCCGGGAGGCGATGTCCGCGGCGATGCGCTCGGCGTAGACCAGGCCCTCCAGAAGGGAGTTGGAGGCCAGGCGGTTCGCTCCGTGCACGCCGGTGCAGGCGACCTCGCCGCAGGCGTACAGGCCCGGGACCGTGGTGTGGCCCTGCGGGTCGGTGCGTACGCCGCCCGAGGCGTAGTGCGCGGCCGGGGCGACGGGGATGGGCTCGGTCACCGGGTCGATGCCGTGGGAGCGGCAGGCGGCGAGGATCGTCGGGAAGCGGTTCTCCCACATCTCGGCGCCGAAGTGCCGGGCGTCCAGGTACATGTGCTCGGCGCCCCGTTCCTGCATGCGCCGCGTGATGCCCTTCGCGACGATGTCCCGGGGGGCGAGCTCCGCGAGTTCGTGCTGCCCGACCATGAAGCGCACGCCGTCCGCGTCCACGAGGTGGGCGCCCTCGCCGCGCACGGCCTCGGAGACCAGCGGCTGCTGGCCCTCCGCGTCGGCGCCCAGGAAGAGCACGGTGGGGTGGAACTGCACGAACTCCAGGTCGCTGACCTCGGCGCCCGCGCGCAGGGCGAGCGCGACGCCGTCGCCCGTCGAGACGGACGGGTTCGTGGTCGCCGAGAAGACCTGGCCCATGCCGCCGGTGGCGAGGACGACCGCGGGGGCGTGGACCGCTCCCACGCCGTCGTGCTGGCCCTCCCCCATGACGTGCAGGGAGACTCCGGCGGTGCGGCCGTCGGCATCCGTGAGGAGGTCGAGCACGAGGGCGTTCTCGACGGTCGGTATGCCCTGCGCGCGCACCGCTTCGACCAGGGCGCGGGAGATCTCCGCGCCGGTCGCGTCGCCGCCCGCGTGCGCGATGCGGCGACGGTGGTGGCCGCCCTCGCGGGTCAGCTCGATGGCACCTTCGGGGCCCGTGTCGAAGTGGGCGCCGGTCTCGATGAGGCGGCGCACGGCGTCGGGTCCCTCGGTGACCAGGATGCGCACGGCCTCCTCGTCGCACAGGCCGGCACCTGCCACGAGGGTGTCGTCCAGATGCTGCTCGGGGGTGTCGCCCTCGCCGAGTGCCGCGGCGACGCCGCCCTGGGCCCAGCGCGTGGAGCCGTCGTCCAGGCTGGCCTTGGTGACCACGACGGTCTTCAGGCCCGCCGCCGAGCAGCGCAGGGCCGCGGTGAGACCGGCCACTCCGGAGCCGACGACGACGACGTCGGCCGCCAGGGACCAGCCGGGGGCGGGGGCGTGCAGCCGTATTCCGGTGGCACTCATGTGGTGGCTCCGAACGTGAGCGGGATGTTGTCGATCAGCCGGGTCGCGCCGACCTTGGCCGCCACGGCGAGGACCGCTTCACCGGTGTGGCCGGGCCTCACGTCCGTGAAGTCGGCCGGGTCGACCAGCGCCAAGTAGTCCAGTTCGAGCGGGGGTTCGGCGCGGGCCGCCTGGTCGAGGACCTGGCGGGCGGCGGCGCGGACGGCTGCGGGGCCGCCGGGCACGGACGGGGTGACGGACTGGGCGACCGCGTGGGTGTCGGCCGCGGCGCGGGACTCCCCCAGGGCGTTCAGGGCGTCGGCACGCGCGTGCGTGGCGGGTGCGAGCGCCGCCCGCGCGTGGAGGGCCTCCTGCGCGGCGTGCCGGTCACGGCCCGCGAAGAGGGCCTGGGAGAGCGCGAGCGCGGTGCGCCGCTCGGCCGGGGAGAGATAGCGGTTGCGGCTGGAGAGGGCCAGGCCGTCGTCCTCGCGCACGGTGGGGACGCCGACTATCTCGACGCCGAAGTTCAGGTCCCGGACCATGCGGCGGATGAGGGCGAGCTGCTGGGCGTCCTTCTGCCCGTACAGCGCGACGTCGGGCCGGGTGAGGTGCAGCAGCTTGGCGACCACCGTGAGCATGCCGTCGAAGTGTCCGGGGCGGGTGGCCCCTTCGAGGAGTGTGCCCATGGGGCCCGCGCTGATCCGCACCTGCGGTTCGCCGCCCGGATAGACCTCCTCGACGGAGGGGGCGAACACGAGGTCCGCGCCTTCCTGTTCGGCGATCTTGACGTCGGCGTCCAGGGTGCGGGGGTAGCGGTCGAGGTCTTCGCCCGCGCCGAACTGGAGGGGGTTCACGAAGACCGTGACCACGACTTCGCCCTCGTCGCCCGCGATGCGGCGTGCGGTGCGGATCAGGGTGGCGTGCCCCGCGTGCAGGGCGCCCATGGTCATGACGACGACGCGTCGCCCGGCACGCGCGCGCGTCCGAAGGAGTTCGGCGGTGTGCACCAGGCGGGTCATCGGGTCCCTCCCTCGGCTTCGCCCGTCGCGCTTCCGCCGTTGGCCAGGACTCCCAGGAGGTCCTCGGCGAACTCGGGCTTGAGCAGTCCGTGGGCGAGCGCGCGGTCGGCGGTCGCGCGGGCCATCGCCAGATATCCGGCGACGGTCTGCGGTGCGTGCTTGCGCAGCTCGGCGACGTGCGCGGCGACGGTGCCCGCGTCCCCGCGCGCGACGGGTCCGGTGAGGGCGGCGTCGCCGGACCGCAGTGCGTTGTCCAGGGCGGCGCCGAGCAGCGGGCCGAGCATCCGGTCGGGGGCGGCCACGCCCGCGTCACGGAGCAGCTCCATGGACTCGGCGACCAGCGTGACCAGGTGGTTCGCGCCGAGCGCGAGCGCCGCGTGGTACAGCGGCCTGGAGTCCTCGGCGATCCACTCGGGCTCGCCGCCCATCTCGATGACCAGGGCCTCGGCGGCAAGGCGCAGCTCGTCGGGAGCGGTCACGCCGAAGGAGCAGCCCGCGAGGCGCTGCACGTCGACGGCGGTACCGGTGAACGTCATGGCGGGGTGCAGGGCGAGCGGCAGGGCTCCGGCGCGCAGCGCGGGTTCGAGCACCTTGACGCCGTACCGCCCGGACGTGTGCACCAGCAGCTGGCCGGGACGGACCGCCCCGGTCTCGGCGAGTCCCTCGACAAGGCCGGGCAGGGCGTCGTCGGGAACGGTGAGGAGGACCAGGTCGGCGCGCTCCAGGACCTGGGCGGGCGGGACGAGGGGGACGTCGGGCAGCAGGGCCGCCGCGCGTCGTACGGAGGCGTCGGAGACGCCCGACGCGGCGACCGGGCGGTGCCCGGCGAGTTGGAGTGCCGCGGCGAGCGCGGGGCCGACACGGCCCGCTCCCACGACGCCCACCGTGAGCCTCGCGGGGCGATCCCGCGGGTCTGGCTGATGAGGTGCGTTCACGCGATGACGCCTTCCCGTTCCAGTCCGCTCGGGGTACCGGACGATTTCTCGTCATGCTAACGCGATTGGTCCGCGCCGCGTCCTCGGCTGTCCACAGCCTGTGGGTATTCATATGACCGGTGGCCGATCGCACGCCATGCTCGGGGGATGACTTCACATGACGGAGCACAGGGGCAGGAGCGGGAAGCGGGGCCGGAGCGGGAAGCGGGGCAGGAACAGTCCGCGGCCCGCCGCCGGGCCGCCGCCCTCGGCGCCACCCGCGTCCTGCACCGCTGGTCCGCGCACCTCCCGCTCGCCACCCGGCTCGCGGCACTCGCGGACGCGGCCTCCGAGGTCGTGGACCCGGACGAGCCCATCGACCTCTACGGCAACGGGGTCGTCGCCCGCCTGGAGGACGAGGTCGCGCGGCTGCTCGGCAAGGAGGCGGCCGCCTTCTTCCCGACCGGCACGATGGCCCAGCAGGTCGCCCTGCGCTGCTGGGCGGGCCGTACGGGCAACGCGACCGTCGCCCTGCACCCGAAGGCGCACCCCGAGATCCACGAAGGGGGCGCCTTCTCCGCGGTGAGCGGGCTGCGCACGGTGCATCCCACGAGGGAGCCGCGGCTGCCCACGGCCGACGAGGTGCGGGACTTCGAGGAGCCCTTCGGGACGCTGATGCTCGAACTGCCGCTCCGGGACGCCGGTTTCGTGCTGCCGTCCTGGGAGGAGCTCGAAGAGGTCGTGGAGGCGGCCCGGGAACGCGACGCCGTCGTGCACTTCGACGGTGCGCGCCTGTGGGAGTGCACACCGCACTTCGGCCGGTCCCTCGCGGAGATCGCCGGGCTCGCGGACACCGTGTACGTGTCGTTCTACAAGTCCCTCGACGGCCTGAGCGGCGCGGTGCTCGCGGGCCCGCGCACCCTGGTCGACGAGGCGAGGACCTGGCGGCACCGCTACGGCGGCCAGGTCTTCCAGCAGTTCCCGGCCGCCGTCGCCGCCCTGCTCGGCCTGAAGAACACGCTGCCGCGGCTGCCGGATTACGTGGCCCACGCGCGCGTGGTCGCCGACGCACTGCGCGAGGGGTTCGCCGCCGCCGGGGTGCCCTGGTCGCGCGTGCACCCGGAGCGGCCGTACACCCACCAGTTCCAGGTGTGGCTGCCGTACGACTCCGAGGTCCTGACCGAGGCGGCGCTCGGCCAGGCCGAGGAGACCAGGACCCAGCTCTTCGGCCGCTGGTTCCCGGACGGGCCGCCCGGCCTCTCGGTCACGGAGGTCACCGTGACCGAGGCGGGCCTGGAGTGGACGGCCTGCGAGGTCAGTGACGCAGTCGCGGAGTTCGTGCGCCGGATCCCCGGTCGATGATCCTGGCCAGGGCGGCGCGGAACCGTCCGTGGGCGGGGCGCTCTTCGACGACGGCACGGAAGCGGCCGTAGTCGCGCACCTCGCGGACGGCCTGCCAGTCGTCGCGGCCGGGGGCGGGCGGGGTCGGTGCGCCGTGCTGAACGGCGCGGTAGCTGTCGAGCAGGTACTGCTGGGTGATGCTCATGACGGGTTCGCCTCTCATGACAAAGGTTACTTATCGGGCGCCCTTGGGTCGACGGGAAACAGGGTCGGCACAGGGGGCGCGATCGGCACGGGGAGTTCGGATTCCGGGTCCGGCGGCGGCACTGCCGTGCGGCCCGGTCATCACAGACTGCTCCCGGTGCCACCCCGGCGTCGCGCCGATTGACGGCGGCAGTCAATCGGCGGCCGGGATGTCGGTGGCGCGGTGCACGATGGGTCCATGAGCGTGCACATCGAGATAGCGGGCCTGCCGCAGGAGCGGATCTTCTTCCACACTTCGCCCTTGGCGGAGCTGGGCGTCGCCCTGCACGCGCTGGCCGAGCCCGGGCACCATCCGGGCCTGCACGGCTGGGCCACCGCGACCACCGCCTGCCTCAAGCCGGACCTCGCCGACCGGCTGTGCGAGGCCGACTTCCTGTGGCGGAACACGTTCTCGGACGTCTTCATGCCGTTCGCCGGGCTCGTCGACGGCGACGGCAGGCCGGGCGACACGCTCTCCGAGGAGCTGGACCTGCTCGACGGCCTGGACGACGAGCGCTTCGTCATGGCGGCCCTGGAGTTCACCTGCGGGACGACCTACAACGAAGGCGGCCCCTCACCGCTCGTCGACCCGGTCCGGGGTGCTCGCGCCCTGGAGCTCGCCGCCACGCGCGGCAGCCGCCAACTGGACTTCGCCAACCGGCTCCTGACCGACCCGAAGGGTGTCCGGGCCTGGCTGCGCCGCCTCCTTGAGGACTGCGACGAGGCGTTCTTCGCGGACACCTGGCGGCGGGTGCGCGTCCAATTGGCCGCCGACGCACGGCACAAGACCGAGATCCTGCGCCACAAGGGCCTCGCCGAGGTACTGACCTCGGTGTCGGCCGCGCTCTCGGTGGACGAGGACCGGCGCCGCATCACCGCCGACAAGCTCGTGCCGGGCACCACGACCGCCCTGGACCACACCCTGGGCGCGGGGCTCACGTTCGTGCCGTCGCACTTCGCCTGGCCGCACCTGATGGTCCTGCACGCCCCGGGCTGGCGCCCGGTGATCCACTACCCCGTGTCCGCCCCGGACCTGGCCAGGCCCACCTCGGTGGAGACGCTGGAGCGGCGGCTCACGGCCCTCGCGCACCCCGTGCGCCTGCGGCTGTGCCGCGACATGGCCCGCGCGCCCTTCAGCACCGGGGAGCTGGCCCACGCGACGGGCCTGACGGCGCCGGAGGTCTCCCGGCACCTCACGCTTCTCAAGAAGGCGGGCCTGGTGACCACGACACGGCGCGGCCGGTACGTGCTGCACCAGCTGGACGTCACCGTGGTGGCCCGCCTGGGCAGCGACTTCCTGGAGGGCATCCTGCGCTGACCCCGCACCCCGGGGCAGCCGTCACGCCGCCGGAAGGACCGCCCTCAAGCCGTCCCGCCGCCCGCTCCGCCGCCCGCCCGCACCAGGCCCGTCTCGTACGCGAGGACCACCACCTGCACCCGGTCCCGCAGGCCGAGCTTGGTCAGGATGCGGCCCACGTGGGTCTTCACCGTGGCCTCCGACAGGACGAGCCGCGCCGCGATCTCCCCGTTCGAGAGCCCCTGGGCGACGAGGATCATGACCTCGCGCTCGCGCTCGGTGAGCCGCTCCAATTCCTTGTGCTGCGGCTGGCCGCCCGCGTTCGGCAGCATCGGCGCGAAGCGGTCGAGGAGGCGCCGCGTCGTGGATGGCGCGACCACCGCGTCACCGCTGTGCACGGAGCGGATCGCGGCGAGCAGCTCCCCCGGGGGCACGTCCTTCAGCATGAAGCCGGATGCGCCCGCCTTCAGCCCCGAGAAGGCGTACTCGTCGAGGTCGAAGGTCGTCAGGATCAGCACCTTCGGCGGGTTCTCGTCCTGGCAGATGCGCCGGGTCGTCTCCACGCCGTCCAGCTTCGGCATGCGCACGTCCATGAGCACCACGTCGACCTCGGTCGTCCGCAGCGCCTGGAGCGCCTCGACCCCGTCACCCGCCTCGGCGACGACCTCCATGTCCGGCTGTGCGGCGAGCACCATCCGGAACCCCGTGCGCAGCAGCGCCTGGTCGTCGACGAGCATGACGCGGATCGACATCAAAGGCCCTTTCGTGGATGTGTTCACAAGCGATGTACGAGCGAACGGCTGTGGTCATGAGCGTAGGGCGTGGGCATTTCGGTGACAGGTGTCAATGTGCGGGCTTGAGCGGGAGAAGCGCGCTGATGCGGAATCCGCCGCCCGGCCGCGGCCCCGCGTCCAGCGTGCCGCCGACCATGCCGACGCGCTCCCGCATGCCGATCAGGCCGTGCCCGCTGCCGTCGGCGCCGCCGTCCTCGTACAGCTCGTGCGGCGCGCCCTTGCCGTCGTCCTCGACGAGGAGCCCCAGGCCGTCGTCGAAGTAGACGAGGCGCACGCTCGCGCCGGTGTTCTCGCCGCCGTGCTTGCGGGTGTTGGTGAGGGCCTCCTGCACGATGCGGTACGCCGTGAGCTCGACGCCGCTGGGCAGCGGACGCGGCGTTCCCTCGACCTTGAAGTCCACCGGGAGGCCGGCCGTGCGCACCTGCTCGATGAGCTCGTCGAGCTGCTCGACGTCGGGCTGCGGGACGTACTCACCGCTCTCCTCGTGCTCGCCGGTGCGCAGCACGCCGAGCAGCCTGCGCATCTCGGCGAGCGCCTGGCGTCCGGTGCCCGAGATGGTCTCCAGTGCCTGCTTGGCCTGCTCGGGGGCCTGGTCGAGGACGTACGCGGCGCCGTCGGCCTGGACGACCATCACCGAGACGTTGTGCGCGACGACGTCGTGCAGCTCGCGGGCGATGCGCGCCCGCTCGGCCGCCACCGCGACCTTGGACTGCGCCGCCCGCTCCTTCTCCAGGCGGTCGGCGCGCTCCTCCAGCTGCGCGAAGTAGGCGCGGCGGGTGCGGATGGAGTCGCCGAGCACCCAGGCGAGGGCGAAGGGCACCATCTGGAAGATCGTGAAGAAGATGCTGCCGAAGGTGCTTATGTTCTCCTCGGGCCAGCGCAGCGACGACAGCGGAGCCGCGCACAGACCGCCTATGAGGGCGAACCGCGAGGCCCACTTCGCGCCGTCGGCCGACGCGGTGTAGATGATCACCAGCATCGCGAAGTCGGCCGGCATCGTCTTCACGTCGAAGATCAGCTGGGCCACGCCGAGCACGACGGCGAGGATCAGCATCTTCTCGACGTGCTTGCGGCGCAGCGCCACCACGACGGACATGCCGAGGACGACGAAGGCGGCCGGCACCGTCGGGTCATGGCCTTCCGCGTCGGCCATGGAGACAAGACCGATGCCGGAGACCCCGAGCAGGACGAGGGCCCAGAAGCCATCGACCCCGGTCGGGTGTCTGCGGAGGAAGTCATAGACGCGCTGCACGTAACCCAGCGTAGGCAGCGCGACGGCCCTCCGGGGTCAACCGGAGGGCCGATCCGTACCCCTCGCACGTACTCCCCAAGGTGGAGGCCCGCATAGCCTTCTCGCGTGACGAACGAGGTCCGAGGTGAACGGCGAGACGTGCCGCGTGGCTGGCGGGAGGCCATGGAGGCCGCTCTGTACGGGCCTGACGGCTTCTATCTGCGCCCCGAGGGGCCCGCGGGACACTTCCGGACGTCGGTGCACGTGTCGCCCCTTTTCGCGGGCGCGGTGGCCCGGCTGCTGTGCCGCGTGGACGAGGCACTCGACCACCCGGACGAGTTGGCCTTCGTCGATCTTGGCGCGGGCCGCGGCGAGTTGACCGCGGGTGTGCTCGGCGCGCTGCCCGCCGAGGTGGCCGCACGCGCGCGTGCCTATGCGGTCGAGCGGGCCGGGCGCCCGGCGGGACTCGACCCGCGCATCGAGTGGCGCGACCTGCCGCCGACCGGTGTCAACGGCCTGCTCTTCGCCAACGAGTGGCTGGACAACGTCCCCCTGGACGTCGTCGAGGTGGACCCCGAGGGCCTGGTGCGGCACGTGCTCGTGGGCGAGGACGGCACCGAATCCCTGGGTGGCCCGGTCGAGGACGCGGACGCCTCCTGGCTCGCCCGCTGGTGGCCGCTCGCCCCCGAGCCCGGCCTGCGCGCGGAGATCGGCCGCCCCAGGGACGAGGCGTGGGCGAGGGCCGCGGCGACGCTGACGCGCGGTCTCGCGGTCGCGGTGGACTACGCGCACGACCGCGCGGGCCGGCCGCCCTTCGGGACGCTGACCGGCTTCCGCGCGGGCCGGGAGACGGCGCCCGTGCCGGACGGCACGTGCGACATCACGGCCCATGTGGCACTCGACGCGTGCGCGCCGCCCGGAGCGTCCCTGCTCACCCAGCGCGCGGCCCTGCGGGCCCTGGGTGTGAGCGGGGGCCGCCCACCGCTGTCCCTGGCCTCCAGCGACCCGGTGGCGTACGTACAGGCGCTCACGGGCGCGGGAGAGGCCGCCGAGCTGACCGCCGCGGGCGGGCTCGGCGACTTCGCATGGCTGACCCAGCCGGTGGGCATCCCCGACCCGCTGAAGGAGCTGCGGGAGCCGGGCGGCCCGCTACTTGTCGATGTCGCCGACCACGAAGAACAGTGACCCCAGGATCGCCACCATGTCGGCGACGAGCTGGCCCGGCAGCAGTTCCGCGAGCGCCTGGATGTTGTTGTACGACGCCGAGCGGAGCTTCAGGCGGTACGGGGTCTTCTCGCCCTTGGAGACCAGGTAGTAGCCGTTGATGCCCAGCGGGTTCTCGGTCCACGCGTACGTGTGCCCCTCGGGGGCCTTGAGCACCTTCGGGAGGCGCTGGTTGACCGGCCCCTGCGGCAGCTCGGCGAGCCGCTCCAGGCAGGCGTCGGCGAGGTCGAGGGCGTTGTGCGTCTGCTCCAGGAGCACCTCGAAGCGGGCCAGGCAGTCGCCTTCCTGCCGCGTGACGACCTTCAGGGTTTCCTGGAGCTCCCCGTACGCGAGGTACGGCTCGTCGCGGCGCAGGTCGAAGTCGACTCCGGAGGCGCGGGCGATGGGACCGCTCACTCCGTAGGAGTGCACCGCCTCCGGGGAGAGCACGCCGACGCCGCGCGTACGGCCGCGGAAGATCTCGTTGCCGAGCACCAGCTTGTCGTAGACGTCCATGCGGGAGCGGACCGAGGCGACTGCCGCACGCGCGCGCGTGGCCCATCCGGCGGGCAGGTCCTCCTTGAGGCCGCCCACGCGGTTGAACATGTAGTGCATGCGGCCGCCGGAGATCTCCTCCATCACGTTCTGGAGCTCCTCGCGCTCCCGGAACGCGTGGAACACCGGGGTGATCCCGCCCAGTTCGAGCGGATACGAACCGAGGAACATCAGGTGGTTGAGGACGCGGTTCAGCTCGGCGAGGAGCGTGCGCATCCAGACGGCGCGCTCGGGCACCTCCATGCCGAGCATCCGCTCCACGGCAAGGACGACCCCGAGTTCGTTCGAGAACGCGGACAGCCAGTCGTGCCGGTTGGCGAGCACCACGATCTGCCGGTAGTCACGCGCCTCGAAGAGCTTCTCCGCACCGCGGTGCATATAGCCGATGACCGGTTCCGCGTGCTGGATCCGCTCGCCGTCGAGGACGAGGCGCAGCCGCAGCACGCCGTGCGTGGACGGGTGCTGGGGGCCGATGTTGAGCACCATGTCGGTGCTCTCCGCGGCGCCGCCGATGCCGAGCGTGGTCTCCGTCGTAGGGCTCATGCGCGCATTCTCTCGTACGCGCGCTCATACGCGACCGTCACCTCGGCTACGTACGCTTGAGGCATGGAAACGTCGACGCCACGACCGGCGGGACCGGCACGGCCGGCGCAGCCGGGAGATTCAGACGCGGAGCCGGTGTGGACCGGGCTGCCACGGGACCTGCTGCGGATGCGGCGGCTCCTCCTCGTGGTGTGGCTTGTGCCGCTCGCGGTGGCCGTCGGGGTGCTCCTGTGGATCTTCGCCGGCCCGGTGTGGGCGGCCTTCGCGGCCGTTCCGCTCGCCCTCGTGGTGTGGGGCTGGCCGATGCTGGGGCGCAACTGGCGCTCGTGGCGGTACGCGGAACGGGCCGACGACCTCCTGATCAGCCGGGGCGTGCTCTGGCGCGAGGAGACCATCGTCCCGTACGGCCGGATGCAGCTCGTCGAGGTGACATCGGGGCCCGTGGAGCGGCACTTCGGCCTGGCCAGCGTGCAGCTGCACACGGCGGCCGCCGCCACGGACGCGCGGATCCCCGGCCTCATCCCCGAGGAGGCCGAGCGGCTGCGCGACCGGCTCACCGAGCTGGGCGAGGCCCGCTCGGCGGGGCTGTGAGCGGCGTACAGGAGGTGGCGGGGGAGGAACGCGCCCCGGGCACCGAGGACCTGCGGGAGAGGCGCCTGCACCCCGTCACGCCCCTGCGCAGGGCCTGGGCGCCGGTCGCGGTCGTCGTGGGCTTCGCGGTGCACGACCCGAACGGCACGCAGCAGCGGGTCTCCGAGCTCCCCGTGACCCAACTGCTCGCGGGGATCGCCGTCGTCCTCCTGGGCGGCGCCGTCTACGGCTTCATGAGCTGGTGGTTCACGCACTTCGCCGTCACCGACACCGAACTGCGCATCCGCACCGGCCTGATCTTCCGGCGCACCGCTCACATCCGGCTGGACCGGCTCCAGGCCGTGGACGTGACGCAGCCGCTCGCGGCCCGCATCGCGGGCGTCGCCAAGCTCAAGCTGGACGTCGTCGGGACGGAGAAGAAGGACGAACTGGCCTATCTGGGCGAGGAGGAGGCCTCCGTACTGCGGGCCGAGCTCCTCGCGCGTGCGGCCGGTTTCGCACCCGAGACGGCACGCGAGGTCGGCGAGGCGCCGGTCAACGGCCTGGTGCACGTCCAGCCGCGGATGCTCGCGATCTCCCTGCTGCTGACCGGCACGACGTGGGGCATGCTCGTCGCCACGCTCATCGTGCCGCCCCTCCTGTGGTTCGCCACCCACAACCTGTGGACGGTCCTGGCGACCGGACTGCCCATGCTGGGCGGCGCGTTCGCCAGCAGTGTGGGGCGGTTCATCGGGGAGTACGACTGGAAGGTGGGCGAGTCCCCCGACGGCCTGCGCATCGACCACGGGCTGCTCGACAAGGCGCACGAGACGGTGCCGCCGGGGCGGGTGCAGACGGTGCGCGTCGTGGAGCCGTGGCTGTGGCGGCGGCAGGGCTGGGTGCGGGTGGAACTGGACGTGGCGGGCTCGTCGAACGGCGTGCTGCTCCCGGTCGCGCCGCGCGAGGTCGCGGAGTCCGTGATCGCGCGGATCCTGCCGGGCGTCCGGGTGCCCGCCGCGACCGAGCTGATCCGCCCTCCCGCGCGGGCCGCGTGGTGCCTTCCGGTGTGGTGGAAGGGGTACGGCCTGACGGTGACGGACACGGTGTTCGCGGCGCGGCACGGTCTTCTGCGCCGCCGCCTGTCCCTGGTGCCGCACGCGAAGGTGCAGAGCGTGCGGCTCACGCAGGGGCCCTGGGAGCGGTTCAAGGGCGTGGCGGACGTGCACGTCGACACGGGGGCCGACAAGACGGTGACGGCGCGGCTGCGTCCCGCCGACGAGGCGGTCGCGCTGCTGTCCGCGCAGGCGGAGAGGTCCCGTACGGGGCGCAGGACGGCACGGCCGGACCGCTGGATGGCGTGACGCGGGCCCCGGGCCTCCGGCGCGGGGGCGGGGGCGGGGGCGGGGGTCAGCCAGCCCCTACGGGGAGCGGCACTACGCCCGCAGCGCCGTCCGCAGCCCGGCGACGTCGATCTGCTCGGTCTCGTCGTGTGCCGTCAGGTCGATGACCTGGCCCACGCCCTCGGCGGCGCCTTCCGGCGCCTTCTTGAACTCGGCCTCGGACTCCGCCTTGTGCACGGCGAGTGCCTCCTCGCCCACCACGTCCGCGAGGTCCACGTTCTGTACGGACTCCAGTGCCCCGGCGGTCGCCTCGCTCTTCGTGCCGAAGAAGTCGAAGCCGCCCTGGGCGGTCCGGCGTCGCCTCTGCGCGGGCGGCGCGACGGCGACCGCGCGCTCATGCCCGCCGTACCCCTCGGCCGCCCCGGACTTCCCCCGCGCTTCGTCCCCGTCCGTGGCGCCGTCGGAAGGTTCCGGCGTGGCGGAAGACTTCGGCGTGACAGAAGACTTCGGTGCGGCGGCAGGCTTCCGTACGGCGGAAGGCCTCGGCGCGAGCCGGTCGAGCGCGGCGTTCGCACGGTCGTACAGCGACGGAGGCGTGCTCGCCCCCGGCCACACGACGGGAGCCGCGGCCTCGGCCGGAGCCGGCACCGGGGCGGGCGCCGGAGCCGCGGCGGGAACGGGGGCCGGCGGCAGTGCGCGCGCCGGGGTGGACGCCTCTATGGCGAGCAGCCGCCGCCCCTCAAGGGCGCTGGCCCGCTCGGTCTCCGCGGTGGCGTACCGCCGCAGCAGGGCCGCGTGCTCGTTCCGCATGGCGGCGAGCTCGGCCCGCTTGGAACGCAGCTTCGTCTCCAGGCGGCCCCGCAGCTCGCGGGACTCGTCGAGATCGGACTCGCACTCGGCTATGCGTTCCTCATAGCGCCACTCGTCGCTCTTGCGGGCCCGGCCCAGCTCGGCGACGCGTCTGCCCGCCGCCAGGTCCCAGCGGCGCATGACGACCGAGCCCACGACGGCGGCAGCGGCCGCGGCGGCGACCAGGCCGCGGAGCACGACGGGTTCCGCGAACAGCCAGGCGCCGCCGGCGCAGACAACGGAGATCCCTGCGACCGTCGAGGGCGGCAGCAGCCTGTGCAAGGGTGGGGAATGGCGGTGACGTCCACGTGGCATGGCCAGAAACTTACCGCGCGTAGGCGAACTATGGTGCCCCGCCCGCCAAAATGACAGCGTCACAGCGCTAACTCCCCACCCTTGTCGCTCCTCTTCGGTCACTCAACTCCACTTTCGGCCGAGTCACTTCGAGGATGGCCCCTCCGGACGCGCTACTTCTTGATCAATCCCTTCGACTCCAGATACTCCCTGGCGACATCGGCTTCCTTCTGCCGCTCCACATCGACCTTCCGGTCGAGTTCCGCGAGATCTTCCGTCGTCAGGGTCTTGGTCAGCTTCCCGAGCGCGTCGGCTATCTCCTTGTCGCCCGCTTCCTTCGCGTTCACAACCGGAAGGATGTTGTCCGCGTTCTGCAGCTTCTTGTCGTCCTCAAGGGCCACCAGACCGAAGCTGTCGAGCGTCGCGTCGGTGGTCGTGGTCAGCACCACCTGGTCCGTGCGGTTCTTCACGGCCTGCTTGGACTGCGTGGTGCCGACGCCCTTGGGGTCGATTCCCGCGACGTCGATGCCGTACGTCTTCTTCAGTCCCGGGGCGCAGAACGGCCGCGACTCGCATTCGTCACTCGCGGCGATCTTGACCTTCTCGCCGGACTTACCGAGATCCGAAAGCGTCTTGAGCTTGTGCTCCTTCGCGTATTCCTTGCTCACCGCGAACGCGTTCTGGTCGACGGCCTCGCCGGCGGGAAGCACCTTCAGGCCGCGGGGTCCGGCGAGCTTCTTCAGCTCGGTCACCGTGGCATCCACGTCATTCGAGGCGACCGGCTTCGCCTTCGGGCCGTTCTTGCCGAGGTTCAGGAACTCGGCGAGCGTCGCCGCGTATTCGGGGGCGACATCGATCGCGCCCTTCTTCAGCTCGGGTTCGTAGACCTCGCGGTTCTGGACGGTCTTGACCTCGGCGTCGTATCCGGCGTCCTCAAGCACGCCCACATAGAGCTCGGCGAGCACCTTCTGCTCGGTGAAACGGGCCGAGCCGACGACTATCTTGCCCTTGTCGCCCGCTTTGTCCGAGCCGCCCTTGCCGTCCTTCTCCAGGCTGTCCCCGCCGCACGCGGTGAGCCCCGCGGTCAGCGCCACGACGGCCACGGCCGCCCCTGCCATCCGTCGCGCGCGACGCGTTGTGCTGTTCATCGGTGAACCACCATTTCGAAAGCCCTTGGAAACTTGGAAACACTGGAAACTGCCACAGACTGCCACTTGAAGATCACTGCGCGACGCCCGAGCGCCCTCGCATGGGATTGAAGACCTTCCCCACCACGACGAGCACCACCTCCACGAAGAGCGCGAGCAGCGCCACGAGGAGTGCGCCCGCCACCACCTGGGGCGTGTTCTGCAGGTTGAACCCGGCGGTGATGATCCGGCCGAGGCCCCCCTCGCCCGCCATCGCGGCCAGCGTCGCCGTGGCGACGACCTGCACGCCGGCGGACCGCACACCGGTCATGACCAGGGGGTACGCAAGGGGAAGTTCGACCCGGGCGAAGAGCTGGCGGCCGCTCATACCCATCCCCCGGGCGGCCTCCACCACCGCCCGGTCGACCTCGCGCATCCCGATGTACGCGTTGGTCAGCAGCGGCGGCACCGCGAAGAGGACGAGCGCGATCAGCGTCGGTATGTCCCCGTGCTCGCCGAGCGGGGTGAGCGTGAGCAGCACGAGCACCGCGAGCGTCGGCACCGCGCGGCCGATGTTCGAGATGTTCACCGCGAGGGCGCCGCCCTTGCCGATGTGGCCGAGGTACAGGGCGATCGGCAGCGCGATCAGGCACGCGACGGCGAGACACACACCGCTGAAGTACAGGTGCTCGGCGAGGCGGTGCCACACCCCCTTCTCGCCCTGCCAGTTGGCACCCGTGGTCAGCCAGTCGTACGCGCCGGTTATCGCGTTCATGCAGGTTCAGCCACCTTGGCCGTGCGCTCCGCTCCCGCGGAGCGCTTCGTACGTATGCGACGGACGCGGGTCCACGGCGTCAGCCATCGCTGGAGGGCGAGGAGGAGCAGGTCGGCGACGACGGCGAGGAGCACGCAGATCGCGGACGCGGTGAGCACCTGGGCCTTGAAGGTCGTGTCGAGGCCGTCGAGGATCAGGGATCCGAGGCCTCCGTAGTCCACGATCGCCCCGACGGTCGTGAGCGCCACCGTCGAGACCGTGGTGATGCGGACACCGGCGAGCAACGCGGGAAGCGCGAGCGGCAGTTCGACCTCCCACAGCAGCCGCACCGGCCCGTACCCCATGCCCCTGGCCGCGTCCCGTGCCTCCTCCGGCACGGCCTGGAGCCCCGCCAGGATGTTCCGCACGAGGATCGTCAGGGAGTACAGCACGAGGCCCGTGACGACCAGCGAGGCCGAGAGCCCGAAGAAGGGCAGCAGGAGAGAGAACATCGCGAGCGAGGGCACCGTGTACAGCACGGTCGTCACACCGAGGATCGGGCCCGCGAGGAAGCGCCAGCGCCGCGCGAGCAGCGCGAGCGGCAGCGAGACGGCGACACCGATGGCGACCGAGGCCGCTGTGATGCCGATGTGCTGCACGGTGGCGTCGATCAGCTCCTGGCTGCGGGAGCGGACGTACTCCCCGCAGATCCAGTCGTTCGTCACCAGACAGTTCTGATCGCTCATCCCGCCCCACTCCCCCCGAGTCCCGTTTCCTGAGGCCGTCTGGCGACCCTAACGCGGAGCACCGACAATCGCCGAGACTCGTCGTACTGGCGCAACATGGGCTTTACACAACGCCCGCAACAATGGGGAATCATGATCCGGTTCGAGCACGTCACCAAGCGGTACGAGGACGGCACCACTGCCGTCGACGACCTGTCCTTCGAGGTCGCCGAGGGTGAACTGGTCACGCTCGTCGGCCCGTCGGGCTGCGGCAAGACGACGACGATGAAGATGGTGAACCGACTCATCGAGCCGAGCGAGGGCCGGATATATGTCGACGGGGATGACATATCCACCACCGACCCGGTCCAACTCCGGCGCCGCATCGGCTACGTCATCCAGCAGGTCGGCCTCTTCCCGCACAAGACGGTCCTGGAGAACACGGCTACCGTCCCGCACCTGCTCGGCGTGAAGCGCGGCAAGGCCCGCGAGCGTGCCGCCGAACTCCTCGACCTGGTCGGCCTCGACCCCGCCACCTTCGGCGACCGCTACCCCGAGCAGCTCTCCGGGGGACAGCGCCAGCGGGTGGGCGTGGCCCGCGCCCTGGCGGCCGATCCGCCCGTGCTCCTGATGGACGAGCCGTTCGGCGCCGTCGACCCCGTGGTGCGCGAGCACCTGCAGAACGAGTTCCTCCGCCTCCAGCAGGCCGTCCGCAAGACCGTCCTCTTCGTCACGCACGACATCGAGGAGGCGGTCCGTCTCGGCGACCGCATGGCCGTCTACGGAGATGGGCGCATCGAGCAGTTCGACACCCCGTCGACGATCCTGGGCGCCCCGGCCAACGACTACGTGGCGGACTTCGTCGGCGCGGACCGCGGCCTCAAGCGCCTCTCGGTGACGCCCATCGAGGAGGGCGACCTGGAGCAGCCGCCCGTCCTGCACCTGGACGACCCGCTGCCCGCGAAGCTGGACGCCCGCTGGGCCGTGGTCCTGGACGGCGAGAACAACCTGCACGGCTGGATCTCCGCCGAGCACGCCCGCGGCGGCCGGGGGACGGTCCGGGACCACGCCCGCCGCATGGAGGCCTGGCTCCCGGTGGGCGCCACCCTGAAGCAGGCGTTCGCGACGATGCTCCAGCACGACGCGGGCTGGATCGCGGTCATCGACGAGGACAGCGAGGGCCGCTTCCTGGGCGTCCTCACCCCGGCCCGGCTGCACGAGGCGCTGCGCAGGTCGACGGCGGCGGACGCGCGCGCGATCGCGCGCGGGGAGGTCGAGTTGGAGACCATCACGGCCATCGGGAGCTGACTGATCGGTCGGCGCCGGAGGGCTACTCGCCGTTCAGCCGCCCGCTGATCCACTCCAGCGTCGCGGGGATCTCCCGGCGCCACGTGTTGAAGTTGTGCCCGCCGCTGTCGAGCGTGATCGACGAGATCCTGGTGGGCGCCTTCACCTTGCCGATGAACTTCTCGGTCTCCTCGAAGTTGTCCTCTCCTTGTTTGCTGGTGGTGACAAGGAGGGACGTCTTGGGCGCCGGCATGTGGTCGAGGTACCACATGAGGTCGGCGCGCTGCTCCAACTCCTTGTCGCCGTGGAAGAGGTCACCCGTCGTCACGTCGATGGGCGCCTTGTAGTACGCGGAGAGGCCGGCCCCCGCGGCGTAGACGTCCGGGTGGTGGACGGCGAGCTTCAGGGCGCAGTAGCCGCCCGTGGAGTCGCCGATGACGCCCCAGCTGCCCGCGGTGCGGCCCGCCCGGTAGTGCTCGGAGATGGCCTTGGGCAGGTCCTTGGCGAAGAACGTCTCGGTCTGCGGGCCACCGGGGATGTCCACGCACTCGGTGTCCCGCGGCGGCGCCACGGTGGGCCGCATCATCACCAGGATCATCGGCTTCATGTTGCCCCGCCTGACCTCCGAGTGAGCGGTCTGCGGGTAGTGCAGGCCCTTGATCAGCGCCTCGGCGGTGCCGGGGTAGCCGGTCAGCACCACGGACACCGGAAACGTGCGCTTCTTGTACCGCTCCTGGAAGTACTCGGGCGGCAGGTAGACGTACGCCGGGCTCGCTATGTCGGCCTCCTTCCCGCTGACGACCACCTTCTGGATCTGGCCGCCGGTCGACGGCTTACCGCCGCCGGGCACGTTCACCGCCCGGGTGCTGCGCACGTCGACAGGCGTCTCGCCCTTGGCGGGATCGTGGTCGACGACGACACCGGGGCTCGTCTCCTGGCCGAAGAGATCCGCCCACGTGGCGTAGAAGCCGAACGCCTGATTGGCGGCGAGGCCGACCGAGGCGAAGATCGCCAGCTGCGTGGCGACGAGGAGACCGATACGGCCGGTGACGGCCCGCCAGGACTGGCGGGCCAGGCGCGGCCAGAACCAGACCGTGCCGATGAACAGCACGACGGCGAGGAGAACCGCCAACGTGAGGAGCTTGTTGCTCGTCAGACCCATGGGACGTTCTGCCTGCGCTTTCTGCCTGTTCCGTCGTTATTTTCCAGCGGTTTTTCCGGTCGGGAGTGAACCCGATTCCCTGAAGAACCGTCCTAGAGGGCGCAATGTCGCCGGATGCCGTTTTGGTGCCGGATTCAAGGTCTCTCGCAGAACCACGGGATGCGATGTCTGTCAGGATAGATGCGGAAATGTCGGGTGGGGTTCCGGACAGTGAGGGCAACCGCCCCGAGGGACGGCGCCGTACCGGGCTCCGTGACGGCAGACTCGGCCGGCTGCTCCAGGGCCCGAGCCCCGAGGGCGTACCGGCCCTCGTCGCCCGCGCCTGCACCCTCGTCGGCCTGCTGAACGTCGCGGCCGGTGTCTTCCCGCGCTTCCGCAACAGCCGCATGCACGCCATCGCCGAGGTCCTGCCCGGCGCGCTCGGCCCCTTCGCCGCCGCGCTCGCGCTCAGCTCCGGGGTCCTCCTGCTGCTGCTCGCGCACGGCCTGCGCCGCCACAAGAGGCGGGCCTGGCGGGCCGCCGTGGTGCTGCTCCCGGCCGGCGCCGTGGCGCAGTTCGCGTACCGGCACTCGGTCATCGGGGTACTGATCTCGCTCGCCCTCCTGGCGCTGCTGCTGCGCCATCGCGGTGAGTTCGCCGCGCTGCCCGACCCGCGCAGCCGCTGGCGTGCGCTGGCCAACTTCGTACTCCTCGGGGCCGGTTCCCTCGTCCTCGGCCTGGTGATCGTAAGCGTCCACCCGGGGAAGGTCGTCGGCGACCCGAGCATCACGGACCGCCTCGCGCACGTCCTGTACGGCCTGTTCGGCTTCGAGGGGCCCGTGGACTACTACGGGCGTACGTCCTGGACCGTCGCCTGCTCGCTCGGCGCCCTGGGCCTGCTCACCGCGATCACCACCATCTACCTGGCGTTCCGCCCCGAGCACCCCGCCGCGCGCCTCACCGAGGACGACGAGACGAAGCTGCGCGCCCTGCTCGACAAGCACGGCGCCCGCGACTCCCTCGGCCACTTCGCGCTCCGCCGCGACAAGGGCGCCGTCTTCTCCCCCAGCGGCAAGGCCGCGGTCACCTACCGCGTCGTCTCCGGAGTGATGCTCGCCAGCGGTGATCCGATCGGCGACGTGGAGGCGTGGCCCGGCGCGATCGAACGCTTCATGGACGAGGCGAAGGCCCACTCCTGGACGCCCGCCGTCATGGGCTGCTCCGAGACGGGTGGCGAGGTCTGGACCCGGGAGACCGGCCTGGACGCCCTCGAACTGGGCGACGAGGCGGTGGTGGATGTCGCGGATTTCTCCCTGGCCGGGCGTGCGATGCGCAACGTACGCCAGATGGTCAAGCGGATCGAGCGCAATGGCTACGAGACGCGCGTACGGCGCGTGCGTGACCTCGGTGAGCGCGAGCTGGAGCGGATACAGCGCGCCGCCGACGACTGGCGCGGCACCGACACCGAACGCGGCTTCTCGATGGCGCTCGGCCGCATCGGCGACCCGGACGACGGCGACTGTCTGATCGCCACCGCCCACAAGGCGGACGCCGAACCGGGCGCCTACGGAGACCTCAAGGCCGTCCTCCACTTCGTCCCCTGGGGCAAGGACGGCGTCTCCCTCGACCTCATGCGCCGCGACCGCTCGGCCGACCCCGGCATGAACGAGCTGCTCATCGTGGCCGCCCTGCAGGCCGCCCCGAAGCTGGGCATCGCCCGCGTCTCGCTCAACTTCGCGATGTTCCGCGCGGCCCTCGCCCGCGGCGAGAAGATCGGCGCGGGCCCCGTCCTGCGCGCCTGGCGGGGCCTGCTCGTCTTCCTCTCCCGCTGGTTCCAGATCGAGTCCCTGTACAAGTTCAACGCGAAGTTCCGCCCCCGCTGGGAGCCCCGCTTCGTCGTCTACCGCTCCTCCAAGGACCTCCCCCGCATCGGCTTCGCCGCCATGCAGGCCGAGGGCTTCGTCACCCTCGCGATGCCCCGCTTCCTGCGCCGGGGGAGCGCGCAGCGCCGCCCCTGCCCGCACCATGCGACGGAGCGCGAGGTCCAGGCGGCATAGAGCCCGGCCGCACGGGCCTAGGCTGGAGGCATGAGTACGTTGCGCGGGCGGGGATCGGTCGAGGGGCTGCCGGACTGGGGCCGCTGTGCGGTCATGGGGGTCGTGAACGTGACCCCCGACTCCTTCTCCGACGGGGGCCGCTGGTTCGACACCACGGCCGCCGTCAAGCACGGCATCGACCTGGTTGCCCAGGGCGCCGACCTGGTCGACGTGGGCGGTGAGTCGACCCGTCCCGGCGCCTCGCGCGTGGACGAGGACGAGGAGCTGCGGCGCGTGGTCCCCGTCGTGCGGGGCCTGGCCGCCGAGGGCGTGACGGTCTCCGTGGACACCATGCGCGCCACCGTGGCCGAGCAGGCGCTCGCCGCGGGCGCCGTCCTGGTGAACGACGTCAGCGGCGGCCTCGCCGACGAGCGCATGGTCCCCGCGGTGGCCGCCGCCGGGGCGCCCTTCGTCGTGATGCACTGGCGCGGCTTCCTCGCCGACATCCACGCCACTCCCGTCTACGAGGACGTGGTCTCCGAGGTCGTCGACGAGCTCCACGCGCGCGTGCGGGCCGCCATCGAGGGCGGCATCGCCCCCGAGCGCATCGTCGTCGACCCCGGCCTCGGCTTCTCCAAGGACGCCGAGCACGACCTGGCGCTCCTGGCCCGCCTCGACCGCCTCCGTGAGCTCGGCCACCCGATCCTGGTCGCCGCCTCCCGCAAGCGTTTCCTGGGCCGTGTCCTCGCGGGCCCCGAGGGCGCGCCGCCGCCCGCCCGTGAGCGCGACGCCGCCACCGCCGCGGTCTCCGCCATCGCCGCCCACCAGGGCGCCTGGGCGGTCCGTGTGCACGAGGTGCGGGCCACCGCCGACGCCGTCCGTGTCGCACACGCCGTGACCAGCGCGGCGGGCGGTCCTCAGTGACCGGGGCCCGGACCGACGTCGAACAGGTCGAGCTGGCCAACACGGCCTTCTACGAGGCACTGGAGCGCGGCGACTTCGACGACCTCTCCGACATCTGGCTGGACACGGGCGCGGCCCCGGAGCCGGACGACCCCGACAGCCGGGACGACGAGGACGCCGCCGAAGACGGTGCCGAGGCCGCGATCTCCTGCGTCCACCCCGGCTGGCCGGTCCTCACGGGCCGCGGCGAGGTCCTCAGGTCGTACGCGCTGATCATGGCGAACACCGAGTACATCCAGTTCTTCCTGACCGACGTGCACGTCGGGGTGGCCGGGGACACCGCCCTGGTGACCTGCACGGAGAACATCCTCAGCGGCGGCCCGCCCCCGGAGGCCGGCGGTGAACTCGGCCCGCTCGTCGGCCAGCTCGTCGTCGCCACCAATGTGTTCCGCCGCACAGTCGACGGATGGAAGCTCTGGTCGCACCACGCCTCACCCGTACTGGCGGAAACCGACGACGAAGAGGGCGAGGAGTCACCCTCCTGAGTGGGTAGGTGCGGTTCCGGGAGCCCCCGCGGGCAGGAGCTGTCAGTGCGCGCAGGTAGATTCGATCGAGGCCGGTGTGCCGACCGCACTCGGTGCAGGCCTGCCGATAACGACGATTGCAGGAGTGATTCGCGTGGATCGTGTCGCGCTGCGCGGCCTCAAGGCCCGCGGGCACCACGGTGTCTTTCCGCGGGAACGCGAAGAGGGCCAGACCTTCATCGTGGACCTGGTCCTTGGCCTGGACACCCGTGCGGCCGCCGCCGACGACGACCTGGCGAAGACCGTGCACTACGGCGTCGTGGCCGAAGAGGTCGTGGCCGCCGTGGAAGGCGATCCGGTGGACCTCATCGAGACCCTCGCCGAGCGCATCGCCCAGACGTGTCTCAAGCACGAAGGGGTCCTGGAGGTCGAGGTGTGCGTCCACAAACCGGACGCCCCGATCACCGTCCCCTTCGACGACGTGACCGTCACCATCACCCGGAGCCGAGTATGACCGCGTTTTCCACGCAAGGGCAGAGCGACCCGACCGTCCAGCCGGTGCCCACCGCCGTGGTCGAGCAGGTCGACGCCGCCGACACCACCCTTTCCAACCCCAAACGCGCCGTGATCTCCCTCGGCAGCAATCTCGGCAACCGCCTGGAGACGCTGCAGGGTGCCATCGACGCCCTGGAGGACACCCCCGGCCTGCGCGTCAAGGCCGTCTCTCCGGTGTACGAGACGGAGCCCTGGGGCGTGGACCCCGGCACCCAGCCGTCGTACTTCAACGCGGTGGTCGTCGTGAAGACGACCCTGCCGCCCTCCTCGCTCCTGGAGCGGGCACACGCGATCGAAGAAGCGTTCCACCGCGTACGGGACGAGCGCTGGGCCGCCCGCACGATCGACGTCGACATCGTGGCGTACGCGGACGTCGTGTCGGACGACCCGGTCCTCACGCTCCCGCACCCGCGCGCGCATGAACGTGCCTTCGTCCTGGCCCCCTGGCACGACGTGGAGCCCGAGGCGCAGCTCGCGGGGCGCGGCCCGGTCGCCGACCTGCTCGCCAAGGTCACCCGCGAGGGCGTCACGCCCCGCGTCGACCTGGAACTCCGCCTGCCCGAGTAATCGTTAGGGTCTATCGGACCCGCACGACGAGAAGCGGATCCGTACGACGATGAAGGGTCATCCGTGAAGCAGCTGCGCATCAGGACGCTGGCCGGCCTCTTCTTGGTGGCCGGTGTGCTGTCCTGGGCGGGCGCCCGGCTGTGGGACTCCGTGGGCACCCTGCCGCGGGTCCCGCTGGCCGCGCCCATCGTGCTCGCGGTGATCGCCGCGGTGCTGCTGGCCACGGCGCTCTCCCTGCGCTCCCGGCTGCGCGCACAGCGCGAGCGGCGCCCCGGCGCGAAGGGCGTCGAGCCGATGATGGCCGCGCGTGCCGTCGTCTTCGGCCAGGCGAGCGCCCTGGTCGCCGCCCTCGTCGCCGGGATGTACGGCGGCACGGGCGCCTTCCTCCTGGAGTACCTGGACGTCCCGTCCCGCCGCGACCAGGCCATCTACGCAGGTCTCTCGCTACTGGCGGGCATCGCGGTGATAGCGGCCGCCTTCTTCCTGGAGCGGGTCTGCCGCCTCCCGGAGGACGACGACGAGAACGGCGGCACGGCTGCCCCGGCCGCCTAGGGCCGCCGGGGCGGGGCTCCCGCTCGCTAGCGCGCCATGATCAGGCTCATCGCCTCGTTGCGCGTGGCGGGGTCCCGCAGCTGTCCGCGCACCGCGGACGTGATCGTCTTGGCGCCCGGCTTCCGCACCCCGCGCATGGTCATGCACATGTGCTCACACTCGACGACCACGATGACGCCGCGCGGCTCGAGGATCTCCATCAGGGAGTCCGCGACCTGAGTGGTCAGCCGCTCCTGGACCTGCGGACGGCGCGCGTACACGTCCACGAGGCGGGCGAGCTTGGACAGACCGGTGATCTTGCCGTCGGACGACGGGATGTAGCCGACGTGCGCGACGCCGTGGAACGGCACCAGGTGGTGCTCACACGAGCTCTGCACCTCGATGTCCTTCACCAGGACCATCTCGTCGTGGCCGAGATCGAACGTCGTCGTCAGGACGTCCTCGGCCTTGAGCCACAGACCGCCGAATATCTCCTTGTACGCGCGTGCCACACGCCCCGGGGTCTCCCGCAGGCCCTCGCGGTCCGGGTCCTCTCCGACCGCGATCAGCAGCTCGCGCACGGCGTTCTCGGCGCGCTTCTCGTCGAACACGCCGATCGTGCCCTCGCCGTCCAGCGTCACGGGGTCGGTCATGTGTGCCTCGTTCCTAGCATCCCGCACCAGTGCATATGAAAAAAACTGCGCCCCCCAGGCTAGAACCAGGGGGGCGCAGCTTCCATTCCGGGCCTGCTGAGGCGCTCGGGATCAGCTCTCGGGGCGGTCTTCCTTGGTCACGTCGACCGGCGCGTCCGTCGGCCCCGCGGTGACCGCGGGGGTGGCGCCGTTCGAACCGTTCGTCAGTGACAGCTCCCGGGGGGAGAGCACCGGCGGACGGGTCGAGGGCGTGCGCCGCGAGGAACCGGTCCACGCCGGACGAGCCGGACGCTTCACGATGCCGGCGAAGACCTCGGCGATCTGCTCCTTGTTGAGCGTCTCCTTCTCAAGGAGCTGGAGGACCAGGTTGTCGAGAACGTCGCGGTTCTCGACGAGGATCTCCCAGGCCTCGTTGTGCGCGGTCTCGATGAGCTTCTTGACCTCTTCGTCGACCAGCGCCGCGACCTCTTCCGAGTAGTCGCGCGGGTGACCCATCTCGCGGCCGAGGAACGGCTCGGTGTTGTCACCGCCGAACTTGATCGCGCCGAGCCGCTCGGTCATGCCGTACTGCGTGACCATGGCCCGTGCGGTCGCGGTGGCCTTCTCGATGTCGTTCGCCGCGCCCGTCGTCGGGTCGTGGAAGACGAGCTCCTCGGCCGCGCGCCCGCCCAGCATGTACGCCAGCTGGTCGAGCATTTCGTTGCGCGTGGTCGAGTACTTGTCCTCGTCCGGCAGGACCATCGTGTAACCGAGGGCCCGGCCGCGCGACAGGATCGTGATCTTGTGGACCGGGTCCGAGTTGGGAGAAGCCGCCGCGACCAGGGCGTGTCCGCCCTCGTGGTACGCGGTGATCTTCTTCTCCTTGTCGGACATGATGCGCGTCCGCTTCTGCGGGCCCGCCACGACACGGTCGATCGCCTCGTCCAGCGAGTGGTTGTCGACCAGCTTCTTGTCACCGCGCGCCGTCAGGAGCGCCGCTTCGTTCAGCACGTTCGCCAGGTCGGCACCGGTGAAGCCGGGCGTACGCCTGGCCACCGCACCGAGGTCGACGTCCGGGGCGACCGGCTTGCCCTTCTGGTGAACCTTGAGGATCTCCAGACGGCCCTGCATGTCCGGGCGGTCGACCGCGATCTGACGGTCGAAACGGCCGGGGCGCAGGAGCGCCGGGTCGAGGATGTCGGGACGGTTCGTGGCGGCGATCAGAATGACGCCGCCCTTCACGTCGAAGCCGTCCATCTCGACGAGCAGCTGGTTCAGCGTCTGCTCGCGCTCGTCATGACCGCCGCCCATACCGGCACCGCGGTGCCGGCCGACGGCGTCGATCTCGTCGACGAAGACGATCGCCGGGGCGTTCGCCTTGGCCTGCTCGAAGAGGTCACGCACACGCGAGGCACCCACACCGACGAACATCTCGACGAAGTCGGAACCGGAGATCGAGTAGAACGGGACGCCGGCCTCACCCGCGACAGCACGCGCGAGGAGCGTCTTGCCCGTTCCGGGCGGGCCGTACAGCAGTACGCCCTTGGGAATCTTGGCCCCGACGGCCTGGAACTTCGCCGGCTCCTGGAGGAACTCCTTGATCTCGTGGAGTTCTTCGACAGCCTCGTCCGACCCGGCCACATCGGAGAACGTCGTCTTCGGGGTGTCCTTGGTGATCAGCTTGGCCTTGGACTTCCCGAACTGCATGACCCGGGAGCCGCCGCCCTGCATCTGATTCATCAGGAACAGGAAGACAACGACGATGAGTACGAAGGGGAGCAGGGAGAGCAGGATGCCGACGAACGGGTTCTGCTTCGACGGCGAGACGGTGTAACCGTCCGGGATCTGCTTGTCCTGGTACTTGTCCTGCAAGGTCTTGGCGAGGGCGACACCCTGGTCGCCGATGTAACTCGCCTGGATCTTGCTGCTGTCCTTGACCTTCTGGCCATCCTTGAGCTCGACCTTGATGGTCTGCTCGTCACCGGTGGTGATCTTGGCGGACTCGACCTTGTTGTCGTTGATCGCCTGAACGACCTGGCCGGTGTCCACCGTTTTGTAGCCGCCGGACGAACCGACGACCTGCATCAACACGACCACGGCAAGGACGGCCAGCACGATCCACATGACTGGCCCACGGAAGTATCGCTTCACGTCCATCCATACGGAGCGATGACGCCCCGTCCCTCCTGCCATAGTGAGTTTGATAAAGACTGTTCTTCGGACGGTACCCCAGCATTGTCACCCGAAGCCGCACGGGACGGCTGACAAACCCGTCTTCGCATGCTTCAACGCGGGGAAACGGGTGAGGGTTCCCGGCCGCCTCCGTGGAGTTGGCCGGGAGGTCCGGTGATCAGCCGCCGTAGACGTGCGGAGCGAGGGTGCCGACGAACGGCAGGTTGCGGTACTTCTCCGCGTAGTCCAGGCCGTACCCGATGACGAACTCGTTCGGGATGTCGAAGCCGACCCACTCCACGTCGATCGCGACCTTGGCCGCCTCGGGCTTGCGCAGCAGCGTGCACACCTTCAGCGACGCGGGCTCGCGCGAGCCGAGGTTGGAGAGCAGCCACGACAGCGTCAGGCCGGAGTCGATGATGTCCTCGACGATCAGGACGTGCTTGCCCTTGATGTCGGTGTCCAGGTCCT
Organism: Streptomyces sp. NBC_01283; assembly: GCF_041435335.1. Taxonomy (NCBI): domain Bacteria; kingdom Bacillati; phylum Actinomycetota; class Actinomycetes; order Kitasatosporales; family Streptomycetaceae; genus Streptomyces; species Streptomyces sp. NBC_01283. The sequence goes on from NZ_CP108430.1 coordinate 4,329,358, forward strand.
TGAGGATCCGCACGACACCGGAGGACTGGGTGCCCGCGCCGTAAGACGACACGGCCATCCAGTCCATGGTGAGCGGGGTGGACAGCGCACGCGCCAGGTCCGCCATGACCATCACCGCGCCCTTGAGCACACCGACGATCAGCAGGTCCTTGCCCGCGTACTCCGCGTCGATCTTCGCGGCCAGCTCAGCCAGCTTCGCGTCGATCTCTTCCTTGGTGATGAGCACCGACTGAAGGTCGGTGCCCATGTCTTTCGCGTCCACCCGCATCACTTTCGGTCGTCCGTCACACCGGCTGCGCGGGGCCCGGGGACCCCTCGGTCAACAGCCTTGCCGGATCACCAGTCTGCCACCCTGGCGCTGGGCGACGACTTTGCCCGGGAGATTGATGGCTCCCTGGCCGCGCCAGCCCGTGATCAGCCGGTCCACCTCTTCGAGATGCCGGGCGAACAGCGCGCCTGCCGGGGCGCCCGCCTCGATGGCGGCGCGGCGCACGATGCGGCGGCGGACGGCGGGCGGCAGGGCGTAGAGCTTGGCGCACTCCAGGAGTCCCGCGGCGTCACGCACGGAAGCTTCCGCCTGTGCGGCCCAGTGGTCCAGGGCGTCGGCGTCATCCCGGGACAACTGGGCCGTACGGGCGAGTGCTTCCACGACGCCCTTGCCGAGCGCCTTCTCCAGGGCGGGCAGGCCTTCGTGCCGCAGCCGGGAGCGGGTGTAGGCGGGGTCGGTGTTGTGCGGGTCGTCCCAGACCGGCAGCGACTGGACCATGCAGGCCTTGCGGGCGGTCTGCCGGTCGATGTGCAGGAAGGGGCGGCGGTAGCGGCGGTCGGCGCCCGGGCCACCGGACACGGCCGCCATCCCGGACAGGGAGCGGATGCCGGAGCCACGGGCGAGGCCGAGCAGGACGGTCTCCGCCTGGTCGTCGCGGGTGTGGCCGAGCAGGATCGCGGCGGCGCCGTGGCGCTCGGCGACGGCGTCCAGTGCGCCGTACCTCGCGTCGCGGGCCGCGGCTTCGGGGCCGCCGTCCCGGCCGACGTCGACGGCGACGGACTCGATCGGGTCCAGGCCGAGGGCGGTGAGCCGCACGACGACCTCGGCGGCGCGCAGTTCGGACCCGTCCTGCAGTCCGTGGTCGACGGTGACGCCGCCGGCGCGGATGCCGAGCTTCGGGGCCTCGAAGGCGAGGGCGGAGGCGAGCGCCATGGAGTCCGCGCCGCCGGAGCACGCGACCAGCACGAGTGGCGACGTGGCCTGCTCGCGTGGAGGGTGAGGGGGAGCGGAGTGAACGGGGAGAGCGGGGCGTGCGGGAACGTGCTCGGGGGTGCGCTGTGCTTCCGGGCGCCTCAGGTCGGCGCGCTGGGTGTCGGTGCGCTGTACGTCGGTCAGTACGTCGTGGAGTACGCGGCGGACCGCCAGGCGTATCGCCGCGACCGCAGGATGGGGACCCATGTCCGGTTCCCTTCATGAAGTTCGGGGGTGAGCCTCGGACCTGTCACTCAGGACCACACTCGGGAGATCGGGCCTCAGGCAGATCCCACGAGGTTAGTCACTCAGAGTGTGTCGATGGTGACAGAGCCGAGCCGTTCCCCGAGCATTGCACGCCTACCCATGGCTCACGGTCCCTCGGACGGGTGATTGCGGGGGCGTTCTCCTGCCATCGGCCGCAACTCGCTCCCCTGCTTCCCTCACTCTCCCTTACGGTGCACCCGCGCGACCCAGTCCGCCGGTTTGGCGATCTCCGACTTGGTGGGCAGCGTGTTCGGCGAAGTCCAGACCCGGTTGAAGCCGTCCATACCGACCTCGCCGACGACCGCGCGCACGAAACGCTCGCCGTCGCGGTATTGGCGCAATTTCGCGTCGAGGCCGAGCAGCTTGCGCAGCGCCTGGTCAAGGCGGCTCGCCCCGCGGGCCCTGCGCTGCTGGAATTTCTCGCGGATCTCGTTGACGGAAGGCACCACGTCGGGTCCTACGCCGTCCATCACGAAGTCCGCGTGGCCCTCCAGGAGCGACATCACTGCCGTGAGCCGGCCGAGGATCTCGCGCTGGGCGGGGGTCTGGACGAGCTCCACGATGGAGCGGCCCCCGTCGTCCTCCTCGCCCTCGGGCCGGCCGCCCGCGAGGGACTGGGCCGCTTCCCTGATGCGCTCGAGGACCGTCATCGGGTCGACTTCGGTCTCCGAGAGAAACGACTGGATCTCACCTTCGAGGTGGTCCCGCAGCCAGGGCACGGCGGAGAACTGGGTGCGGTGCGTCTCCTCGTGCAGGCACACCCAGAGCCTGAAGTCATGGGGGTCCACGTCGAGTTCGCGCTCGACGTGCACGATGTTCGGGGCCACCAGGAGGAGCCTGCCGCCGCCGTGCTCCCCCGCCGGGAGGTCGCGGGTGGCCGGGGCGAAGGTCTCGTACTGCCCGAGGACGCGGGAGGCGAGGAAGGAGAGCAGCATCCCCAGCTCCACGCCGGTCACCTTGCCGCCGACCGCTCCGAGCACGGCACCGCCGGGGCCGCCGCGCCGGTCCTGCATCTTCTCCAGAAGGGGTTTGAGGATCTCCCGGAACCCGGCGACGTTCGCCCGGATCCACCCGGCCCGGTCGACGACGAGCACCGGGGTGTCGTGGGTGTCCTCCGTGCCCATCCCGGTGAAGGAACGGACGTGCTCCTCCGAGGACTTCGCATGCTTTCGGAGCTCGGCGACGATGGCCCGCGCCTCGTCCCGGCTCACTTCTGGACCCGGCCGAACGAGCCGGGTCGCGGTCGCCACCGCGAGATTCCAGTCGACCATCTCCGCACCACCGATGCTCGTCATGCGTCAACGGTACGTGGTCGGCCCCGCCCGCGGAGGGGGTTGAACCCCGAGATTGCCCCCATCTCCGGGCCCACAGAGCTCAGCGGCCTCCGTGGGACCCGGCCGGAGGCAGGGGGCCGAATCGGTGAAGCCCGGCGGGGTTCAGCGGCAGCCGCACTTCGCCACCGCCGATGCCATCTGGTCCAGTGCCGCCTGGGCCGCCTTGGGGTCCGTCGTGCCCGTGGTCATGAAGGCGAAGACCAGGAGGCGGCCCTCCGCGTCCACGACCGTGCCCGCGAGGGTGTTCACGCCCGTCAGGGTGCCGGTCTTGGCGCGGACGACGCCGGTGCCCGGGGAGTTCTTGGGGTAGCGGTCGACCAGGGTGCCCGTGAAGCCCGCCACGGGCAGGCCCGTCACCACCGAGCGCAGTTCGGGGTGGGCGGGGTCGGCGGCGCGGGCCAGGAGCGCCGCGAGCAGCTCGGCCGAGCTGCGGTCGGCGCGGTCCAGGCCGCTGCCATCGGCGAACTTCGTCCCGGCAAGCGGCAGCTCCGCCTTCTTGAGCTGGGCGTCGATCGCCTTGCCCGCGCCGTCGAAGCTCACCGGCTCCTTCGAGGCGAGCGCCGTCTGGCGGGCCAGCGCCTCGGCGATGTCGTTGTCGCTGTGCGTCAGCATCCGCTCGACGAGCGCCGAGAGCGGCGGGGACTCGACCTTGGCGAGGGACTCGGCACCGCCGCTCGCCTTGGAGGGGCCGGGGTCCTTCTTGTCCTTGGTGCCGGTCTCGATGCCCTCCTTCTTCAGGAGGTCGGCGAACTTCTTCGCCGCGTCGCCCGCCGGGTCGCCCGAGCGCGGGGCGGGGCCGCTGGAGGAGTCGTCGAGGCGGCCCTCGTCGGCCATCAGGGCGCTGACCAGGGTGAGGTTCTCGTTCGGGCCGATGGGGTGCTGCGCCTCCCCCGCGTAGAGCGAGGTGTCGTACGTCAGGGTCACCTTGTCGGCGCCGCGGTCCTTCAGGGCGCGCGCGGTGTCCTCGGCCAGCTCGCGCAGGCTCGCGGCGCTTCCCGCGTAGGGGCCGTCCTTGCGGGCGGTGAGCGTGGGGTCGCCGCCTCCGACCAGGACGACCTCCTTCGAGTCCGGCTCGATGACCGTCTTCGTGGTGATGCGGTGATCCGCCCCCGCCGAGGTCAGCGCCGCGACCGCCGTGGCGATCTTGGTGGTGGACGCGGGCGTGAGGGCGTCGCCGCCGCCCCTGCCGTAGACCTGCCGCCCGGTGCCCGCGTCGATCACGACCGCCGAGCGCTCGGGGCCGAGCGCCCCGGCCTTCAGGAGCGGGTCGAGGACGCCCGCGAGCGCCTTGGCGTCCGGAGCGGGCGCCGAGCCGCCGTGCGCGGACCCCGCGGGCACCCCGAGCCCTCTGAGCACGGACGGGGCACTCGGAGGGGCCGCGGGCGCCCGTCCGGACGTACGACCGCCGTGATCTGTGCCACCCCCGGCCTCCTGGGAGGCCGCCCAGTCCCGCTCGGCCGTACGCTGACCGGAGGAGTCCCAGGGGCCGGCCGCGGCCACCGCACCGGCCGCGATCGCGAGTCCGACGGTGGCGGCACCCGCCGTGAGCTGCCAGGTCTTGAGCTTCACCGGAGTTCTGAGAGCGGCAGGGATCTTGGGCGCCGGAGGCTTGGGAAGCTGCCGCAACAGCCCCCGAACCTGCTGCCGGGTCTGCTGCCAAGGCTTGAGCTCGGGCACGACGACCAGCCCCTTTCGCGATCACACATCTGCGTGAGGGACACTTAACCACCCGAAGTATGTGCTGATCATGGAGGAGCCACCCGTGGAGTTCGACGTCACCATCGAGATTCCGAAGGGTTCGCGGAACAAGTACGAGGTGGACCACGAGACCGGCCGGATCCGCTTGGACCGTCGCCTCTTCACGTCGACCAGCTACCCCGCTGACTACGGATTCGTCGAGAACACCCTCGGCGAGGACGGTGACCCGCTGGACGCCCTCGTCATCCTGGACGAGCCGACCTTCCCGGGCTGCCTCATCAAGTGCCGCGCGATCGGCATGTTCCGGATGACCGACGAGGCGGGCGGCGACGACAAGCTGCTCTGCGTACCGGCGTCCGACCCGCGCGTGGAGCACCTGCGCGACATCCACCACGTCTCCGAGTTCGACCGCCTGGAGATCCAGCACTTCTTCGAGGTCTACAAGGACCTGGAGCCCGGCAAGTCCGTCGAGGGCGCCGACTGGGTCGGCCGCGCGGACGCCGAGGCCGAGATCGAGAAGTCGTACAAGCGCGCGGAGGCCCAGGGCCACTGAGTGCCCCTGCATCCCCGCAGTGCCTCTGAGCGGGCCGCGTGATCTTCACCAGGACCACGCGGCCCGTTCGCGTATCTGTGCGCATACTGTTCGTACTGGAGGTGCACAAGGTACGTATGTGGGAGCGAGGCAGTGAAAGTGGCTGACCAGGAGGCCGAAGACCGCAAGCCACAGTCGGACGAGGCACGGAGTGCGTTCACTCAGCCCACCGGCGTGATGCAGCAGCCACCGGCGCCCGAGGACGAGTCGCAGACGACCTCCGAGTTCGCGATCCCGACCGGTCTGCCGAATCCTTCGTCGACCACACAGGAGACGGAGAAGTCGGCGTTCACCACGCCGCACACCTACAGCTCCCGCAACGCCCCGCCGGCCTTCACGCCACCGCACGGCATACCCCTGGTGAAACTCACCAAGGAGACGCCCTGGCAGGACCAGATGCGCACGATGCTGCGCATGCCGGTCGCCGAACGGCCCACTCCGGAGGCCTCGCAGAAGCACGAGGACGAGTCCGGTCCCGCCGTGCCGCGCGTGCTCGACCTGACGCTGCGTATCGGCGAGCTGCTCCTTGCGGGCGGCGAGGGCGCCGAGGACGTGGAGGCGGCGATGTTCGCCGTCTGCCGCAGTTACGGCCTCGACCGCTGCGAGCCCACCGTCACGTTCACGCTCCTGTCGATCTCGCACCAGCCCTCGCTGGTGGACGATCCGGTCACGGCCTCCAGGACGGTACGCCGCCGGGGCACCGACTACACCCGTCTGGCGGCGGTCTTCCAGCTGGTGGACGACATCAGCGACACGGACATCGACGTCTCCCTGGAGGAGGCCTACCGCCGTCTGGCTGCGATCCGCCGTAACCGCCACCCCTACCCCGGCTGGGCGCTCACCGCGGCCGGCGGGCTGCTCGCGGGCTCGGCCTCCGTGCTCGTCGGCGGTGGCGCCCTGGTCTTCCTGGTCGCGGCGTTCGGCGCGATGCTCGGCGACCGGCTCGCCTGGCTGTGCGCGGGCCGCGGGCTGCCGGAGTTCTACCAGTTCGTGGGCGCCGCGATGCCGCCCGCCGCGATGGGCGTCACGCTCAGCCTCGTGCACTCGCAGGAGGTCAACGCCTCCGCGGTGATCACCGGTGGGCTGTTCGCCCTGATCCCGGGGCGGGCCCTGGTGGCCGGTGTCCAGGACGGTCTGACCGGCTACTACATCACGGCGGCCGCCCGCCTCCTGGAGGTCTGCTATCTCGTCGTGGGCATCGTCTGCGGCGTGCTGCTCGTCCTGTCGCTCGGCGTGATGCTCGACGCGACGAGCCTGCAGCCCGAGACGGCGTTCGTGGCGACCGATTCGCGCCCGGTGATCCAGATCCTGGCGTCGATGGCGCTGAGTCTCGCCTTCGCGATACTGCTCCAGCAGGAACGTCACACCGTGCTCATCGTGACCCTGAACGGCGGCATCGCCTGGGTCATGTACGGGGCGCTCGCCCAGACGTCGATCGCGCTCTCGCCGGTGGCGGCGACGGCCGTAGCCGCCGGGCTCGTGGGCCTGTTCGGCCAGCTCTTCTCGCGCTACCGCTTCGCTTCTTCACTGCCGTACGTCACCGCGGCCATCGGCCCGCTGCTGCCCGGTAGCGCGACGTACTTCGGTCTGCTGGCCCTTGCCCAGAACGACATGAACACGGGCATCAACTCGCTCACCAAGGCGGCGGCGACGGCGCTGGCCATCGCGATCGGCGTGAACCTGGGCAGCGAGGTCTCGCGCATGATCCTCAAGATCCCGGGCGCGACCACCGCGGCGAACCGCCGTGCGGCGAAGCGGACCCGAGGCTTCTGACCCCGGGTCCCACCGGCTTCCGCGCTAGCGCTTGGCGTGCCGGCCGCGGGAGGCCGGGGCCGCACCGGGGGTCTCGCCCTCGGCCGCGGCGGCCTTCTTGGACTTGCTGCGCGCCCGCAGGAACTCGATCGCGATCGGCACCACCGAGATCAGGACGATCAGGATGAGGATCGCCTCGATGTTCTTGTGCACGAAGTCGACGTTGCCCAGCCAGGCGCCGAGCATCGTCACGCCCGCGCCCCACAGGACGCCGCCGATGATGTTGAACGTGATGAACGAGCGGTACCGCATGCCGCTGACGCCCGCGATGATCGGCGTGAACGTCCGCACGATGGGCACGAAGCGGGCCAGGACCAGGGACTTCGGGCCGTACTTCTCGAAGAACTCGTGGGCCTTGACCACGTTCTCCTGCTTGAACAGCTTGGAGTCCGGGCGGTTGAAGAGGGAGGGTCCGACCTTCTTGCCGAAGAGGTAGCCCGCCTGGTCGCCGAGGATCGCGGCGATGCAGATGAGGACGACGCAGAGCCAGAGCGGGAAGTCGAGCTGCTTCGTCGTGATCAGCAGCCCCGTCGTGAACAGCAGCGAGTCGCCCGGCAGGAAGAAGCCGATGAGCAGACCCGACTCGGCGAAGACGATCGCGAGCAGACCCCAGACCCCGAACGTGTTCAGGAGGTAATCCGGATCCAGCCAGCTAGGTCCGAGCGCAAGCGTCGTCACGGTTCGGGACTCCTGAGGGTGAGAGGGCGATGCGGCGGGGGTGGCCGCCCAAAGCTATCAACGCGAGGTGAAGCGCCCAGGTTCCACGGTTCCCCCCAGGGTGCACTGTGCGTGATCTGGGGGAAAGCTGTGTGCCATGGGTATCGAAGACTTCGGCGGTGGCACCGACCCGCACTCGGACGTACTGGTCGTGACGACGAACGACGTACCGGGCTACCGCGTACAACAGGTTATCGGTGAGGTCTTCGGCCTCACCGTGCGCTCCCGCCACCTGGGCAGCCAGATCGGCGCGGGCCTGAAGTCCATGATCGGCGGCGAGTTGAAGGGCCTCACGAAAACGCTGGTGGAGACCCGCAACCAGGCGATGGAGCGGCTCATCGAGCAGGCACGCGCGCGGGGTGCCAACGCGGTCCTGATGATGCGCTTCGACGTCACCGAGGCCGCGGACGTGGGCACCGAGGTGTGCGCCTACGGCACGGCCGCCGTGATCGCCAAGGAGCAGTGACGTAACGGGTAAGGGGCGCCCACCACGGGTGGACGCCCCTTACCGAGTCTCTGGCCGACTCAACTGCTGCGTACGGCGTTCGCCAGGATCGCGTCCCGCATGTACACCGCGAGCCCCGGCCGGATGGCCTCGTAGGTGGCCGCGAAGCGCTCGTCCGCCACGTACATCTCGCCGAGGCAGGTGTGGAACTCGTGTGAGCAGGCGTAGTGCCAGCGCCCGATGAACAGGCGGTGCTCCTCCGCGACGTCCATCGCCTCTCCGGAATCCGCGGGCACCCCCTGGCCGAGCAGGTCCGCCATGCGCGCGTGCAGGGCGTTGAACCCGTCGGCGATCCGCTGATAGTCCTCCTTGGTGTACGAGGCGGCCTTGCGCATCGACTCCTTGTAGGCGTCGGTGTCGCCCCAGCGCCGCTCGGCCTCCTCCGCGTACTGGTCGGGGTCGTGGTCCCCGAAGACCTCGAACTTCTCCTCGGGCGTGAGGTTGATGCCCATCTTCTTCGCCTCCATGGCGGTCTGGACGGCGGCGGCCATCTCCTGGAGCTTGGTGATCCGGGCGGTCAGCAGTTCGTGCTGGCGCCGCAGATGCACGTGCGGGTCCGTGCCCGGGTCGTCCAGGAGGGCCGCCACCTCGTCGAGGGGGAAGCCGAGCTCCCGGTAGAACAGGATCTGCTGCAGCCGGTCCAGGTCGTCGTCGCAGTAGCGCCGGTGGCCCGCGTGGCTGCGCTCACTGGGCACGAGCAGGCCGATCTCGTCGTAGTGGTGCAGCGTGCGCACCGTCACCCCGGCGAAACCGGCGACCTGTCCCACGGAGTAGCCCAGGTGGCTCATGGGGCCCTTGTCGCCCATGGCTTCCGCCTCTCTCTCGGTACGCGTTCCAGCCTGAATCCTCACGCCGCGTGAGGTGCAAGTGCAGACCCCGGCAGCCGCCCATATCCTCGCCAGCAGGGACAGCAGACCTCGGCCAAGAGGAGACCGCCCATGCCGCTCCACCGCAGCGAGGACCAGAACGGCCAGAACGGTGACCCCAAGAGGCGCACCCTCGCGGTGAACCCTTTCTACGGAGAGGCGAACCCGGTCAGCGGCATGACCGAGGCGCCGCCCAAGCACCGCCTCCCCGACGGACCGCTGCCGCCCACGACGGCGTACCAGCTGGTGCACGACGAGCTGATGCTGGACGGCAACTCACGCCTCAATCTCGCGACCTTCGTCACGACGTGGATGGAGCCGCAGGCCGGCGTCCTCATGACGGAGTGCCGGGACAAGAACATGATCGACAAGGACGAGTACCCGCACACCGCCGAGCTGGAGCGGCGCTGCGTGGCCATGCTCGCCGACCTGTGGCACGCGCCGGACCCGGCGGGCGCCGTCGGCTGCTCGACGACGGGGTCGAGCGAGGCGTGCATGCTCGCCGGGATGGCGTTCAAGCGCCGCTGGGCCAAGGACAAGCGCAACAGCGACCGCTATCCCTCCCCCACCGCGCGCCCGAACCTCGTCATGGGCGTCAACGTCCAGGTCTGCTGGGACAAGTTCTGCAACTTCTGGGAGGTCGAGGCGCGCCAGGTCCCCATGGAGGGCGACCGGTTCCACCTCGACCCGGTGGCCGCCGCCGAGCTCTGCGACGAGAACACCATCGGCGTCGTGGCGGTGCTGGGCTCCACCTTCGACGGGTCGTACGAGCCGGTGGCCGAGCTCTGCGCGGCCCTCGACGACCTCCAGGAGCGCACCGGGCTCGACATCCCCGTGCACGTCGACGGGGCGTCCGGCGCGATGGTGGCGCCCTTCCTCGACGAGGACCTGGAGTGGGACTTCCGGCTGCCGAGGGTGGCCTCCATCAACACCTCGGGCCACAAGTACGGCCTGGTCTACCCGGGTGTCGGCTGGGCGCTGTGGCGGGACGCGGACGCGCTGCCGGAGGAGCTGGTCTTCCGGGTGAACTACCTCGGCGGTGACATGCCGACGTTCGCGCTGAACTTCTCCCGGCCGGGCGCGCAGGTCGCCGCGCAGTACTACACGTTCCTGCGCCTGGGCCGCGAGGGCTACCGCGCCGTCCAGCAGGCCGCCAGGGACGTCGCCCGCGGCCTCGCGGAGCGTATCGAGGCGCTCGGCGACTTCCGGCTGATCACCCGCGGGGACCAGCTGCCGGTGTTCGCCTTCACGACGCTGGACGACGTGAAGGCGTACGACGTCTTCGACGTGTCCCGGCGGCTTCGCGAGCGCGGCTGGCTGGTCCCCGCGTACACCTTCCCGGCCCACCGCGAGGATCTGGCGGTCCTCCGCGTGGTCTGCCGCAACGGATTCACGGCAGACCTCGCGGAGCTCTTCCTGGCGGATCTGAGCAGCCTGGTGCCCGAACTGCGGCGGCAGCCGCACCCGTTCACCCGGGACCGGGACGCGGCGACGAGCTTCCACCACTGAGGCGGCGGCACGGGGCTACTTGCTGAGCGCCCCGAACCTCCGCACGGCCAGCGGCATGAAGACGCCCACCAGCAGCAGGGGCCAGACCACGGCGAGCAGCCCCGCGTGCTCGGCCGCCCATGAAGTGCCCACCACCCCGGGGTCGTTGCCGAACAGGTCGCGCACGGCCGTGGCCGTCGCCGACATCGGGTTCCACTCGACCACCGCGCCCAGCCAGCCCGGCATGTTCTGCGGGACCGTGAAGGCGTTGGAGAGGAAGCCGACCGGCCAGACCAGGACCTGCACGGCCACGACCATCTCCGGCCTGCCCGCGACCATCGCCAGGTGGATGCCGATCCACAGCATGGCGAACCGCAGCAGGAGCAGTAGTCCGACCGCGCCGAGCGCCGCCCCGAAGGAGCCGTGCCAGCGCCAGCCGATCGCCAGACCCACGCCGATCATGACGGCCAGCGAGGTGAGCGACTGCAGCATGTCGGCGACCGAACGCCCCACCAGGACGGCACCGTTGGTCATCGGCATGGAGCGGAAGCGGTCGATCACGCCTTTGTTGAGGTCCTGCGTGACGGCGACCATCGTCGCGTCCAGACCGAAGGTCATGGTCAGCGCGAACATGCCGGGCACCAGGAACTCGGAGTAGCCGCCGTCGATGCCCTTCCCGCCGCCGATCAGGTAGTTGAACATCAGCAGCAGCATCACCGGGAAGACCAGGCCGACGAGCACCTGCACGGGCTGCCGCGCCCAGTGCGCGAGTTCGCGCCGCGTCATGGTCCAGGAGTCGATCGCCGCCCACCGGACGGGCGTGCCGCTCACCGCCGGGACGCTGCCGGTCGTCGTCGCGCTCACACGGTCTCCTTCGTGCGTCCCTGGCTGTCCGTCTGCGTGCGTCCCCGGTTGCCCGTCGTACGTCCCTGGTCCGCCGCGTCCTCCGCGTGGCCCGTCAGGCGCAGGAACACCTCGTCCAGGGTCGGCCTGCGCACCGCGATGTCCTCGGCCTCGACACCGGCCTCCCGCAGGGCCTGTACGACCCCGGTGAGCGCCTCCATGCGGTCCGCGACCGGGGCGCTGGCGAGGCGGCGGTCGGCGTCCAGCGTGGCGTCACCGGGCAGCAGCCGTGCGGCGAGCCCCAGTTGGGCCGCGTCCCGCACCACCACGTCGATCCGGTCACCGCCCGTCATCGACTTCAGCTCGTCCGCCGTGCCGTCCGCGATGACCCGGCCCCGGTCGATCACCGAGATGCGGTGGGCGAGCTGGTCCGCCTCTTCGAGGTACTGCGTGGTGAGCAGCACCGTCGTACCGCCGTCGACCAGCGAGCGCACCGCCTCCCAGACCTCCGTGCGGCCCCGGGGGTCGAGGCCGGTAGTCGGCTCGTCCAGGAACAGCACCTCAGGTTCCGTGATGAGCGAGGCCGCGAGGTCCAGGCGGCGGCGCATGCCGCCGCTGTACTGCTTGACCGCCTTGCGGCCCGCGTCCCCGAGCCCGAACCGCTCCAGGAGCTCGTCGGCCCGCACGCGCGCGTGGCGGGCGCCCAGGTGGTAGAGCCGCCCGAACATGTCCAGGTTCTGCCGACCGCTCAACTCCTCGTCCAGCGCGGCGTGCTGGCCGAGCAGGCCGATGCGCCTGCGCACCTCGTCCGGCTGCCGCCCCACGTCGTACCCGGCGACCTCCACCCGGCCCCCGTCCGCCCGCAGCAGCGTGGCCAGCACGCGCACCGCGGTCGTCTTGCCCGCGCCGTTCGGGCCGAGCACCCCGTGCACCGTGCCGCGCCCGACCGTCAGGTCAAGGCCGTCGAGCGCCCACTTCTCCCCGTACCTCTTCCGTGCGCCCTCGACGACGATCGCGTCCGTCATCCGTCTCCCTCCGAGCAAGTCCCGAGCCCCTGCCACCTTGTAGTCAAACTTGACTACAGGGCCAACGCGAAGGAAGGTATCCCCGAATCCAGAATTAGTCAAACTTGATCAGAGGTCGTTTTCCTCGCCGGTCAGCGGTCGCCCTCCGCGTCCGGCTCCCGCGGCTCCCGCGACTCCCGCTGCTCCCCGGCCGCGAACGGGTTCTCCTCACCCTCGGCGAGGACGCCCACGAAGGGCTCACCCTCCCCCGCGAACGTGTACGCTCCGCCCTCGATCCGCTGGATCAGGCCGCGCGTCCACTCCACACCCCCGTCGGCCGTGTGGACCCAGAGGTTCATGATCTCGCCGATGTGCCCGAGCTGCCCCGGGCCCTCCTCGGGGGTGTAGTACTCCGTGACGGACCTGCGCCACTCCTCGATGCCCCGCACCCGCTGCTTCAGCAGGTCGACCGCCTCGTCGCGGGGCAGGTCCACGATGAAGCCGAGGGCCGCCGAGAGCATGTCCGGCCGCTGGTCGTACGAGACCAGGTTGGACCGGAGCAGGCTCAGGAACTCCTCGGTGCCCGCCTCCGTGATCTCGTACTCCGTGCGCGGCGGGCCGCCCGCCGTCGACGGGGCGATCTCGTGCGCGACCAGCAGGCCCTGCTTCGCCATCTGCTTCAGCGCGTGGTAGATCGAGCCGGGCTTGGCGTTGGACCATTCATGGGCGCCCCAGTACTCCAGGTCGTTGCGCACCTGATAGCCGTGGGCCCGCCCGTGCTGGCGCACGGCGCCGAGGACGAGGAGTCGGATCGCCGACATCAGAGCCACCTCCTTCTAATCAACTTTGATTAGAGTAGCGGTTATGGCCGAGACAATGATCCCCTTGCTCCCCTGCCACGAGCTCGACGAGACCCTCGACTTCTACCGCGCCATCGGCTTCGAGGTGACCTTCTACCAGAAGGCACCCAATCCGTACGCCGTGGTCCGGCGCGACGCCATGGAGCTGCAGTTCTACCGGATCAAGGGCTACGACCCGCACACGTCCCACAGCACCTGCTACGTCGTGACCGACCGCGTGGACGCCCTCAACGAGGCCTTCCGCGCCGGACTCAAGCAGACCCTGGGGCGGATACCGGCCCGTGGCCTGCCCCGCATAGGGGTCGCGAAGGACACGAGCTACGGGGTGCGGCAGTTCCTGATGACGGACCCGGCGGGCAACTGCGTCCGCGTCGGCCAGCCCATCGCCGAGTCCTTCGAACACGCGCCGGTCCCGAGGGAGAGATACGCGCGCGCCCTGCACCAGGCCACCCTCCTCGGCGAGTCCAAGCAGGACCACGCGGCGGCCCTGCGCATCATCGACCGCGCCCTCGCCGCCGACGGCACCCCCACCCCCGCACAGCTACGGGAACTGCACGCCCTGCGGGCGGAGACGGCTGCGCAACTCGGCGAGGAGGGGCGGGAGTAGGGCAAGGGCAGCGGGCGGCCCGCCGGGAGCTGCTAGCCCTGCCAGGGCCTGCCGCTCTCCAGGGCCACCAGCTCGAACGCCGTCTTGCCGTCGAGGGTCTCGCGGATGATGTCGGCGTGCCCCGAGTGCCGGGACATCTCGGTGATCAGACGGAGCAGCACCCACCGCATCGACACGTCCTCCTTCGGGAACCACGGCTGATCGGGGAGCGAGAAGGTCTCGTCCAGGGTGGGCAGGGAGCGGATGAACTCCTCGGTGCGGGCGGCCACTTGCTCCCAGTACGCGAGCACCGAATCGACCGTCTCGCCCTCGACCAGGCGGAAACACTCGTCCCAGTTCGCCTCGGTGCGCGCGACCGCGGGTTCGACGCCCTTCGCCCGCGAGATCCAGCCCTCCTCGACCTCCGCGACATGCTTGAGCAGCCCGGAGAGCGACAGTTCGCTCGCGCTCGGCTTGCCGGCCGCCTGCTCGTCGGTCAGGCCGAGCACGGATCGCCGGATGCCGCCGCGCTCGGCGTCGAGGAAGGCGAGCAGCGCGCCGCGCTCGTCGCCGGGGGCCTCTGCGTTGACGTGGGTGACCATGGGGTCCGCCTCTCCGAGCCTGTGGAGCCTGCCGGGCTTTCCGACACCACGAACGTTACGGACCCTTGCGGTCAGGTTCTGTCCGCAAGGGTCCGGGAGTTCTGAGTTCATGCCGCCAGGAAGGGCTGAGAACAGGAGGGGCTCAGAAGGGGAACCGGGAGCGGCCGCGCTGCACCGAGATCCACTTCTGTGTCGTGAACGCCTCGACCGTCGCCTCGCCGTTGAGGCGCCCGACGCCCGAGCGCTTCTCCCCGCCGAACGGCACGATCGGCTCGTCGTGCACGGTGCCGTCGTTCACGTGGAACATGCCACTGTTGATCTGCCGAGCGAACCGCACGCCGCGCTCGACGTCGGCCGTGTGCACGGCGCCGCTGAGCCCGTACGGGGTGTCGTTGGCGATGCGTACGGCCTCGTCCTCGCCGTCGAAGGGCACGAGCAGCGCCACCGGGCCGAAGATCTCCTGCTGCAGGGCGGGCGAGTCGGCCGGCAGGTCCGTCAGGACGGTGGGCGACACCAGGTTGCCGTCGGTGCGGCCGTGCAGCAGCGCCTTCGCGCCCGCGGCCACCGTCTGCTCGACGATCTTCGTCACCGCGTCCGCCTGCGAGGAGTTGATCAGCGGGCCGATGTGGGTGGCCGGGTCCGCCGGGTCGCCGACGTTCAGGGAGGCGACCTTCGCGACGAACTTCTCGGTGAACTCCGCCTCCACGGAGCGGTCCACGAGGATGCGGTTGGCGGCCATGCAGACCTGGCCCTGGTGCACGAAGCGGCTGAAGACCGCCGCGTCCACGGCGTAGTCGACGTCCGCGTCGTCCAGGACGACCAGCGCGCTGTTGCCGCCGAGCTCCAGGATCGAGCGCTTGAAGTGCGAGGCGCAGACCGTGGCGACATGCCGGCCCACGCGGTCCGAACCGGTGAAGGAGATGACGCTCGGCACCGGGTGCTCGATGAACGCGTCACCGATCTCGGCGATGTCGGTGATGACCACGTTCAGCACACCGGCGGGCAGCCCCGCGTCCTCGAACACCTTCGCGAGGAGGCTGCCGCCCGTCACCGGCGCGTTCTGGTGCGGCTTCAGCACCACCGCGTTGCCGAGGGCGAGCGCCGGGGCAACGGTCTTGGTGGAGAGGAGGAGCGGGAAGTTGAACGGGCTGATGGTCCCCACCACGCCCACCGGCTCGCGGTAGAGGCGGTTCTCCTTGCCCTCGCCGGGCGACGGCAGGATGCGGCCCTCGGGCAGCAGCGCGAAGTTCACCGTCTCGCGCAGGAATTCCTTGGTGAGGTGGAGCTCGAAGGCGGCCTTGAGCCGGGTGCCGCCCAGCTCGGCGACGATCGCCTCGGATATCTCTTCCTCACGGTCCTCGATGATGCGCAGGGCACGCTCGAAGACCGCGCGCCGGGCATAGGGGCTGGTCTTGCCCCACGCCTTCTGCGCGCGTTCGGCCGCTCGGTAGGCCTGGTCCACTTCGTCGGCTGTCGCCGCGGTGATCGACGCCAGCTTCTCCCCGTTGTACGGATTGAAGTCGATGATGTCCCAGGATCCGGAGCCGGCCTTCCACTCACCGTCGATGTACTGGTGAGCCAGGTCAGTGAAGAAGGACATGAGACCCCTTGCCGCAGACTGTGCAGACATCTGATTTCACGTCATCCTACTGACCGGTCACGTCAGTTGGAGTAGACCTCGTAGAAGATCCCGGCTATCGGCCGGATTCGGGCTGTCGCTCTGCAGCTCGCCCACCACCCGCTCGTACTGGCCGACTTCCTCGGGCTTGTCGAGGTACAGGGCTCCGGTCAGCTGTTCCACGTACACGACGTCCGAGAGGTCCGACTCCGGGAAGCGCAGCATGGTGAACGCTCCGCTCTCGCCCGAGTGCCCACCGAAACTGAACGGCATGACCTGAAGGGTGACATTCGGCCGCTCGGAGATGTCGATCAGATGCTGGAGCTGACCCCGCATCACTTCCCGGTCTCCGTACGGGCGTCGGAGCGCGGCTTCGTCGAGTACGCAGTGGAAGCGAGGGGCGCGCTCGGAGATGAGGAGCTTCTGGCGTTCGAGGCGCAGGGCGACTCGGCGCTCGATGTCCGCCTTGCTCGCGTCCTTCATGCCGCGCGCGACGACCGCGTGGGCGTAGGCCTCGGTCTGCAACAGGCCGTTGACGAACTGGACTTCATAGACACGGATGAGCGAAGCGGCGCCCTCCAGGCCGACGTACGTCTGGAACCAGCCCGGCAGGATGTCCGAGTAACTGTGCCACCAGCCCGCGAGGTTGGCTTCTTTGGCGAGCGAGAGCAGCGCGACCCGCTCGACCTCGTCGGTGACGCCGTACAGCGTCAACAGGTCCTCGACATCCCTGGACTTGAAGCTCACCCGTCCCAACTCCATGCGGCTGATCTTCGATTCGGAGGCTCGGATCGAGTAGCCGGCCGCTTCACGGGTGATGCCGCGCGATTCCCTCAGGCGCCTGAGTTGCGAGCCAAGGAGCATGCGCCGTACGACCGAGCCGCTCGACTCCCCTGCGGTCACTTCGCTCAATCCTCCCCATCACTTGGAAGCCAGCAGTCTGCCATTAAACGCTTCAGGCCGTACTCGTTCGGTTACAGAAACGGAAAGCCTTCGGAAGTCCTCCACAAGAAGTCGTAGGAAGAAATGGGCAAGAAGTGGCACGGGAGCGACCAAGTCCGGCGCGTGCACGTGCATCTGCCCTTGCATCTGCTGTACGCATTCGGAACCATGGTCCGCGCGCCACCGCTGTATCACCGTCGCACCGAGCTGTACCGATGCGTCGCAGCGTCGCTGTACCGACCGCACCACCGCTCCATCGCTATGTACCGCGAAACCGGGGAGTGCCTCGCATGGGGACGAATGGATCGACCATGCTCGAGCCGTTACGGCAGGGGCTTCCCCCACTCGACCCCTCAGCCGTTTCCAGCGCCGCGTCCTGCTCGCTGCCCGCCCGCTATGAAGCAGTGGGCAGCGCACGGCAGTTCACCCGCAAGACGCTGTGTCAGTGGGAACTGGACGAGCGCTTCGACGACATCGCCCTCGTCGTCTCCGAACTGGTCACCAACGCCCTCAGACACGCCCTGCCGTCGGACACCCCGCGCGACCACGGCCCGCCGGTACGGCTGCACTTGATGCGCTGGACCTCGCGTCTGGTGTGCGCGGTGCGCGACCCCAGTGACGACAGCCCGGTCGCGCGCGAGACCGACGACGACTTCTCGGCCGAGTCGGGCCGCGGCCTGTTCCTGGTGGACTCGTTCAGCGACAGCTGGGGCTGGCACCCGCTCGCGGGCGCGCTGCGGGGCAAGGTCGTGTGGGCGCTGTTCCAGCTGGCTTAGCGGGCGGGGCCGGGCTGGGCCGTCGGACGCCGGCCGACGCAGGGACGCATGACCCGTACGGGTTCAGCGGCGTGAACGTCATTCAGCAGCGGGGCCGGCCAGCCGGCTGACCAACCGGCGGACTAACCACCTATCAGGTGGTCGAACTCCCCATCCTTCATCCCGAGCAGCATGGCCTCTATCTCGGCGCGCGTGTAGACGAGCGCAGGCCCCTCGGGGAACCGCGAGTTCCGTACGGCGACGTCGCCGCCCGGCAGTTTCGCGAACTCCACGCAGGCGCCCTGCGAGTTGCTGTGCCTGCTCTTCTCCCAGACCACCCCATGAAGCTCCGTGGCGGCCATGCCGTTAAACACGTGATGCACAGTCGCTCCCCGGTGGTGGTGCAGTGCCTGGTGTGGCTCTAGATCGCTCTAGATGCAGTGGTCAACTGTCCCGGATCATAGCTGTGTTCACATGCCGATGCATGGGCAGATGCACGTGCACGCGGGGTGCTCTCTTGGTTACAGCTCTGTCAGCACCTTCCCAAGCCCCGCATGCCATGCGAACCGCCGTCCAGGTCGAAGCCTCGCCTGCAAGTCCGCGTACGTGTTCATGGGTTCGTGTACTAGGTAGAGACGCACAGGACGCCCTAGGTGTTCCAACGTTTACGCGACTACCTGATGACGGCGTGGTTCAGCGAGCCGGACAGGCCTCCAGGAGGGTGTCGAAGGCAGGGGGCAGGTGCTGGCAGCAGTCACCGTGCTCCGGGTGCCAGTCGTTGCCGGGGTTCATCGGGTTCACCGCGCGCCGTAACGGCGTTCGAAGCGCTCCACGCGGCCCGCCGTGTCCATGACCTTGGCCGTGCCCGTGTAGAAGGGGTGGCTCGCCGAGGAGACCTCGACGTCGACGACGGGATAGGTGCGCCCGTCCTCCCAGTCGACCGTCTTCTCGCTGGTCGCGGTGGACCGGGTGAGGAAGGCGAAGCCGGCGGACTTGTCACGGAAGACGACGGGGCCGTACGGCGGGTGGATGTCCTTGCGCATGTCGGTCAGCGCTCCTCTCGGAAATCGACGTGGCGCCCGACGACCGGGGCGTACTTGAGTTCGTTGCGAGCCATGCCGCTAGTGTATGAAAATGATTCCCGTTTTCAAAACGGTTCCGCAAAGGACCCCGCCCCCGTGACCGAGAGGTGCGTCACCATGTCCGCCCACTGCCAGCTCACCGGCGCCATGCCGGGCTTCGGCAACCAGATCTCCCATTCGCACCGGCGCACGTCACGCCGGTTCGACGTCAACGTCCAGCGCAAGCGGTACTGGCTGCCGAGCGAGGGCCGCTACGTGCGGCTGCGGCTCAGCACCAAGGGCATCAAGACCGTCGACTCGATCGGCATCGAGGCCGCCGTCGCCAGGATCCGTGCGCGCGGGGTGAGGGTCTGATGGCCAAGAAGAGCAAGATCGCGAAGAACGAGAAGCGGCGCGAGGTCGTCGCACGGTACGCCGTGCGGCGGGCCGAGCTGAAGGAGATCCTGCGGCGGCCCTCGACGAGCGAGCCCGAACGACGCGCAGCCCAGGCCGAGTTGGCGCGTCAGCCGCGGGACGCGAGTGCGACGCGCGTACGCAACCGGGACAGCGTCGACGGCCGCCCGCGCGGATACGTCGGGAAGTTCGGCCTCTCCAGGGTGAAGCTGCGTGACCAAGCGCACGCCGGATTCCTCCCCGGGGTGCGCAAGTCGTCCTGGTAGCTTGGCGCGCGATTCACCGACCTGGTCCTAGGGGGAGTTCAGTGCGCACGCACGTCCGGAACGTACGTATCGGTGCCGCGGCGGCAGGTCTTGTCGCCGCCCTTGTCCTGACCGGTTGCAGCAGTGACGGCGGCGACGGTGGGGACGAGGGCAAGGACAAGGGCTCGGCAGGTTCCTCGGCCGGGACGCCGGACGAGGGCGGGGCGGACTCCGGCGCGGACTCCGGTGCCAAGGACGGCAGTTCCGAGGGCAGCTGGGTCGCCACCGCCGACGGGAATCCGCTGGCGCTGGTGATCGCCGGGAAGCAGGCGACGCTGCTCGGGGAGAACGTCCTGTGCAGCGGCACCGCCAGCGCCGAGACGATCCGGCTCAAGTGCGCCAAGGGTGACTCGGACCGCACCGAGGGCACGGTCGAGTCGGTCAACGGGACGTCGATGACGGTCTCCTGGCAGGGCGCGGGCAAGGATCAGTTCACCAGGACCAAGGGCGGGAAGCTGCCGGACGGGCTGCCCACGGCGGGTATTCCGGGGTCCTGAGGCTCCGGCCTCACGGGATGCGGCGCGGCTAGCGGGCAGCGGGACCTCGATCGGGGTCCTGCGGCCCGCTGTCTGTTCGGGGGGCGGGCTCGGTTCGGGCGGCGGTTTCTGGCTCTGCCTGGGTGGCTGTTTCTGTTGGGGCGGCTGTTTCTGGTTCTGCCTGCGTCGCTGTTTCCGAGCCGTCCACGAGCATGGGCGGTGGCGCTGTGTCCAGGGCGTCCGACACCTCCTCCAGGGTGCTGAGAAGGAGGCCCGCTCCCCTGCGTACGACCCGGTCGGGGACGCCCTCGCCGTCCCACTCGTCCAGGGCCTTGCGCACGGCTTCCCACTTCGGGACGCGGCGCTCGCGCACGGCCTTCGCGCCGTCCTGGGTCGCCTTGCGCAGGGCCTCGGCGAGGCGGTCGGCCGCGGGGACGGGGGTGGCGTCGCGGTCCGGGAGGTGGGCCTCCATCAGCATGGCCACGCGGCCGAGTTGGGCGAGGGCGTCCTCGGCGTCGGCGGCCGCGGCGCGGGAGAGGCCGCGGTGGCGTACCGGCTCGTGCTTGGCGCGGGCGGCGGCCTCCTGCCAGGCGATGCGGGCGTCGCGGGCGGCGAGGAGCGCCTCGCGGACGTCCGGGCAGGCCTTGCCGACGGGGTCCGCGTAGCGGGTGACGACGGCCGCGGCGTACCGGCCGTCCGCGATGAGCCAGTCGGCGAGGCGGTTGCGCAGACGCGGGGTCTCCCAGGCCGGATACACGGCGTACGCGATCATCGCGAGGACGCCGCCGAGGAGCGTGAGCACGACACGTTCCGGCACGGTCTGCGTCCACTGCTCGCCGCCCATGCCGAGCAGGAACACCACGTACGCGGCGACGCAGGCCTGGGCGGCGACCTGGCCCGTGCGCATCAGCAGGTACATCATCCCGGCGCAGAGCACGGCGAGCGCCGCGGAGAGCCCGGTGTCGGGGTGCGCGAGCTGCACGATGCCGGTGGCGAGGGCCACGCCGACGAGGGTGCCGCCGAAACGGGCCACCGCGCGGGAGTACGTCTGTGAGAAGTCCGGGCGCATCACCATCACGGAGGCCATGGGAGCCCAGTAGCCGTGACCGAGGGGAAGCCAGGTACCCAGGAGGTACCCCGCGGCGGCCACGGCGGTGACGCGGATCGCATGGCGGGTGACGGGCGATTCATGCCGCCGCCGAAGCTCGCCCCTCATGGCCCGAAGGGCGGCGGGGAGCAGGGCGGGGAAGGTGGGGCGGAGGAGGGGGGTGGGGGCTGGGGTGGTCGGGGTTGCTGTGGCACCCGTAAGCGCTGTGGCATCCGCCGGCCCCGTAGCCGCCGCAGGGCTTGTGGCTCCTGTCGCTTCCGGGGTTGCTTTTGTGGTGAGGGTTGCTGCCTTGTCGGGGGGTTTGCCTGCTGTTTCGAGTACGTCTCGCAGGAGTGCCGCCAGGCGTTTCGCCGCTCTCTGGGCCGGGCCCGTGAGGATCGCCCCCGTGTCCGGGGTCCGGAGGGTCGCCACGGCCGCGGGCGGGATCTTGACCGGTTCGCCCTGCCGGATCGCCCTGGCCGCCGCGTCCAGGATCGAGCCCGCCGCGGCCAGGATCTCGCGTACGCGGTCACGTTCGGGGCCCTCCTCCGGTACGCCCACCGCCGGGTCGGCCAGGGAGGCGAGCACCGGGCGGATGCGTTCGGCGACGCCGCGGGCGCCGTGGAGTTCGGCGGGGCGGGTGCGGGCCTGGCGCGGGGTGACGGTCGCCGCGTCGCGGGCCGCCATCAGGGGCTCCGGGTCGAAGTCGGCGTGGGGATCGTGCCGAAGGCGGCGGGCGTAGTCGGCCTCGGCCGCGAGCGCGTCGGCGAGGGCGTCCCGGTGGGCGCCCCATCTGCGTACGGGAAACAGGACCACGAGGGCGGCCTGGACGGCGCCGCCCACCACCATCATCGCGGCGTGGCCGGCCGCGGCGGCCAGGGAGCCGGGGAGGGTGACCGTGACCAGCATGATCGCGACGTTGGAGGAGGCGATGATGCCGATGGTCGGGCCCGCGGCCCAGCTCAGCCCCGAGAGGAACGTCCAGAGGCAGAGGAGGGCGAGGAAGAGGAGGAGGTGGGAGCCGGTGAGGTAGCCCAGGAACGTGGAGATGGCGAGGCTCGTGCCGGAGGCCAGAGCCAGCTCCGGACGGGGCCGCCAGCTGCGCTGGAACGTGGCGATGGCGGCCTGGAAGGCCCCGAACGCCGAGCTGGCCGCCACGGCAGGACCGAAGAGGGTGAGGCTCACGCCGATGATGACGGCGAGGCCGGCCGCGCCACGGAGCGCGATGAGGGGTTCGAGGCGCTTCCGCTCGACGGTCAGGCCCGAGCGAGCGGTCTCCTTCAGCGCTCGGAGCCAGGTCACCCTGTGATGATACGGGGCATATCGGGCTGAACCGCGACAGGGGGCGGGAGGGGGTTCCGGTGCGGGTCCGCTCGAAGGGATCGAGGGATCGAGGGATCGAGGGCTCGAAGGGGGCGGGGCCACGGCGCCCTCCCCTCGCGTACCTGCACGGCGTCGCGCTCGTCACGCTCACGGAGTTCTCGGGATCCAGGACCGGAACCCAGCCTTGCCGCGGGGTACCTCTCAGGTGAGGCGGCGTCTGCCCGGGGTCATCTGCGCCTCGTCCGCCGCCGCCGTTCCGTGGGTCCAGCCCTCGTGGTCCGTCGCGCCCCGCACCCGCGTGGTGGTCGTCTCCGGGAACATCCGCTCGGTGTGGGACGTGACGGCCACATCCCTGGCGGCCAGGACGGGCAGCAGCTCGCCCGCGTCCGGGGACTCCGCGGTGACATCCTCCGCGGCGGCGGCGAGGCGCGCGCCGAGCCGGTTCGCGTACGCGAGGAGGAAGGCCTGACGGAACGTCTTCGTACGCTTCCGGCCGCCCGCGCGCTGCCCCGCCTCCGCCTTCGTCATCGCCGCCGTTCCCTGTACGAGGAGGGAGGTGTGGAGGAGTTCGACCACTTCCAGGTCGGGCTCGAAACCGACGACGGTCGAGAAGCCGTACGCCTCGTTCCACACCGCACGGCAGCGGTTCGCGGTGGCCACCGCGTCCAGGAGGATCGCCTTCGCCGTCTCGTACGGGGCGTCCACGCCGATGCGGCAGGCGCCCGGAGTGTCCTTGGCGTGGGTACGGGACGCGAGCAGGGCCTCGTCGATGGTGTGCCTGGCCATCAGCTCCTGCGCCTTGGCGGTGAGCGCCTCCGCCTCCTCGGGAAACCCGGTGGCCTCCGCCTTGGCGAGGAGGGCGCGGATACGGGTGAGGATGCGGGGTTCCTCGTGGCCGGGGGGCGGAGGCGCGTGGAGCGGGGTGCCAGGTGCGGGGCCGACGGGCTCGATCGCGGGCAGGCGCAGGAGGAGGCGGTAGAGGGCGAGGGTGGTGGTGGCCTGGGAGAAGCGATCGGGCCGAGGGCTGCCCTGCGATGCCGGCTCGGCGAGCTCGGCGAGCTGCGCCTGCCAGCGGGGCGGCAGCGTGTCGCCGTACCGCCTGGTCTCCGTGGTGATCAGCCCGGCGGCGAGCTGCGCCTGGTGGGTGCGGTCGGTGCCGTGGGCGATGTCGTCCTGGGCGCGGCCGACCATGCGTATGACGTCCGCCGGCTGCCAGCCCCGCTCCCACGCGCGGCGCACCAGCTCCTCGCCCCTGCGCCACAGCTCGGCGTCGGCCTCGGGGGCCGCCGCGAGGAGGGACGCGCCGGTGTCGAGGCCCTCGTCGCCGTCCGCGTACAGCGCTGCCGCGAACGCCTTGTCGATCACCTCGGTCACCGGATCCATACGTCAAGGGTATGGCTGGCCATACCCCCGGGACGCCCCCCAGTGGTCGTGCCCGGCGGGGCCTCGGACGGTTGGGTTGAGGCATGACCCCAACTGCCGTACGGCTCACCGCCGTCCACCGCCGCTACCGCGATGTGACCGCCCTCGACGGCGTCGACCTCGCGATACGTGCCGGTACCTTCACCGCGATCATGGGCCCCTCCGGCTCCGGCAAGTCGACGCTGCTGCAGTGCGCCGCCGGACTCGACCGGCCGACGTCCGGGACGGTCGAGGTGGGCGGCACGGAGCTGACGGGGCTGAGCGAGCGGCGGCTGACCCTGCTGCGGAGGGACCGCATCGGCTTCGTCTTCCAGTCCTTCAACCTCATCCCCTCACTGACCGCCGCCCAGAACGTCGCCCTGCCGCTGCGGCTCGCGGGGCGCAGGCCCTCGCGCACGGAGGTGGGGGACGCGCTGGGCCGGGTGGGCCTCGCCGAGCGCGCCCGGCACCGGCCGGGTGAGCTTTCGGGTGGCCAGCAGCAGCGGGTGGCGCTGGCGCGGGCACTCGTCACACGCCCCGCGGTGCTGTTCGGCGACGAGCCGACGGGGGCGCTGGACACGACGACCAGCCGCGAAGTCCTTTTGCTGCTGCGGGAGTTGGTGGACGGGGAGGGCCAGACGACCGTGATGGTCACGCACGATCCCGTGGCGGCGTCGCATGCGGACCGGGTGGTTTTCCTGGTGGACGGAAGGGTCTCCGACGAGGTTCTCGCGCCGGATGCGGGGGAGGTGGCTCGGCGGATGGCGGGGCTTGAGTTGGTGAGTGGGGGGTCTCGGGGTGCCCGTTCGGAGGGCGCGGGTGACGGTGGCGGTGGCGGGCGTTCCGTACGTGACGGCGCCGGTGCCGGTGACGGTGGCGGTGGTGGGCGTTCCCTACGTGACGGCGCCGGTGGCGGTGGCGGGCGTTCCGGGGGTGTGGGTTCTGAGTCGGCCGTCGTGGGTGGTCGGTGATGTTCCTCGCCTCCCTCCGCACCCGCTGGGCGGGACTCCTCGGCGCGTTCGTCGCCGTCGCGCTCGGCGTGGCGCTCACCGCCGCGATGGGGCTCGGGCTCGCCTCGACGTTCGGCGCCCCGGAGCGGGAACCCGTGCGGTTCGCCGGGTCACCCGTCGTCGTCATGGGGCAGAACACCCTGACCGTCCCGGTAGAACGCGGCCCCGACACCGCACACGCATCAAAGCCGCTCGCTCATCCACACCCTGTGGATATCGAACTTCTGCGCGACCTGCGCCGCCTCGGTCCCGTCCGTCTGGACGGGGCGAAAAGGGATGCGGTGGGCGTGGATGCCCCGGTTGGGGACGTAAGGAAAGTCGTCGGCGACCGGGCGCGCGTCCTCACTGGAGCCGAGCGGCGGCTCGCCGATCCGGAGCCGGAGCGGGACGCGCAGGCCTTGGTGGCGGTGAACTCCTTCCTGGGGACGGCGGGCGGGGTGTCCGCGTTCGTGTCCGTCTTCGTCACCGCGTCCACCTTCGCCTTCGTCGTGGCGTTGCGGCGCCGCGAGTTCGGGCTGCTGCGGATGGCCGGAGCGACGCCGGGCCAGGTCCGCAGGATGCTGCTCGCGGAGGCGCTCACGGTGGGGGCCGTGGCCTCCGGCGTCGGGTGTCTGCTGGGGGCCTGGGGCGCGCCGGTGCTCGCCGACGCACTGGTGGACGCGGAGATCGCTCCGGAGTGGTTCGCGATCGGCGGGGCGGTCTGGCCGTACCACCTCGCTTTCTGGGTCGGCGTGACGGTGGCCTTCTCCGGGGCGTGGACCGCCTCGCGGCGGGCGGGGCGCGTGGGTCCCGTCGAGGCACTGCGGGACGCGTCCGTCGATACCGGCGTCATGCCGTGGAGCCGGCGGATCGTGGGCGGCACGCTGCTCGCGGCGGGCGTCGGACTGCTGGGCTGGACCCTGTGGACCGACCCGTCCGCGCTGATGAAGCGGAAGACGTACACGACCCAGCCGATGATCCTGATCACCGCGCTCGCCGCGCTCACGCCCCTTCTCGTACGTCCTGTCCTGCGCGCCGTCCGGCTGCCGGGCGCGATCGGGCTCCTGGTCCGCGAGAACTCCGCCGCGTCCGTGCGGCGCACGGCGGCTGTCGCCGCGCCGGTCCTGGTGACGGTGGCCCTGGCGGGTTCGCTGCTGGGCTCGGCGGAGACGGCGGGCGAGGCGCGGGCCGCGGAGGCGCGGCAGCGCACTGGGGCTGAACTGGTGCTGACGGGCGATGAGTTGAGCCGCACGGAGAGGGTGGAGCCGGCGGAGCAGGTGGAGGGGGTGCGGGTGGCCGCGTCGTCCGCTTCCACTGCCGTGTTCGTACGGGAGGAAGGCACGGCGCTGATCCGGTCGGAGGCGCGGGCCGTGAGCGATCCGGCCGCGTTCGCCTCGGTCTCGCGGCTTCCGGTGGTGGCGGGGGACGTACGCGATCTCGACGACCGCTCGATCGTCGTCAACGAGGAGTGGGAGCGGCGGCGGGTCGGCGAGTGGGTCGACGTGTGGCTCGGGGACGGCAGGGCCGTGCGGCTGCGGATCGTCGCGGTGCTGGCGCGGGGTACCGGTGACAACGGGGCGTACGTCACGTCGGCGAACGGGGCTGCCGCTGTGGTGGACCGTGTTGACGTGGGGCTACGGGATGGGGCGGACCGGGGTGCGGTGGCGGGGGCGCTGCGGGAGCGGGTCGGTGACGCGGGGCTTCGGGTCCGCACGGCGGAGGAATGGCTGACGGACACGCACCCGGCGACGAAGCCGCAGACGCGGCTGGGGCTGGGGCTGCTGCTGGGTATCGCGTTGGTCTACACGTCCATCTCCCTGGCCGGAACACTGCTGATGGCCACATCGGTACGGGGCCCTGAGCTCCGCTCGCTGCGAATGGCCGGGGCCACGCGGGGCCAGGTGCGCCTGGTGATCGCCGGGGAGGCCCTGCTGGCGGTGGCCGTGGGCACGGTCCTTGGCCTGGCGGTGACCCTCCTCAACCTGGCCGCACTGACCGCGGCCCTGACCCGCCTGTCGGCACCGGCGGCGATGACGGTGCCGTGGGACATGGTGGGGCTGGCCGCGGGGGTCTGCGCGGTGGTGGGGGTGGGGTCGGGGGTACTGGGGGTACGACGGCGCTGAGGCATGAGTCAGCTCCGCCCGCCGCCAAGCGACCCGCACCGCTCCGCCCGCCGCTGAGGCCGAGGCCGAGGCCGAGGCCAAGCCAAGGCCAAGGCCCTAGCTGTCGCCGCCCTCATCGATGAGGCGTCGTACCTCCCGGTCGACCAACCCCAGTCGCGCCTCGGCGACAAGCGGCACCGCCCGCCGCTGCCGCCGAGCCTCGTGGACGTCGATGTCGACGGTCACCAGACCCGGCTCCCACTTCGGCGCCTGCGCGACGACCGTGCCCCGCGGGTCCACCGCCCGCGAACCGCCCCAGAACGAAGCCCCGTTCTCGTTACCGACCCGGTTCACGAACACCACCCAGCACTGGAGCATGCGGGCCGTGTAGGAGAGAAGGGTGTCCCAGTACAGGCCCGTGTCCATCGCCTCCGGATCCAGGCTCGCCGCGCTGTTCGTGGGGACGACGATGACCTCGGCGCCGTCCTGCACGGCCAGCCACGGAAGCACCGGCTGCCACGCGTCGTTGCAGACGAGCGTCGCGGCGCGGCCGTGCCCGCCCGGCAGGTCGTACGCACGCAGGTGCTGACCGGGGCTGACATGCTTGCGCTCCTCCCAGGCCAAGTAGTTCGGCAGGTACAACTTCCGGTGGGCATGGAGGAGTTGGCCGTCCGCGTAGTACGCGGACGTGTTGTACGCGCGCAGACTCGTGTGCTCGTGCAGGCCGACGATGACGTCGGGACCGGCGGTGGAGAGTTCCATGAGGCGGCGGTCCGTCGCTTCCACCGACGTGTCCTGCGCCAGGCCGCCCAAGTGGTACCCGTGCAGACTCAGCTCGGGGAAGACGACGAGGTCGGCGCCCTGCGCCGCCGCCTGGCCGATCTGGTCCCGGGCCTCCGCGAGGTTCTCGTCCACCTCGCCGAGGACACAGTCGGTCTGCGCAAGGGCCACTCTCATGGCTCCGAGCCTCGCAGCGCCGGGCGCCCCTCGCATGTCGGGGCATCCAGGCGTGGGGCGCCCCATGCCCCTCCGGGCCGGACCCGCAGCGCCGGAGCCACCCCCGCTCCCCCCAGCCCCGCCCCCGTAACAAGCCCTCCGCCGCATTGTCAGTGCCTGCTGACACACTCGACCGCATGACCGAAAGGTGGGCCCTCGCCGCCACCGAGGCCGGCGGCGCCACCCTCGCCCCCCTCGGGGAGGACGGCCTGCCCTCGGGCCCGGTCCGGCACGAGCCGGACCTCGCCAAGGCCGTGCGCGACAGACCCGACGCGAGCCGCTGGGTCTGGCGGTCCACCGCCGAGATCTATCCCGCGCTGCTCGCGGCGGGCGTCCGGGTGAACCGGTGCTACGACATCGAGGACGCCGAGCTGCTCCTCCTCGGTCACGAGGGCCGCCTCGGCGAGCCCCGCTCGGCCGCGGCGGCCTGGGCACGGCTGCACAACGCCCCGGTCCCGTCCGACCCTCCCCCCAGAGCCGCCGCTCCCGGCGCCCAGGACTCCCTCTTCGAGCCCTCCCCCGTGACATCGCTGCCCTTCGACGCCCTCCTGGAGGTGTATGCCGCGCAGCAGCGAAGACACGGGGCCGCCGAGCACCCCGGCAGGATGCGGCTGCTCACGGCGGCCGAGTCGGCCGGCATGCTGGTGGCCGCCGAGATGAACGTGGCGGGCCTGCCCTGGCGCGCCGACGTCCACCACGCCCTGCTCACCGAACTCCTCGGCGAGCGGTACGCGGGCGGCGGCAGGAACGCGGGCGCGTCCGAACCGCGCCGCCTGGCCGAGCTCGCCGACGAGATCTCCGCCGCCTTCGGCCGCCGTGTCCGCCCCGACCTGCCGAACGACGTCATCAAGGCCTTCGCCCAGGCCGGGATCAGGATCAAGTCCACCCGCCGCTGGGCACTGGAGGAGATCGACCATCCGGCCGTGCGGCCCCTCATCGAGTACAAGAAGCTGTATCGGATCTGGACGGCGCACGGCTGGAGCTGGCTCCAGGACTGGGTGCGCGACGGCCGCTTCCGGCCCGAGTACACCCCGGGCGGCACCGTCAGCGGCCGCTGGACCACGAACGGCGGCGGCGCGCTGCAGATCCCCAAGATCATCCGTCGTGCGGTGGTGGCCGACCCCGGCTGGCGGCTCGTGGTCGCCGACGCCGACCAGATGGAGCCGCGGGTCCTCGCCGCGATCTCCCGCGACCGGGGCCTGATGGAGGTGGCCGGCAGCCACGAGGACCTCTACACGCGCCTCTCGGACCGCGCGTTCTCCGGCGACCGCGACCACGCCAAGATCGCACTCCTCGGTGCCGTGTACGGGCAGACGTCGGGCGACGGCCTGAAGAACCTGGCGGCGCTGCGCCGCAGATTCCCCGCCGCGGTCGCGTACGTCGACGACGCGGCGAAGGCGGGCGAGGAGGGCCGGCTCGTACGGACCTGGCTGGGCCGGACGAGCCCGCCGGCGGCCGTCGCGGAGGACTTCGACGAGGCGGGCATCCCGCAGCCGCCGGAGGAGTCCGCCGAACTAACCTCCCAGGACGGCGAGTTCACTCCTGGGTACGCATCCAGCAACACCCGGGCCCGCGGCCGTTTCACCCGTAACTTCGTCGTCCAGGGCAGCGCCGCCGACTGGGCGCTGCTGATGCTGGCCGCGCTGCGGCAGTCCATCGCCGCGGCCGGTCTCCGTGCCGAGCTGGTCTTCTTCCAGCACGACGAGGTCATCGTGCACTGCCCGCAGGAGGAGGCCGAGACGGTCACGGCGGCGATCCGCGCGGCCGGAGACCTGGCGGGACGCATCACGTTCGGCGAGACCCCGGTGCGCTTCCCGTTCACCGTCGCCGTGGTGGAGTGCTACGCGGACGCGAAGTAGCCCCGCCCACGAGCAGATTCCCCCGGCCCGGGGGGGGGCTTCAGTCCGTCGCCGACGAACCCGCGAGCAAGCTCTTCAGCTCGTCGACCACCTCGCTGCTGTCCGTGCCGTCCAGCGACGCGAGCGCCGACTTCCACTGCTCGTACGCCTCTTCGGCTCGCCCCTCCGCGTACAGCAGAAGCCCCCGCTGGTGGCGGGCCAGACCCGCCATGTGGGCGTCGGCCCGCTGCTCCGCACGCTCCAGGAGGTCGGCGCACTCGCGTCCCGCGTCCTGTGTGCGGGACGTCTCGCGCAGGGCGCGGACGATACCGAGGCGCACCTTGGACTCGTTGTGCCAGTCCTCGGCCACGCCATGGATGCGCAGGCTCTCCTCGAAGTGCCTGAGCGCCACGTCCGGTTCGTCGAGCGCGAGGTGGGCGTTGCCCATGTCGCAGTGGACCTCCTGCCGCAGACCCGCGTGCCCGAGGGTCTCGCCGATCGCCAGGCTCCGCTCGTAGTAGGAGATCGCGGCGCGCGCGTCGGTGTGCTCGTAGACGTTGCCCAGGGTGCTGAGGGCGAACGCCTCGCTCAGCGGGTCGTCCATGGCCTTGGCGAGGTCCAGGCTGTGGCGCAGGGCCTCGGCCGACTCCTCGTAGCGGCCGAGCGCTTCGAGGAGGAGGCCGCGGTTGATGACGCCGCGGTGGACGCACGACATGCGGCCGAGCTTCTGCCACAGGTCGAGGGCCTCGTCGATCAGGTCGAGCGCCGTGCTGCTGCGCCCCGAAACGTAGTTGAGCCCCGCGAGGTCGGTGAGGGCCTGGGCCTCGGCCGCGGTGTCCTTCCAACGGCGGGCCGCGGTCACCGCGAGCCGGTTGAGAAGGCCCGCCTCGGCGAGCCGCCCACGGCGCTTGAGGTACGAGAAGAAACACCGGACCAGCGCGGGCAGGAGGGCGGATTCGCGGCCGTGGCGTTCGGCGAGGGCGATGACGTTGGCAAGCTCGGTGTCGCCCCAGGCGAAGGCGTCGTCGGTGGACATCGGCGGTACGGGGGGAACGGGGCAGGGGTGGGCGGGGGCGTCGGGGGCGAGGCCTGGTGCGCCGGCCTCAAGGCCGGGACTGCCGTCGGCCGTGGGCTGTTTGGGCAGCAGACCGTCCGGGAGGTCGCCGAGGCGGTCGTCGCGGTCGAGTCCCTCCGGCATGATCGCGAGCAGGGTCTGCCGTGCCGACTCCGCGTACCACCGCAGCGCCGATTCCACGACGTCCGCCGCTCCCGCCCCGTCCTGGTGGGCCGCCTCCCGGGCGAAGTCGCGTACGAGATCGTGCGGGGCATAGCGGCCGTAGGCCGTCTCGTCGAGCAGCGCCACGTCGACGAGCCGGTCGAGTGCGGCCCCCGCGCGCCATTCCTCCACGCCCAACAGGCGGGCTACGAGCGGTACTCCGTACGCCGGAAGGTCCAGCGCGCCGATCGCGGCGAGGGCGGCTGCCGCGTCCCTGTCGGACTCGCGCTCGGCCGTACGCAGCGCGTCCAGGGCCACGGCGAGCGAGCGCCGGACGCTCAGGTCGTCGTGTTCCAGGTGGTGCAGGCGTCCACCGCTGACGGTGAGGAGTTCGGCGAGGGCGTCGGGCGTGAGTGCACGGCGGGCGGCGAGACGGGCGGCGATGATCCGCAGGGCCAGCGGCAGGCGGCCCGCGAGTTCGACCAAGGGGTGCCCCTCGTCGAGCCCCGCGCGCCCGGAGACGGCGCGCAGCAGGGCGACGCTGTCCCCCTCGGAGAGCGGCTCCAGCGGGAAACGTCCGGCACCGTCGAGCGCGGTGAGCGGGGAACGGCTGGTGACGATGACCGCACAGCCGGTCCCCGCGGGCAGCAGCGGGCGTACCTGAGCGGCGGTCGCCGCGTCGTCCAGGACCAGCAGGGTGCGGGTGGGCGCGAGCAGCGAACGGAGCAAGGCGGCTGCGGCGTCCGGGTGTTCGGGGCTGTGACTCGACTCGATCCCGAGGTCCCGCAGCAGGGCGGCGAGTGCCTGGCCGGGCGTGAGGGGCGTCATCCCGGGGGTGGCTCCGCGCAGATTGACGTAGAGCTGCCCATCGGGGAAATGCTCACGCAGGCGGTGCGCCACGTGCAGGGCAAGGGCACTCTTCCCCACACCGGCCATGCCGGACAGGACGGCTACGGGGGGTGTGGTGCCGGGGGGTGTGGTGCCGGGAGGGGTGGTGCTGGGGGGCGTGGCGCCGGGGGGCGTGGTGCCGGGGGGCGTGGGGTCGACCTCCTGGTCGGGCGCGTCGCCATCGCCACCGGCGCGGGCGGTGTCGACGACCTGGTCGGGCGCGTCGCCATCGGCACCGGCGCGCTGCCCGGCCAGGAGCCGCGCGAGTGACCTCACCACTTCCTCGCGTCCGGTGAAGTGGGGCGGGGACGGGGGGAGTTGGGCGGGACGGGTGGATATGCGTGCGGGTGTGGGGGTGGCGGAGGCGGGGCTGGCAGGGGCGGGGCCTGAGGGGGCGGAACCTGCGGGGGCGGAACCTGCGGGCGCGGAGCCCGCCGCGGCAGAACCTGCCGGGGCGGAACCTGCGGGCGCGGAGCCCGCCGCGGCAGAACCTGCCGGACCTGGGCCTGCGGGGGCAGAGCCCGCCGGAGCAAAGCCACCAGGGTCGAACCCCTCCGGGGTAGAGGCCGCCGGAGCACTGCCTTCGGAGGCGGAGCCTGCCGGGCCGGAACCTGCCGGAGCAGAGCCTTCGGAGGGGGAGCCTCCT
This sequence comes from Streptomyces sp. NBC_01283, assembly GCF_041435335.1. Classification (NCBI taxonomy): domain Bacteria; kingdom Bacillati; phylum Actinomycetota; class Actinomycetes; order Kitasatosporales; family Streptomycetaceae; genus Streptomyces; species Streptomyces sp. NBC_01283. The sequence continues at coordinate 4,361,829 of NZ_CP108430.1, forward strand.
GAAGAGGGGGAGCCTCCTGAAGCAGAACCCGCCGAAGCGGGACCCACCGAAGCGGGACTTGCCGATGCAGGGCCCGCCGGAACAGACACGCGGGCGCCCGCTGGGCCAGCCCCTAGAGCTGAGCCCTCCGAAGCGCCCCCTGGGTCGGACCCCGTCGGACGAGCACCCTCCGCGGCACTCCCCGAAGCGCACCGCGCCAAAGCGGACCGCGCCAAAGCACCCCCCGAAGCGGGCCCCTGAGCGACCCCATCCGAAGCAGCCCCCTCCGAACGAGCTCCGCCCGCAGCAGACCCTGCCGAAGCCGCCCCCCGATCGCCCCCCGAAGCAAAGCCAGAGTCAGCCCCACGCGCACCCCCGACAGCGGAGCCTGAACCCTCCTCGGCAGCGGACCCCGAAGTCGCCCCACGCGCACCCCCGGCAGGGGACCCAGAACCCACCCCGGCAGCAGAGCCTGAGCCCGCCCCGTCAGCGGACCCCGCCCCTGCCCCACGCGCACCCCCCACAGCAGGACCCGAACCAACGGAACCCGAACCAGCGGAACCCGAACCAGCCCCGGCAGCAGCGGACCCCGAACCGGTCCCTGCACCGAAACCCGAGCCCACCCCGGAAGAACGGGTCCCGGCACCGAAACCCGAGCCCACCCCCGCAGAACCAACCCCGGCACCGACCCCCGAGCCCACCCCCGAAGAAGCCGAAGCAGACCCCGTCAATGCCGCGCCCGCAGGCTCCTGCAGTACCTCGCGGTGTGCTTCCCGTACCGAGGCGCCCGGTTCCACGCCCAGTTCCTCGACCAGGCGCCGCCGCAGCTCGCGGTGGACGGCGAGTGCTTCCGCCTGGCGGCCCGTGCGGTGCAGCACCAGCATCAGCTGCCGGTGGAAGGTCTCCCGCAAGGGATACTCGGCGACCAGTTCCGCCAGCCCCGGCACGAGCCCTCCGTCACCGGCCCCGCTCGCGAGCTCCGCGTCGTACCGCAGCTCCAGGGCGAGCAGCCGCGCCTCCTCCAGGCGCGGCACAAGCGCGTGGCCCGCCGCGTCCGCGGGCAGCCCGCCCAGCGGGGCGCCGCGCCAGAGGGCGAGCGCGCCGGACGCGGCACGCGCGCAGCCGTCCCAGTCACGTTCCGCATGAGCGACCCGGGCCTGTGCCACCAACTGCTCGAAGACCCGTACGTCCAACTCCCCCTCGGCCACCCGCAGCCGGTACCCCGGAGGCACCGCCCGCAGCCGTTCCGGGTCGTCGAGGAGCCGGCGCAACCGCGTCACGTGGTTCTGCAGCGAGGCATGCGCGGACGCGGGCGGGGCGCCGCCCCACAGTGCGTCCTTGAGGGCGTCGACGGAGACCACCCGCCCCGGTTCGAGCAGCAGCGCGGCCAGCAGCGCGCGGCCCTTGGCACTCTGCACGGGCTGCGGCTCGCCCTCGGCGTCGTACACCGCAGGCGCGCCCAGGAGCCCGAACCGCAACCCGTCGCACCGCACGTCCACGCCATCTCCCGCCAACCGTTGGCCACATGTTAGCGATCGGTTGGCGAGCCCTGATGGGATCACTACATCGGGCCCGGCCGCGCCGGTACTCGCGCCAAGCGCGTAACTCGGGGGAGTGTCACCGTTGCGGCCGGGCCCGCTCAGTTTCTGCGATGCATCCTCAACTCCCTAACGGGGTGAGGGAGTTGAGGTGCTCGCGGAGCGGGAGCAGCCGCGCCGGTGTCGCCGTACCCGCTCGGGCGCCCCCGTACCCACGCGGGAAGCACGGCCCCACGGGCCTCGGCCACACGTTCCGGACCCGCATTCCGACACCAGGTGCTCACGGATCACCCACGGATAACCCACGGATCGCCCACCATTCGCTCACGTGGACGGGCCCGGCGAAGACGCCCCGGAATGGTATCCCCCGGTAACCCCTTCGCCGGCACCCATCACCCCGCCCGTGACGCGGACTCCGCACCCGCAGCGACACCCCCATGACCATCGGTCTCGGCCGGCGCCTCCGACGGCACCCGCACCGTGAACACCGCCCCCTCTCCGAGGGTGCTCCGCGCCGTCACCGTCCCGCCGTGCCCTTCCACCAGCTGCCGGACGATGGCGAGGCCGAGCCCGCTGCCGCCCGTCGACCGCGTACGCGACTTGTCCGCGCGCCAGAAGCGGTCGAAGACGTGCGGCAGGTCCTCGGGGCTGATGCCGGTACCGGTGTCGGCGACCTCCACCACCACCGCGTCGAGCGTGCCGCGGCAGCCGATCGTGACGCTGCCGCCCGCCGGGGTGTGCCGGATCGCGTTGGAGACCAGGTTGCCGATGGCCTGGCGGAGCCGGAGCGGATCGGCGGTGAAGCAGGGATCGCCGAGCGTCGTCGCGCTCAGCCGTACGCCCGCCGCCTCGGCACGCGCCTGGTGCGCCGCAGCGACCTGGTCCACGACGTCGGACGCGTGCACGGGCTCGCGGTGCAGCCTCAGGGTGCCCGCGTCGGCGGCGGCGAGATCCTGCAGGTCGTTGACGATGTGCTGGAGCAGTACGGCTTCTTCGAGGAGCGAGGAGACCAGTTCCGGGTCGGTGGCGACCACGCCGTCCTCGGCCGCCTCCAGCCAGCCCCGGATGTTGGACAGCGGCGTACGCAGCTCGTGCGCGACGTCGCTCACCATGGCCTGGCGCTGATTCTCCAACGCCTTGCGGTGGGCGGCCATGTCGTTGAAGGCGTCGGCGAGCTGGCGGATCTCCCCCGCCGATCCCGCCGAGCGCGCCGTGACGGGTTCGGCCGCCTCGCCCGCCTTCATCCGCTGCGTCGCGGCGGTCAGCGCCCGCAGCGGGCGGGTCAGCCGGGACGCGGCGAAGGCCGTCACGGCGACGGTCACCGCGAGGATGCCCGCCGAGAGCCCCGCGAGCCGGGCGGTGTTGGCACCGGAGAGACTGAACCCCGAGCTCTCGCCCGCGCGGGCCGCCGCGGTGCGCGAACCGTCGGAGGCGGTGACGAAGAGGAGCGCGGGCGCGGAGACGTACGGTCCGAGCTGCTCGCGCCGGGCGCTGCTCAGGCAGGCGGCGGCCTTGGTGTCGGCGGCGCGGGCGCCGTCCATCGGATCGGCGGCGGCGCGGCTCGGCTCGACGGGGGCGGGCCGGCCGGCGGACCCACCCGTCTCCCCCTTCGAACCACCTGTCCCCTTCGAGCCACCCGTCCCCGTGGAACTCCCTGGCTCGGCAGGAGTAGAGCTTTGAGCGGGAACGGGAGCGGAACCGAGGCCGGGGCCGGAATCGGAACCGGAACCGGAACCGGAACCGGAACCGGAATCAGGCGACACGGTGGGCGTCGGTTCGGCCCGCCCCCCGATACGAAGACCAGATTCGGCGCCCATACCCGACCCGGCGGGCCCCACCACCCCGGCAGCGCGGCTCGGGCCTCCATCGTTCCGCCGCCACGTCAGATCGAGCTCGACCGCGACGGGTGGCTCGCCCCCGCGCCGCAGACACGCGTTGGTGAGCTCGTTGAGCCGCTTGAGTGCCTTGCTCTCCGTGCGGGTGGGGACGATGAGCCGTGCGTCGTTGCAGGTGAAGTCCAGGAACCGGTTCGGGTCGTTGGCGGCCTCCACACGCGGACGCCCGCCGGGCCCCTGGACGGAACGGGCGACGACCCCGAAGTCGTGCATGCACCCCACGACGCCATCGGCCACCTTCGCCAGCTCCCCCCGCTCCCGCCCCGAGAGCCGGAAGGGACCGACCGCACGCGGATCGATACGGTCCGGACCCGCGGTGCCCCCGTCCCCGCCCTCCTCGTCACCGCTCCCCGCCCCGGCGGTCAGCGCCCCGTCGACGGCGAGCGGATCGACGACGGCCGAGGCCTTGGACGGCAGCCCGGCGCCGGGCGCCCCCTTGCCGCCCGCACCGCCTCGCCCGCCCCGCGAATCGGCGATGACGACACGGTCCTGGGTGGTCAGGGCGATACGGCGCCCGGTCTGCCGGGCCAACTCCCGCACGGTCTTCTCGGCGCCCCGCCACCCGGGCGCGGTCGCCGCGAGGCCGAGCAACTCGTCGTAGACACGCGCGTCGTCGGCGAGGACCTGCCCCTGCTCCTGCCGGATCGCGCCTGAGGTGGTCTGCGCGGCGAGCCAGGCGGTGGCGGCGATCGAAAGGACGGAGACGAGCACGGAAACGGCGAGCAGCCGGGGCAACAGGCTTTTGCGGAACGGTATGTCACGCGCCACGACGCGCCGCCGCCCCGAGGGCCGCGCCGAAAGCGGCGCCCGTGAGCTTGTACCCGACGCCGAAGACCGTCACGAGATGGCGCGGCCTGCGCGGATCGACCTCGATCTTCTTGCGCAGATTCAGTACGTGTACGTCGACGGTGCGCACCGATATGTACCCGGACGAGCCGTGGATACGATCCAGGAGCTGAGGCCGCGTGAACACCCGCTCCGGCTCCGCCGCCAGCGCCGCGAGCAGCCCGAACTCGCCCGGCGTGCACTCCACGAGCTGCCCGTCGACGGTCACCTCGTGCCGCACCGGATCGACGGAGAGCCCACCCACCCGCAGGACGCGCGAGACGGTCTCGGCACCCTCGACGACGGGGTGGTGCGTGCCCTGGGCGCGCCGCAGCAGCGTACGGACGCGGGCCATCAGCTCGCGGGGGCTGTACGGCTTCGTCAGATAGTCGTCGGCGCCGAGGTCGAGGCCGAGCAGCAGATCGTCCTCGGTGGAACGGGCGGTCAGCATCAGGATGGGAATCCCGACCGCGGGGCCGTTCCCGCTCCGCAGGACGCGGGTGACGCCGAGTCCGTCGACCCGCGGCATCATCACGTCGAGCACGAGCAGGTCCGGCGGCCTGCGCCGCACCTCGTCGATCGCGGCACGCCCGTCGTGGACGACGGCGACCGTGTGGCCCTCGCGCTCCAGATAGCGGCGGACCAGCTCGGCCTGTTTCTCGTCATCCTCCGCGACCAGGACAAAAGCGCACATGGCGTCGAGCATAGGCGGGGCCGCGGGACCCTGACCGGATCCGGACAGCGGCCTGACAGGATCCTCATAACTCCCGGCAGCCGGCTTACGCCTCGGCGACCGCTTACGCCTCGGCAGACCGCTCACACCTCGGCAGACCTCTTACGCCTCGTAGGGCACGACCACGACCTGGAACTCGTCCTCGTAGACAACCCGCCCCGGATCCGAGGACCGCACCACTCGGCACTCGACGCCGTGCGCATCGAGAATCTCCAGATAGCCGGGTACGCGCTCGATGAGATGAGTGGCAGTGGCTTTGAACCAGGCGACGGCTCGGGGGTTCACGTCGTGGTCGTAGACCGTGGGATCAATCGTCGAGGGATCCGGATAAGCGCTGTCGTACCAGTCATTGTTCGTACGCCGGAACCGCTCCTGCTCGGCGGTCAGCTTCCCCTCCCGGGCAAGCCCGTTGACCAGGCCGAACACCCCGGTGAAATGCCCTCGCTGATGGCGCACGGGGGACTGATACCGAACGTACAACGCAGCCTCTGCATTCATCGCGGCATACTCGCATCCCCTCACACGGACCCGGCAGCGGGGCTCCCCGGATTCCCACCCGCCCGAGCGCCCACAGCCACGAGCGGGCAAATCAAGCACGAGCGATGCCCCGCACGCACCCGCGGCCGGCAGCGCTCTCGAGGGGACGTGCCGGTATGTCCGCCCGGAGCACGGTTCGCGGCACTCCAGCCCCAAAGCACCCCAACGGCCACCGGACGATGGCGAGGACGGACATACCGGCGCGGCACCGCACCCACAGACGAACCAGCCCCGCAGCCCCGCCAAGCACCACAGGGCCCCGCAGCCGCGCACAGACCACCCCCATACGGCCGCCCCGCCTCGCGCCCAGGGCCCACCACCCCGAAGGTGGTCCGCATGAACCGCACCCGCACCACCACAGCAACCCGCATCGCCACCGCCGCGGCCACCACCGCCCTGCTCGCCCTCACCACCACCGCCTGCTCGGACAGCGACGTGGACAAGGCCAAGGACAGGGCCGCCTCCGCCACGGCCAAGGCAGGCGAAGCAGTCTCATCGGCGACGGAAGCCGCCGCTTCCAAGATGGCCGAGGTGAAGGACGGAGTGGACGCGAAAGGCGACGTGAAGGTCGACGGCCCCACCAAGACCGAGGGCGACCGGGCAACGGCCAAGATCACGGCCACCAACCCCAAGGACAAGAAGGCGGACTACACCATCTCCGTCAACTTCCGCGACGGCGACGGCAACCTCCTGGACACGGCCGTCCTCAACATCACCGACGTGGACGCCGGCAAGTCGAAGTCCGGCACGGTCCGCAGCAACCGTTCCCTCTCCGGCACCCCGAAGGCAGAGATCAGCAAGGCGCTACGCCACTAACCGCCCCGCCCCTACACACCCCCCCCCCGCCTCAACAACTGGCCTCAAGAGGGGAGTTTCACCACCGACACCCCGACACCCCAACACCCCAGGGGCACCCAACCAACTCACCCCGCCTGATCCCCTGGAGGGACGGACTCAGGGAACAATCGACGCCCAGATCCTTTCCGGCAGGACACGCGCGGCCTGGTCAAGGTCGACGTCGTCGAAGCCGGCGAGCCAGCGGCGCGCGGTGGCGACGACGGGCCCAAGGACGAGCCCCTCGATCAACGGCATTGGGATCGGGGCGACTTCACCCGAGTCGACGTGCTGCTGCATCCAGCCGCTCAGCGGGGACAGCCGGGCTTCCTGAGCATCACGGAGCTGCCGGGCCTGAGCCATCCCGAGCCGGTCGGCGTACGAGGAGTGGAGCAGCCGGGAGGCGTCGGGGTTCTCCTCGATGAACTTCAGATAGGCCCGCACGAGAGCGCGGATACCGGTCCGAGCCGTACGGGAACGCTCCACCGAAGTGGCGAGCTCGACAAGAAGACGTCCGAGCCAGCGCTGCAGCAGAGCGCTCATGAGACCGTCGACGCTGCCGAAATGGTGGTAGAGACTCCCCAGGCTGACACCACTGGCCTTGGTGAGCGCGCCCACGGTGACGCCCTGGTCGCCGGAGGCGGCGTACACCTGGAGCGCGGCATCCAGGAGTCGGTCGGCGGTCTCTTCGCCGCGTTGCTGCTTGGGGCTCATGGTGCACCCAGCCTAGAGCATCTACTTCTAGAACCAACTTCTAGAAAATCACTCCACTCGAACGGCCCTCTGCCCGATACTGACCCCGTGCCTGAACCCATACGGCCAGTACCACCGGCCCCACGACCTGCCCCCACGCCCGGCTCCACCGCCCGCGGCTGCCTCGTATCGCTCGGCGCGATCGGCGCCGTAGTGATCGTCATCCTGCTGCTGACCCGGGGAAACGACGACAGCGACGACAACGCAGCCCCAACCTCCACGACAAGCCAGAGCGCATACACGTACACCCCCTCAACCAGCACCCCATACACAAACGACCCTTACGACACCGGCACCGACACGGCCGCCCCCGCCGCCACCCCCACCAGCGAGGCCCCCACCCCCTTCACCTCAGGGACCTGCCTCAACGGCACGCTGCCGGACTCCGAGACGGCGCAGGAGGTCAGCAACGTAGACGAGGTGTCCTGCTCGGCATCGGACGCCCACTACGAGGTGATCGAGACGATCCCTCTGACATCGGACATGAGCCGCTGCGACAACAACCCCAAGACGCAGTACGCCTTCTCCTACCGCTACACCCTCAACGGCTCGACGATCAACGAGTACGTCTACTGCCTGATCGGCCTGGGCCCCTACGCCCGCTGACCCCCAAGCCCCAAGCCCCAAGCCCCGAGAAAAAGCAAAAGCCCCAGGTCACGGCGAGTGAGTCCTGGGGCTTCCACAGAGCCGCCTTCGGGATTCGAACCCGAGACCTACGCATTACGAGTGCGTTGCTCTGGCCATCTGAGCTAAGGCGGCGCACGCGTCCCGCACCTATGGTGCGATCAGCAGCGACGCCAAGTCTACACAGTTTCCGGGGGTGCTCCGCACACCCCCGGTTGGGCGGCCCGCTGGGCCCGTTTCACCCCTGCGAGCAGCGCTTTCCGTCGTCCGGGGCCTTGCCCTTCAGCAAGTACGCGTTGATCGCCGAGTCCACGCACTTGCTGCCGCGGCCGTACGCCGTGTGGCCGTCGCCCTCGTACGTCAGCAGCTTGCCGGAGGAGAGCTGGTCCGCCAGGGCCTCGGCCCAGCGGTAGGGGGTCGCCGGGTCGCGCGTGGTGCCGACCACGACGATCGGGGCCGCGCCGTCCGCCTCGATGCGGTGCGGCTCGCCCGTCGCCTTCACCGGCCAGTACGCGCAGTTCAGCGACGCCCAGGCCAGGCCCTCGCCGAAGACCGGGGAGGCCTTCTCGAAGTCCGGGAGCGACTTCTTCACGTCGGCGGCCGTGTCGAAGGCCGGGGGCAGGTCCAGGCAGTTCACGGCGGCGTTGGCGAACATGAGGTTCGCGTACGACCCGTCGCCCTCCCGCTCGTAGTAGCTGTCGGAGAGCGAGAGGAGGCCCGCGCCGTCCTTGTTCTTCATCGCGGCGGACAGCGCCGTGCGCAGCTGGGGCCAGGCCCCCTCGTCGTACATCGCGGCGATCACGCCCGTCGTGGCGAGCGCCTCGCCGAGCTTGCGGCCGTCGGAGTCGCCCGCGGGGATCGGCGTGCGGTCCAGGTCGTCGAAGAAGGACTTGAGGCGCTTGCCCGCGTCCGCCTCGCCCTCCGTGCCCAGGGGGCAGTCCGACTGGCTCGCGCAGTCCTTCGCGAACGACTGGAACGCCGTCTCGAAGCCCGCCGTCTGGTCACGGTTCATGCGGCGCGCCGGCAGCGACGGGTCCATCGCGCCGTCCAGGACGAGGCGCCCGACGCGGTCGGGGTAGAGCCCGGCGTACGTCGCTCCCAGGAACGTGCCGTACGAAGCGCCCACGTAGCTCAGCTTCTCGTCGCCGAGCGCCGCGCGCAGGATGTCCATGTCGCGGGCCGCCTCGACCGTGGAGACATGGGGCAGCACCTCGCCGGACCGCTTCTCGCAGCCCGCCGCGAACTTCTTGAAGGAGTCCGACAGTTCGGTGGTCTCGCGCTGGTCGTCCGGCGTGATGTCCGTCTGCGTGTACGCGTCCATCTGCTTGCCGTCGAGGCAGGTGACGGGCTCGCTGCGGGCCACGCCGCGCGGGTCGACCGCCACCATGTCGTACTGCGCGCGGACCTCTTCGGGGTAACCGAGGGCCGCGTACGACTGGAGGTAGCCGATCGCCGAGCCGCCGGGGCCGCCCGGGTTGACCAGGAGCGAGCCCAGGCGCTTGCCGGGCCCTGTGGCCTTCTTCCGGGAGACGGCGAGCTTGATCTCCGTGCCGTCCGGCTTCGCGTAGTCCAGCGGCGCCTTCATCGTGGAGCACTCGAAGCCGGGGACGCCGCACTCGCGCCAGTTCAGCTTCTGGCCGTAGTACGGAGCCAGCTCCTGCGGGGTGGCTCGGGGCAGCGCGGCCATGGACGCGTCCACCGTCGAGCTCCCGGCCGAGCAGCCGGAGATGAGCAGCCCGGCCGCCAGGAGCACGGTCGCGGGGGTGCGGAGTCCTCTGATGCGCATCACGCGAGCGTAACGCCATGCGTTGGATCAGTGACGCAAGGTGCTCGTATGGGTGACTCCGTCAACCCGCCCCCCCCCGGCCCCACCGAAGGCCTCCCTCTGAGTCGCTACCCCGCCCGCAGCGCCACCGTCATCGCCTCCACTGCGAGCAGCGGCGCCACACTGCGGTCCAGTGCCGTACGGCAGGCACCGATCGCCTCGATGCGGCGCAGCGTCGACTCGGGCGAGGTCCCGCGCGCCAGGCGCTCCAGCATGTCGAGCACCTCGGTGTTGGCCAGTGCCACGCGCGAGCCCAGCTGCAGGGTGAGCACATCGCGGTAGACGCCGGTCAGCTCGATGAGCGCGAGGTCGAGGCTGTCGCGCTGGGTGCGGGTCTTGCGGCGCTTCTGGCGGTCCTCCAGGTCCTTCATGATGCCCGCCGTGCCGCGCGGCATCCGGCCGCCCTTCTCCGCGCCGAGCGCCGCCTTCAGGTCGTCCGTCTCCTTGACGTCGACCTCCTCGGCGACCTGCTTCGCGTCGTCGCCGGCCGTGTCGATCAGCTCCTGCGCGGCCTTGAGGCAGCCCCCGATGTCCTGCACCCGCATGGGCAGCTTGAGGACGGCGGCACGGCGCTCGCGTGCCCGCGGATCGGTCGCGAGGCGGCGGGCACGGCCGATGTGCCCCTGGGTGGCGCGCGCGGCGGCGGCGGCGACGTCCGGCTCGATGCCGTCCCGCCGGATGAGCACGTCCGCGACGGCGTCCACAGGAGGCGTACGCAGCGTCAGATGGCGGCAGCGGGAGCGGATGGTGGGCAGCACGTCCTCGAGCGAGGGCGCGCAGAGCAGCCATACGGTGCGGGGGGCGGGCTCCTCCACGGCCTTCAGCAGGACGTTGCCCGCGCCCTCGGTGAGGCGGTCCGCGTCCTCCAGGACGATGACCTGCCAGCGGCCGCCCGCGGGCGACATCTGGGCCCGCCTGACCAGGTCGCGGGTCTCCTTGACGCCGATGGACAGCAGGTCCGTACGGACCACTTCGACGTCCGCGTGCGTGCCGACCAGGCTCGTGTGGCACCCGTCGCAGAAGCCGCAGCCGGGGGCGCCGCCCAGCGCGCGGTCCGGGCTGGTGCACTGGAGCGCGGCGGCGAAGGCGCGGGCGGCGGTGGACCGCCCGGAGCCGGGCGGTCCGGTGAACAGCCAGGCGTGCGTCATCTTGGACGCCTCGGGCCGCGGGGTGCCCTCGGCCACGGCGGTGACCAGCGTGTCGGCGTCCCGGGCGGCGGCACCGAGCTGCTCGCTCACCCGCTCCTGGCCCACCAGGTCATCCCATACGGTCATCGGTCACCGCCTCCGCCCTTGCTCCCGCACCCGCCCGCACCCGCTCGCATCGCCCGCCGCGCATCGCGCACCACACGCCACGCACCGCACCGCACCTCGCGCTGTCGCATTCATTGTGGAGCACGCCACTGACAACGCGGGCCGCCGTCCGTCGCCGTTCAGCGACGCACGGCGGCACACAGCCACGTACGCGACGCACGGCGGCACACAGCGCCGCTCAGCGCTCAGCAGCCTCCGTTTCGAAGGGCTGGCCTCCGGCGAAGGGCTCAGCGCCCCTTCCGCCGACCCCGGCGCCCCCGGCCGTCCTCGTCCTCGTCCCGCTCCCCCAGCAACTCGTCCGCCAGGGAGGGCAGATCGTCCAGCGGGGTCTCCTCCGCCCAGTCCGAGCGGGGCCGCTGCTTGGGCTCCCCGTTCTCGTCGACCTGGGGCAGCTCACGGGTCCGGTCGTTCCCACCGTCCGGTGCGGGGGCCGGCCGCTCATCGCGGAAGTACCCCGGCGGCACCTTGTCCTCCCGTACGGAAGGCAGCACGGCCGTCTCGTCGGCAGCCCCCGGCACGGGCGGCTGCGGCAGCACCTCGGTCTCGTCCGAGCCGGACGTGTCCCGGACCGACGGGAGTACCGCCGTCTCGTCGGCCGCACCCGGCGCGGGCGCCCCGGGCTTCACGACGGGCGTGGGCACCGTCGTCTCGTTGTCCGGAACGGCGTCCGAAGGACTGTCGGATACAGCGTCCGCAGGGGAAGCAGACGGAGCGGGAGCCTGAGCCGGTGCAGGAGCCGGCTTCGCGGCCGGAGTCGACGCGACCGCCCTCGAAGCCGTCGAAGCAGCGGCCGCCGCAGCCGCGGAAGCCGCAGCCAGCCGCCGCGCCTCCTCGGCCCGCAGCAGCGCCGCCTCGGCCTTGCGCTGCTTCTCCAGGCGTCGCTCCTCGGCCTCGGCCCGGAGCCGCGCCTCTTCCTCCGCCTCGCGGCGGCGCCGCTCCTCCTCGGCCGCCCGCACCTTCTCCTCGGCGAGCAGGCGTGCCTGCTCCTCCTCGGCCCGGCGCTTGGCGTCCTCGGCGCGCTGCCTGGCCTCCTCGGCCTGGCGCTCGGCCTCGCGGCGCTGCGCCTCCTCCAGCTCGCGGCGCTTGCGCTCCTCCTCCTCGGCACGGAGCTTGGCGAGCTGCTCCTGGCGCTCGCGCTCGACCCGCTCCTCCTCGGCCTTGCGCGCGGCTTCTTCCTCGGCCTTGCGGCGCGCCTCTTCCTCGGCTGCCTTGCGGGCTTCTTCCTGTGCCTTCACCTCGGCCTCGGAGAGCGGCAGCATCAGGTCGAGCCGGTGCCGGGCGACGGTCGTGACCGCCTCCGGCTCCTGGGCGGCGTCGATCACCAGATAGCGCCCCGGGTCGGCCGCGGCGAGCGTCAGGAAACCGGACCGCACGCGCGCGTGGAACTCGGCGGGCTCCGACTCAAGACGGTCGGGGGCTTCCGTGAACCGCTCGCGGGCGGCCTCCGGCGCCACGTCGAGCAGCACCGTCAGATGCGGCACGAGTCCTGCCGTCGCCCAGCGCGAGATACGGGCGATCTCCGTCGGGGACAGATCGCGTCCGGCGCCTTGGTAGGCCACGGACGAGTCGATGTACCGGTCGGAGATGACGACCGCGCCCCGCTCAAGGGCGGGCCGTACGACGGTGTCGACGTGCTCGGCGCGGTCGGCGGCGTACAGAAGTGCCTCGGCGCGGTGCGAGAGCCCGGCCGACGACACGTCGAGCAGGATCGACCGCAGTCGCTTGCCGACCGGGGTGGCACCCGGCTCGCGCGTCACGACGACTTCGTGGCCCTTGGCCCGGATCCACTCGGCGAGCGCCTCGGCCTGCGTGGACTTGCCCGCTCCGTCGCCGCCCTCCAGGGCGATGAAGAAGCCCGTGGGCGCGATCCCCTGGACGGGGTCGTCGCCGCCGCGCAGCGCGTCCCGCAGGTCGTGCCGCAGCGGCACGCCCTGCCGGTCGTCGATCTTGGCGAGGACCAGCGCGGCCACCGGCAGGAGCAGCGCGCCCACCAGCATCAGCGTGAAGGCGGCGCCTCCGTGGTCGAACACGAACTTGCCGTTGACGAAGCGGTGCGGCCCGATCGCCGCGGCGACCACGGGGGCCACGAGTGCGCCGAGCGCGACGAAGAGGCGTACGACCGCCTGGAGGTGTTCCGTCGTGCGCGCCCTGCGGTAGTCCTCGACCTCCTGGTCGAGCAGCGCGTGCCCGGTGTGCGCGGCGATGCCCGCGGCCACCCCGGCGAGCGCCAGGAGCAGCAGCACGGTCGTCAGGTCGGGCACGAGGCCCGCGGCGAGCAGCGCGACGCCGGTGAGGGCGATCGCGAGCGCGAGCAGGCGGCGGCGCGAGAGCGAGGGCAGCAGGGACGGCGAGGTGCGGATGCCGACGACGGTGCCGCCGGTCAGCGCGAGGACGATCAGGCCGTACGTGACGGGCCCGCCGTCCAGGTCCTTGGCGTGCAGCACGGCGACCGCGACGGAGGCCGCGACGGCTCCGGCGATCGCGGCGCAGGCGGCGACGAGCAGCGGGATCGCGCCGGTGCGGCCCTTGTCGGTGCCGCTGCCGGTGCGCGGCCTGCGCAGCCCTTCGAGGGGGCTACGCGCGCGTGGCGTCTGCGTGGCGGGAAGTTCGAGGAAGTAGACGATCGACAGCGAGGCCGCGAAGAGGCCCGCGGCGACGAACGAGCCGAGCCCCGCCTGGTGCGCCTCGAACCAGTCGAGCCCGGCGCCGAGGAGGTTGCCGACCAGAGTGATGGCGACGAGCGCGGCGGCCGCGATGGGCAGCGCCACGAATCCCGTACGCAGCGACAGGCGCCGCAGTGCGTCCATGTGGTCCGGCAGCGGCCGCACCGTCGCGCCCTCCAGGGGCGGCGCGGGCAGCAGCGCGGGTGCCGCGCTCTCGCGGCAGACCGTCCAGAAGCGCTCGGCGACGCCGATCACGAAGGCGGTGACGAGGAGCATCGCGAGCGCGTTGTCCGGGGTCCAGTCGATCCACAGCGGCGCGACGATCAGGAGCCCGACCCGCAGCCCGTCGGCCACGACCATCGTCCAGCGCCGGTCCAGCGGCCCGTCCGGTGACGTGATCGAGCTCAGCGGCCCCAGAAGCACCGCCCCGAAGAGCAGCGTCGCGAGGATGCGGGCCCCGAAGACAGCGGTGATCGCGAACGCGACCCCTCGATAGCCGCCCCCGAACGCCCCCTCGGCGATGGCCGCTTGCAGCGCGAGCACCACCAGCACAAGGAGGGCGAGGGCATCGCCGACACCGCCGACCAGTTGGGCGCTCCAGAGCCGCTTCAGTTGCGGCACGCGCAGCAAGGCGCGAACAGCACGCTCTCGGGAATCTGCGACCAGGGCGTCGTCGGGGGCCGGGTTTCCGGCCGTTGGCTGCTCGGCACGCGTCATCCGTCCAGCCTATCTGGACGGTGCGACACTCCGAAGGGGCGCCCGAACAAACGGACGCCCCTTCGGTTCACACATTCGCAGCGCAGGACAAAACGACGCGGACGGCCGGCTACTCGGCGTCGGACGCCTTGGCTGCCGAAGCCGCGGTCTTCTTGGCGGCGGCCGTCTTCGTAGTGGTCTTCTTCGCAGCCGTCGTCTTCTTTGCGGCCGTTTTCTTCGCAGCCGTCTTCTTGGCGGCGGTCTTCTTGGCCGGGGCCTTCTTCGCCGCCTTCTTGGCGGTCTTCTTGGCCGGACCCTTCGCCCGCTTCTCCTCGAGCAGTTCGAAGCCCCGCTCGGGGGTGATGTCCTCGACGCTGTCGGCGGCCCGCAGCGTGGCGTTCGTCTCGCCGTCCGTGACGTACGCCCCGAAGCGGCCGTCCTTGACGACGACGGGCTTCTTGCTGACCGGGTCCTCGCCGAGCTCCTTCAGCGGCGGCTTGGCCGCGGCCCGCCCGCGCTGCTTGGGCTGGGCGTAGATCGCCAGGGCCTCTTCGAGGGTGATGTTGAAGAGCTGGTCCTCGGTCTCCAGGGAGCGCGAGTCGGTGCCCTTCTTCAGGTACGGGCCGTACCGGCCGTTCTGCGCGGTGATCTCGACGCCCTCGGCGTCCGTCCCGACCACACGCGGCAGGGACATCAGCTTCAGGGCGTCCTCGAGCGTCACCGTGTCGAGCGACATGGACTTGAAGAGCGAGGCCGTCCGCGGCTTGACCGCGTTCTTGCCCGTCTTCGGGGTGCCCTCGGGGAGCACCTCGGTGACGTACGGGCCGTAGCGGCCGTCCTTGGCGATGATCTCGTGGCCCGACGTGGGGTCGGTGCCGAGCGCGAAGTCACCGCTCGGCTTGGCGAGCAGCTCCTCGGCGTACTCGACGGTCAGCTCGTCCGGCGGCAGGTCGTCGGGCACGTCGGCGCGCTGGTGGCCCTCCGCGTCCTTCTCGCCGCGCTCGATGTACGGGCCGTAGCGGCCGACCCGGAGCAGGATGCCGTCGCCGACGGGGAAGGAGGAGATCTCCCGGGCGTCGATCGCGCCCAGGTCGGTCACCAGTTCCTTGAGGCCGCCGAGGTGGTCGCCGTCGCCGTTGCCCGCGCTGGAGGCGGCGCCCGCGTCGTCGCCCTCGCCGAAGTAGAACCGCTTCAGCCACGGCACGGCCTGCGCCTCGCCCCGCGCGATGCGGTCGAGGTCGTCCTCCATGCGTGCGGTGAAGTCGTAGTCGACGAGCCGCCCGAAGTGCTTCTCCAGGAGGTTGACCACGGCGAAGGACAAGAAGGACGGCACCAGGGCCGTGCCCTTCTTGAAGACGTAACCGCGGTCGAGGATGGTGCCGATGATCGACGCGTACGTCGACGGGCGGCCGATCTCGCGCTCTTCGAGCTCCTTGACCAGCGAGGCCTCGGTGTAGCGGGCCGGCGGCTTCGTCGCGTGGCCGTCGACCGAGATCTCGTCGGCGGACAGCGCGTCGCCCTCGCTGACCTGCGGGAGCCTGCGCTCACGGTCGTCGAGCTCGGCGTTCGGGTCGTCCGCGCCTTCTACGTAGGCCTTCATGAAGCCGTGGAAGGTGATGGTCTTGCCGGACGCGTTGAACTCGGCGTCGCGGCCGTCGGCGGCCGTGCCGCCGATCTTCACCGTGACGGAGTTTCCGACCGCGTCCTTCATCTGGGAGGCGACGGTCCGCTTCCAGATCAGTTCGTAGAGACGGAACTGGTCGCCCGTCAGGCCGGTCTCGGCCGGCGTGCGGAAACGATCACCCGAAGGGCGGATCGCCTCGTGCGCCTCCTGCGCGTTCTTGACTTTCCCGGCGTACGTGCGGGGCTTGTCCGGCAGGTAGTCGCTGCCGTAGAGCTGCGTGACCTGCGCGCGGGCGGCGGTGACCGCCGTGTCGGACAGCGTCGTGGAGTCCGTACGCATGTAGGTGATGAAGCCGTTCTCGTACAGCTTCTGGGCCACCTGCATCGTGGCCTTCGCGCCGAAGCCCAGCTTGCGGCTGGCCTCCTGCTGCATCGTCGTCGTACGGAACGGCGCGTACGGAGAGCGGCGGTAGGGCTTGGACTCGACCGAGCGGACCGCGAACCGGGTGTTCTCAAGGGCCGCGGCGAGCGAACGGGCGTTCGCCTCGTCCAGGTGGAGCGTGTCGGACTTGAGCTGGCCGACCGAGTTGAAGTCGCGGCCCTGTGCGATGCGCTTGCCGTCGACCGTGGTGAGGCGCGCGATCAGCTGCGAGGGGTCGGACGCGTCACCGGTGCGGCCGGTGCCGAAGGTGCCCGTCAGGTCCCAGTACTCGGCGGAGCGGAAGGCGATGCGCTCGCGCTCACGCTCGACGACGAGGCGGGTCGCCACGGACTGGACACGGCCCGCCGACAGCCGCGGCATGACCTTCTTCCACAGGACCGGCGAGACCTCGTAGCCGTAGAGACGGTCGAGGATGCGGCGGGTCTCCTGGGCGTCGACCATGCGCTTGTTGAGCTCGCGCGGGTTGGCCACGGCACCCTGGATCGCGGCCTTGGTGATCTCGTGGAACACCATGCGCTTGACCGGGACCTTGGGCTTCAGGACCTCGAGGAGGTGCCACGCGATGGCTTCGCCCTCGCGGTCCTCATCGGTGGCGAGGAAGAGTTCGTCGGAGTCCTTCAGCAGGTCCTTGAGCTTCTTGACCTGTGCCTTCTTGTCGGCGTTGACGACATAGATGGGCTCGAAGTCGTTCTCGACGTCCACGCCGAGCCGGCGCACCTCGCCGGTGTACTTGTCCGGGACCTCCGCAGCCCCGTTCGGGAGGTCGCGGATGTGCCCGACGCTCGCCTCGACTACGTAGCCGGGGCCGAGGTAACCCTTGATCGTCTTCGCCTTGGCAGGCGACTCGACGATGACGAGTCGGCGGCCGCCCTTTGCGGTCTCGCTGGTCGGGGACAACTTCGCTCTTCTCTCCGGTCGGTACTCGGTGGCCGTGCTGTGTGGCCTCGCTCGGTGCGCTTGCGTTGCGCTGACGCTGCGGAGTGTGACGGTACATCCCGCCCCCGTGTCAAACGGGAAAAGCCCGCAACGGCCACTCGAACGGTAACCCGACTACCGCCATTCCTGCCGCCCGGAGTGGCGACCTGCCGTTTCACCACCGGGTTCACCACCGGCGCGCCGCCTACGCCGGGCCTACGGCCCGTACGCGCCCCGCGGCCACCGGAACCTTCCGGTCAGAGCCGAGTGAAACACCACACTCCGAGCACCAGTGCGCCCGATCCGGCGAGCGCGGCGAGCGTCGCCGATGCGACAGGGCTCACACCTTGGGCGACCGGCGCGCGGTGCGCCACGCGTGCCCCGGTCCACAGCAGCAGTCCCGCTCCGAACAGCGCGAATACCGTTCCCGCGAAGATCGCTGGTCCGCTCTCCATGGCATTGCCTCCCCGTACTGAGTTCCCGGCTTGGGAAACTTGCACGCCCGGGAAGCCGGGGCGCGAACCCCGGGTGAACGGAGGGCGCCCGGACCGAATCACCGGCCCGCCGCCCGGCCCAACTCGACCGGATCCGGTCGCCGCGGAGCCGGTTCGCACAATCCACCTTCTCGATGTACGTCCCACGGGCGCGGACGTCCGCCCATCCCACCCACAACGGGGGACCGATGTCCCCGAAACGTACGAGACACGCCGTACGCGTAGCGCCGACGGCCCGGCATGCCGAGCGGCCTTCCTACGCGCCGACCGGCTCCAGGAAGCCCTGCTCGACGAGGAGCCGGATCTGCGACGGCGTGCGGTCACGCAGCAATACGGGGTCCTCGCCGACCAGTTGGGCGATCGCGTCGAGGATCCGACCCGCGCTCAGCGTCCCGTCGCACACACCGGCGAAACCCGCGCCCACCGTGTCCACCTTGGTGGCCCGGCGCATCCCGCGGTGCTGGCGCAGCACGACGTGCTCGGGGTCCTCGGCGCCGGGCAGCCCGACCTGCTCCTGCACGACCTCGTCCGCGAGCTTGAAGTGCCCCGCGAGCAGCGCGGCGTCGTCGTGCGTCCGCAGGAAGTCCTGGCGTGCGAAGAACCCCCGCACCGTCTCGCCCAGCGGCTGCTCGACGGGGTGCGGCCACTCCTCCACGGTCACCGACGGCTCGGCGGCGCCGGACTTGCGCAACGTGATCCACCCGAACCCGATCGCGCGCGTCTTGCGGGCCTCGAACTCGTCCAGCCAGGCGTCGTACCGAGCCGCGTACTCCTCCGGGTCCGACCGGTGGTCCCCGGCATCCCGCAGCCACAGCTCGGCGTACTGCGTGACGTCCTGCACCTCGCGCTGCACGATCCACGCGTCACATCCGCGCGGCACCCAGGAACGGAGCCGCTCGGTCCACTCCTCGCCCTCCACGTGCTGCCAGTTGGCGAGGAAGTGCGCGTACCCCCCTTCGTTCAACCGCTCCCCCGCCTGCTGAACGAGCGACCGGCACAGATCGTCCCCGCCCATGCCGCCGTCGCGGTAGGTGAGCCGCGCTCCGGGAGAGATCACGAAGGGCGGATTGGACACGATCAGGTCGTACGTCTCCTCGCCCACGGGTTCGAAGAGGGAGCCCTCCCGCAGGTCCGCCTCCGGAGCGCCGGACAGGGCCAGGGTGAGCCGCGTGATGTGCAGCGCACGGGGGTTGAGGTCGGTCGCCGTCACCCGGGTCGCGTGTTGCGCGGCGTGCAACGCCTGGATGCCGGAGCCGGTGCCGAGGTCGAGAGCACTGTCCACCGGCGCGCGCACCGTGAGCCCGGCGAGCGTCGTGGACGCCCCGCCGACACCGAGTACGACCCCTTCGTCATGGCTGCCGATGCCTCCGGCGCCGCCGACCGCGCACCCCAGGTCGGAGACGATGAACCAGTCCTCACCGCTCGGCCCGCCGTAGGGCCGCACGTCCACCGTCGCCTTGAGCGCGCCCTCACCGTCCGCCGCGGACAGCCAACCGCTCTCCAGTAGCGGGCCGACCGGCAGAACGGCCGCCACGCGCGCGTGCGACACGGAACGCTGCAGCAGGAAGAGCCGTACGAGCGTCTCCAGCGGCCCTTCGCCACGGGTGGCCCGCAGCGCGGGCACGGTCTCGCTGCGCGCGAGCGCCGTGTAGGCGGGCGCCCCCAGCAGTTCGAGCAGGCCGTCAGCGGTGAAGTCGGCCGCCAGCAGGGCTTCCCGCAACTGGGCGGAGACGTCGGCACGATCGGACGAGGGCAGGGGGGCGCTAGCAATACTCACCCCCTCATTGTGACCCGCATCCGCCTCTCCACGCCGAGTCCGCCACTGCCGGGCGCAACCGGATGCCACCGGACGCAGCCGGACACACGGCTGCCCCGGCGCCGGGGGTCTCCCCCAGGCTCCGGGGCAACAGGTCGAGGAAGGGGGCGGCCCCTTGCGGCTCCTAAGCGGCCGAAGGCGTGGCGCTGGCGGACTTGCAGCTGTCCTGCTTGCTCATCGCCTTGCCCACCTCGCCCTCCTGGAGCTTCTCCAGCGCCTCGTTGCCGCTCTTGCTCAGCTTGTCCAGCTCTCCCGCGACGCTCTTGAGGCCGTCCGCGAAGTCCGCCTGGTTCTTGGTGTCCAGGCCGTCGACCTTCTTCTTCAGGTCGCCGTACGACTTGGAGATGGCGTTCAGTTCCTTGACCGCGTCGTCGGTCTTCTTCTGACCGCCGTCGACCGGCGGGGCGCCCGCGTCCTTCACCGCGGCACCCATCGCCTTGTAGGCGTCGGACATGTCCTGGAACGCCTTGGAGTCGGTCTTCTGGACGTCCTCCGGCGAGCTGTTGTCCGAGGTCTCCTTCTGGATCGCGGAATTGGCGGAAGCGATCTTCTTCGACTGCGGCTGAACCGAGTCACAGACGTCCTTGGCCCAGGAGTCCAGCTTCTCGTTGCCGTCATCGCTGCAGCCCGACAGCGCCAGTACCAGTACCGCACCGCCGGACAGTGCGGCTGCAAGCTTCTTGTTCACCGGATTGGTCCCTTCCATGGCTCTCGGCCCCGGAACTTACACGCCAACTGGGCTACAACCGCATGCCGGGGGTCCGGTACCACCCCTATTGAAGCCATTTGCACCAAGCGGAGAGGGCGAGAGAAGCCTC
Organism: Streptomyces sp. NBC_01283; assembly: GCF_041435335.1. Classification (NCBI taxonomy): domain Bacteria; kingdom Bacillati; phylum Actinomycetota; class Actinomycetes; order Kitasatosporales; family Streptomycetaceae; genus Streptomyces; species Streptomyces sp. NBC_01283. The sequence goes on from NZ_CP108430.1 coordinate 4,382,152, forward strand.
ACCAGACGGCTCATCGGTCACACGACCCGATGCACGACGGGGCACACGAAGGGCGGACGCCGCGTCAAAACGCGCCGCCCGCCCTTGTGTTGGGCAGAGTCTGACCCGGCGTTACGAAACCACTGCCGGGTCGGGTGAATTACTTACCCGCTCCGCACCACCTTCTTCCTCGTCGCCCACGGCGATGCCTCGCCTCTTGGAGACGTACACCGCGCCGATGATGACCACGATCGCGAGGACCGCGATCAGTGCCCGCACCCCGGCGCTCGCGTCGTCCCCGTAGCTGAACTGGACGACCGCCGGCGCGATGAGCAGCGCCACCAGGTTCATCACCTTCAGCAGGGGGTTGATCGCGGGGCCCGCGGTGTCCTTGAACGGGTCGCCGACGGTGTCGCCGATGACCACCGCGGCATGGGCCTCACTGCCCTTGCCGCCGTGATGACCGTCCTCGACGAGCTTCTTCGCGTTGTCCCAGGCACCGCCCGAGTTGGCGAGGAAGACCGCCATCAGCGTGCCGGTGCCGATCGCACCCGCCAGGAACGAGCCGAGCGCGCCGACGCCGAGCGAGAAGCCGACCGCGATCGGCGTGAGCACGGCGAGCAGACCCGGCGTGGTCAGCTCGCGCAGCGCGTCCTTGGTGCAGATGTCGACGACGCGCCCGTACTCCGGTTCCTCGGAGTAGTCCATGATCCCGGGGCGCTCGCGGAACTGCCGCCGCACCTCGTAGACCACCGCTCCGGCCGACCTCGACACCGCGTTGATCGCAAGCCCCGAGAAGAGGAAGACGACCGCGGCGCCCAGGATCAGGCCGACCAGGTTGTTGGGCTGCGAGATGTCCATGACCAGGTTCATCGGAGCGCCGTCACCGAGTTTCTCGCCGACGTCGTCGGCCGCGCCCGCGATGGCGTCGCGGTACGAGCCGAAGAGCGCCGAGGCCGCGAGGACGGCCGTGGCGATGGCGATGCCCTTGGTGATGGCCTTGGTGGTGTTGCCGACGGCGTCCAGGTCGGTGAGCACCTGCGCGCCGGCGCCCTCGACGTCACCGGACATCTCGGCGATGCCCTGCGCGTTGTCGGAGACCGGACCGAAGGTGTCCATGGCGACGATCACGCCGACCGTGGTGAGCAGGCCGGTTCCGGCGAGCGCCACCGCGAACAGGGCGAGCATGATCGACGTACCGCCGAGCAGGAACGCCCCGTACACACCGAGCCCGATCAGGAGCGCGGTGTAGACGGCCGATTCGAGGCCGAGCGAGATGCCGGCCAGGACGACGGTGGCCGGACCGGTGAGCGAGGTCTTGCCGATGTCCTTCACAGGGCGCCGGTTCGTCTCGGTGAAGTAGCCGGTGAGCTGCTGGATCAGCGCGGCCATGACGATGCCGATCGCGACGGCGACGACCGCGAGAACCCGCGGGTCTCCGTCATGACCGGCGATCGCCGGGTCCGTGACGCCGTCCAGGTCGGCGTACGACGACGGCAGGTAGACGAAGACCGCCACCGCCACGAGCACCAGGGAGATGACCGCGGAGATGAAGAATCCGCGGTTGATGGCGGTCATGCCGCTGCGGTCGGAGCGCCGTGGCGCCACCGCGAAGATCCCGATCATCGCCGTCACGACGCCGATCGCCGGAACGATCAGCGGGAAGGCGAGTCCGGAGTCGCCGAACGCGACCTTGCCGAGGATCAGCGCGGCGACCAGCGTCACCGCGTAGGACTCGAAGAGGTCGGCGGCCATTCCCGCGCAGTCGCCGACGTTGTCGCCCACGTTGTCGGCGATGGTCGCGGCATTCCTCGGGTCGTCCTCCGGAATGCCCTGCTCGACCTTGCCGACCAGGTCGGCGCCGACGTCGGCGGCCTTGGTGAAGATGCCGCCGCCCACACGCATGAACATCGCGATCAGCGCCGCCCCGAGGCCGAAACCTTCGAGGACCTTCGGCGCGTCGGCCGCGTAGACCAGCACCACACAGGAGGCGCCCAGAAGACCGAGCCCCACCGTGAACATGCCGACAACGCCGCCCGTGCGGAAAGCGATCTTCATGGCCTTGTGCGAAACGGCGGTGAGATCCTTTTCGGGTTCACCTTCCGCAGGCGTGGCCTCTCGTGCGGCTGCCGCCACACGAACATTGCTGCGTACGGCGAGCCACATGCCGATATAGCCGGTGGTCGCCGAGAACACCGCACCGATCAAGAAGAAGATCGATCGGCCGGCACGCTGATTCCAGTCGTCTGCGGGCAGCAGCATGAGCAGGAAGAACACCACGACGGCGAAAACGCCGAGCGTGCGCAACTGCCTGCCCAGGTAGGCATTGGCGCCCTCCTGGATCGCCTTCGCGATCTTCTTCATGCTGTCGGTGCCCTCGTCGGCCGCGAGTACCTGGCGTACGAGTACCCAGGCGACCACGAGAGCCGCCACCGCGACGGCCGCGATGACCATCACGATGAGTCGGTTGTCGTCGGTCAGTACTGCGGCTGCGAGGGTTGTGGGCTGGTCAAACTGATGAGGGGTAGAAAGCCCCGCCATTCGTCCTCCTTGGCGCGTGGGCTGAGCTCAAGATGTGGACGGATTGTAGGGAGCGGAACCTGATCAAAACAGAGTGCCGCAAACGGAATTGGCGCAAGATTGCTTCCCAGCAAATGATCGCGATCACAGATTGACCCCGAAAGCGGTAATGCCCCAAAAGCGTTGACGGCGACCGGCAGTCCTTGGGCAATTGACCGGGGCAATGATCCAAAAGTGATCCACAAATGAAAAAAGGCCCTGCTCCCGCGTCGGGAGCAAGACCTTGGTGTGGCGGGATCTCTCGGTGTTCCGGGATCCCAGTGTGGCCGGATCCCGGCGTGGCGGATCTCGGGTGGGCGGATCTCGGGTGTGGCGCGTGGAGCCGAAGCTCAGTGGCGCGTGGAGCCGAAGCTCAGACGAGTGGCACCGGGGTCGTCGGCCACGTCATCCGGATGAGACCGCCGCCCTCGCCGGAGGTGACTTCGACATCGTCCACGAGCCCGCTGATGACGGCGAGACCCATCTCGTCCTCGCCCTCGGCGTCCAGATCGTCGGCCGGACCGGCCCCGGAGCCGGGTGCCCGGTCGCCGGCTGTCGCGTGGGGAACCTCGTCGCCGACCTCGATGGAGAACTGCTTCTCGTCCTCGATCAGGGCGACCCGCACCGGCGCCGAGACGCCGTTGCTCTGGTGCAGCCCGACGGCACGTGTGCAGGCTTCGCCGACAGCGAGTCTGACCTCGTCCAGTACGGCCTCGTCCACTCCGGCCCTGCGCGCGACCGCTGCCGCCACGAGCCGAGCGGTCCGGACGTGCTCGGGCAGCGCGCTGAATCGGAGTTCAACGGTGGCCATGCATCCCCCTCGGACATACGCGCGTGCTGTCAGGGGGCCGGGCCGAGGGCCCGGTCCCCTGCTGTTCCGCCACCCCCGGGCCGAGCAAGCAGCCGACCCGGGACTTCCGGCTCTCAGTCGGTGGCCGCGACCGCTTCCTCGACCGAGGTGTGAATGGGGAACACCTTGGTCAGGCCGGTGATGCGGAAGATCTTCAAAATGCGTTCCTGGTTGCAGACCAGGCGCAGCGAGCCCTCATGGGCACGCACCCGCTTCAGGCCGCCGACCAGTACGCCGAGCCCGGTGGAGTCGAGGAAGTCCACGCCCTCCATGTCGACGACCAGATGGAAACTGCCGTCGTTCACCAACTCGACCAACTGTTCGCGCAACTTGGGCGCGGTATAAACATCGATTTCGCCACCGACCTCGACGACCGTACGATCGCCGACGGTACGGGTCGACAGGGACAGGTCCACGGATCCTCCAGCACCTTGCTATCGAGCGGTCATCCCTCGGGACACCTCGGCAGAGCCCCCAGGACGGATCGCCAGCCGCGATGGCATTCAATCACTTACAGGCAGTCATGCACGACGCCTTGGGACCATTGTCCATCCCGCCAGTGACACACTCGGTGCCGATGGCCAACTTTTCTCCCCCGGGAGGACCCTCCACGGGCGCCCCGGTACGCACGTCTCCACGGACGGTCCTGGACCGGCTCACCGCGGGACCGAGCCGTGCTTCGCGCGTCACTCATACGGAGCACTTGCCCCCGCGCGAGGCACGCTATGCAGTCTGGCCTGATCGCATTCGTTCGGAGGTCGTCGCCGCGGTCCAGTCGGCCGGGATCGAGCACCCCTGGGCCCACCAGGCACTCGCCGCCGAGCACGCCCTGGACGGCGAGTCGGTCATCGTCGCCACCGGAACGGCCTCGGGCAAGTCGCTGGCGTACCTCACGCCCGTGCTCTCGGCCCTCCTGGACGGCTCGGAGGCCCCCAACGGACGCGGCACGACCGCCCTGTACCTCGCCCCGACGAAGGCCCTGGCCGCCGACCAGCGCCGGGCCGTGCGCGAGCTCGCGGCGCCCCTCGGCAACGCGATCCGGCCCGCCGTGTACGACGGCGACACTCCGGTCGAAGAACGCGAATGGGTACGTCAGTACGCCAACTACGTCCTGACCAACCCCGACATGCTGCACCGCGGGATACTCCCCTCCCACCCCCGCTGGTCCTCCTTCCTGCGCGCCCTGCGCTATGTCGTCATCGACGAGTGCCACACCTACCGCGGCGTCTTCGGCTCCCACGTCGCCCAGGTCCTGCGCCGCCTGCGCCGCCTCTGCGCCCGCTACGGCTCCGACCCCGTCTTCCTCCTCGCCTCCGCCACCTCCGCCGAGCCGGCCATCGCCGCGGAACGCCTCACCGGACTTCCCGTGAAGGAGGTCGCCGACGACGCCTCACCCCGCGGCGAACTCGTCTTCGCCCTCTGGGAACCCCCGCTCACCGAACTCCACGGCGAGAAGGGCGCCCCTGTCCGCCGCACGGCCACCGCCGAGACGGCGGACCTGCTGACCGACCTGACCGTCCAGGGCGTCCGCTCGGTCGCCTTCGTACGGTCCCGGCGCGGCGCCGAGCTGATCTCGGTGATCGCCCAGGAACGCCTCGCCGAGGTCGACCGCTCCCTCGCCCGCCGCGTGGCCGCCTACCGGGGCGGATATCTCCCCGAGGAACGCCGCGCCCTGGAGCGTGCCCTGCACTCCGGGGAACTCCTCGGCCTGGCGGCCACCACCGCCCTCGAACTCGGCGTGGACGTCTCCGGTCTCGATGCAGTGATCATTTCCGGCTATCCGGGGACCCGCGCCTCGCTCTGGCAGCAGGCGGGCCGTGCCGGACGCTCCGGGCAGGGCGCGCTTGCCGTCCTCGTCGCCCGTGACGACCCGCTGGACACGTATCTCGTCCACCACCCCGAGGCGCTGTTCCAGCAGCCGGTGGAGTCGACGGTCCTCGACCCCGACAATCCGTACGTCCTCGCGCCCCACCTCTGCGCGGCCGCCGCGGAACTCCCGCTCACGGACGACGACCTGACCCTCTTCGGTCCCGCCACCGAGGAGCTGATCCCCCAGCTGGAGGCCGCGAAGCTGCTGCGCCGCCGCACGAAGGCCTGGCACTGGACCCGCAGGGAACGGGCCGCCGACCTCACCGACATCCGGGGCGAGGGCGGGAAGCCCGTCCAGATCGTCGAGGAGGGCACGGGCAGGCTGCTCGGCACCGTCGACGCGTCCGCCGCGCACACCGCCGTCCACGAGGGCGCGGTCCACCTCCACCAGGGCCTCACCTATCTGGTGCGCCGCCTGGACCTGGAGGATTCGGTGGCCCTGGTCGAGGAGGCCAGGCCGCCCTACTCCACGACCGCCCGCGACACCACGGCCATCTCCATCCTGGAGACGGACACCGAGATCCCCTGGGGCTCCGGCCGCCTCTGCTACGGCTCCGTCGAGGTCACCAACCAGGTCGTCTCCTTCCTGCGCCGCAAGCTGATCAGCGGCGAGGTCCTCGGCGAGACCAAGCTGGACCTGCCGCCCCGCACCCTGCGCACCCGCGCGGTCTGGTGGACGGTCACCGAGGACCAGCTGGACGACGCCCGCGTCAACCCGGAGATCCTCGGCGGCGCCCTGCACGCCGCCGAGCACGCCTCCATCGGCATGCTGCCGCTCTTCGCGACCTGCGACCGGTGGGACATCGGCGGTGTCTCCGTACCGCTGCACCCGGACACGCTCCTGCCGACCGTCTTCGTGTACGACGGCCACCCTGGCGGCGCGGGCTTCGCCGAGCGGGCCTTCCACACGGCCCGCGAGTGGCTGACCGCCACCCGCCAGGCCATCGCCTCCTGCGAGTGCGAGACCGGCTGCCCCTCCTGCATCCAGTCCCCGAAGTGCGGCAACGGCAACGACCCCCTGCACAAACGCGGCGCGATCCGACTCCTCACCACCCTCCTCAAGGACGCCCCCGCCCCGTGAGGGGCCGCTGCCGACGGCGGCCGGGCTCGCACCTGCCGACCGGAAGACAGCGCGCCCTGCGCCCACCCCAGGCCTCCGCCCCGCAGACCCCACGAGGGTGCCTGGCGCCCTTCCGGCGGCTCGCGCCGACCGCACCACCGGCTGCCGCCCTGCGTGCGCCACAGCCGCCGCGTCCGTATTCGGAGCCGGAGCCGGAGCGACCGGTCCCGCCGGGCCCGCACGGGATCTGACCTCCGTCACGAACGGGCCGAAGGCCATCGACGCGGTGACGTCCGAGATCTCGCCGCGCACCGCGCACCGTACGAGGCGTGTGCCCTGCGCCTCGGCCACCCGGCCGGCCTTGGCGCACGCCCCCGAGCGGCCCTCCATCCAGTGGTCCGCAGCCGCCAGCGCCGCCAAGTCGGCCGCGCCGCCCGCCCGGTGGCGGGCGACGATCACCTGGCTCATCGCGAGGACCGCGCCGCAGACCACGCACAGCACGGCCATCACGACGACGACCCACACCGTGGCGGCTCCCCGGTCCGAAGCGGCCCCGGCAGCCCGCCCCCTCACGCGCCCACCCCCACCGTCTCCTCCGCCAACGCCACCGCCTCCGACCGCAGTCGCAGCCCGAGCCCCAGTGCCGCAGGCCCCGGCGAGTCGGCCACGACCTCCACCCGCACCAGGTCACCGTCACGCCGCACGGCCACCGCCGCACCACGCGGCGCCGCCTGCCGAGCCGCCGCCACCGCCGTGCTCCCGGGGTCCTGCCGGGCCATCGCACGCGCCCCCGCCCGTGCTGCGTCCACGCATTGGATCTGCGCGGACGCGGTCAGCAGCGCCCAGACCAGCGCCATCGTGAACAGCACAAGCGTGGGCAGGACCACGGCCGCCTCGGCCGTCACGAACCCCCGGTCCCCACGACGGCCCCGGCCGCCCCGCGCCCTCTCAGAACTGGACATCGAGCGCCTTCTCCACGACCGCCTGCAAAGCCGCCCTGACCTGCCCGCTCGTCACCACCTTGTAGAGCAGTCCGGCGAACCCCACCGCCGCGATGAGCCCCATCGCGTACTCCGAAGTGACCATCCCCGCGTCCCCTCGCACCGCACGCGCCTTGCGTCGCGACGCCCGTGCACACAACTGTCCCCACATCTCAACCCCCGTGAAATTTCCGTACGTTCAGAACATCCAGGTCACAGCGGCCCGCCTCACGGAGCCGCCGCCTACAGGCCGGCGATACAGCAGGGCGCCGAGCCGCTCAGACCGCGCTCAACAACCCGCCCGCCAGGCCGATCACCACGGGCAGCACCCCCACCGCGATGAACGCGGGCAAGAAGCACAGCCCCACCGGCGCCGTCATCAGCACGCCCGCCCTGCGCGCGGCAGCCAATGCCGTACGGCCCCGCTCCGCGCGGCAGTCGGCGGCGAGACGCGCCACCGGTTCCGCCGCCGGAGCGCCCGAGTCCCCCGCCCGCTCCAGCAGGCGAGCCAGCGCCGCCGCGCCCGGTATCGCGGCCAGCCCCCGCCACGCGTCGACCGGTTCACCGCCGAGCCGCACCTGCGCGGCCCCCTGCGCGAGCCGCTCCCCGACCGGCCCCTTCAGCGCATCGCCGACAGCCTGAGCGGCAGCAACAGGACCCGCGCCCGCGGCCACGCAAGCCGCCAGCAGGTCTGCCGCCAAGGGCAGTTGCCGAGCCGCCTCCACCGCGTCGAAGTCAGAGGAGCGGGCGTCACCTCGCCCCCGCCACCAGCGCCACACCCCGTACCCGGCGCCCACTCCCACCAGGCACCCCGCGACACCGCCCACCAGCACCCACCCGGCACTCACCGCCCCGGCCACCGCCAGCCACCCCCGCACCCCGCCCCGCCACCGGCACCACGGCCTCTCCGGGACCCCTGGAAGCCGCTCCACCACCCCCAGTACGACCCCTGAACGCCCCCGCACCACCCGCTCCCGCCGCGCCGCAAGGGCAGCCGACATCAACCACAGCACCGCCGCCGCACCCCACACGGCCACCCCCAGCTCGTGGACCACAAGGCTCATCGCTCCTCCGCCCCTCGTACGATCCGCAGCGCCCACCACACGCCGGCCCCCTCCAACGCCCCGCCCACGGCCAGGCACCCGAGCCCGGCCCCGGTGTGCAGCAACACCCGCAAGGGCGCCGCCCCGAGCGCGCTTCCCATGAGCAGTCCGAGGGCCGGCAGCCCCGCGAGCATCACCGCCGTCGACCGGGCTCCCGCCAACTGAGCCCTGAGGTCGGCGCGCTGATCCCGCTCCGCCCGCAGCGCACCCTCCAGCCGCTCAAGCCCCGCCGCGAGTCCCGCGCCGCGGTCCACCGCCACCCGCCAGCACGCCGCGAGCCCCGCAAGCCCCTGCGCCCCCGGCTCCCGCGCCGCCTCCTCCAGCGCCCCCGGCACATCCCCGCCGAACCGCGCCGCCGCCAGCACCCCGGCCCGCCCCTCACCAAGCCCAGCTCCGGCTCCAGGCCCAGGTCCAGGGCCGGCAGCAAGCCCGGGTTCGTCCTCAGTCGCCGCCGCAGCCCTCAGCGCCTCCCCGGGCTGCCGCCCGGCCCGCACCTCCCCGGCGAGCGCCCCGCACAACGCGATCACCGCGGTGGCCCTGCGCTCCCCGTCCAGCCGTGCGTCCCTGCCCCGCCGTACGCGCCGCATCAGCGGCACCCCGGCCGCCCCCAGGGCCAGCGGCACCAAGGACTCCCCGAGCAGAGCGACCGCGGCCCCGCCCGCCAGGGCCCACCATTCCGGCCGCCCCCGAGCGCTGACGCGGAGCTTCACCCGCCGCCATGCCGAACCTTCCGGCCCGACCTCGCCGCCGCCCGCGAGAACCGCACGTGCCCGCCGCTGCCCTCGGTCCCGCCCGACCACCAGCCAGGCCGCGCTTCCCGCGAACGCAGCCGCCGCAACCCCCGTCACGCTCATCCCTCGCCCCTCCAACCACCGCTCAACAGGAGCGAATTCAGCCGCTCCCAGCCCCGCTCACGGACAAACCCCTTCTCGCCCCACCTCAGCGCCGGCACCGTCACCACGAGCCCGGACGGATCGCGTTCCAGGACATGCACCTCCGCGATCCGCCGCCGTCCCGCCCGGTCCCGTACGAGATGGAGCACCACGGACAGTGCGGCCGCCAACTGGCTGTGCAGGGCTGCCCGGTCGAGCCCCGCGGCCGTCCCCAGCGCCTCCAGGCGGGCGGGCACGTCCCCCGCGGCGTTCGCGTGGACCGTTCCGCAGCCGCCCTCATGGCCCGTGTTCAGGGCGGCCAGGAGGTGGACCACCTCCGCGCCCCGCACCTCGCCCACGACCAGCCGGTCGGGACGCATCCGCAGCGCCTGCCGCACCAGATCGTCCAGGCCGACCTGACCGGCCCCCTCCTGATTCGCGGGTCTGGCCTCCAGGCGCACCACGTGCGGGTGATCGGGGCGCAGCTCCGCCGAATCCTCGGCGAGGACGATCCGCTCCCCGGGCCCGACGAGCCCGAGCAGGGCGCTCAGGAGCGTCGTCTTGCCCGAACCCGTACCGCCACTGATCAAGTAGGAGAGCCGGGCGTCGAGCAGGGCCCGGAGCACCCGGTCCCCGCCCGGCGGCACCGTCCCCGCCTCGGTCAGTTCCGCGAGGGTGAAGGCCCGGGGCCGTACGACACGCAGGGAGAGGCAGGTCGACCCGACGGCGACCGGGGGCAGCACCGCATGGAGACGGGTGCCGTCCGGGAGCCGTGCGTCCACCCAGGGCCTGGCGTCGTCTAGGCGGCGCCCGGCCACGGCCGCGAGCCGCTGTGCGAGCCGCCGCACTGCCGCCGCGTCTGCGAAGGACACCCCGGTCAGCTCCAGGCCTCCACCGCGGTCCACCCAGACCCGGTCGGGCGCGGACACCAGCACATCGGTCACCGAGTCGTCCGCGAGCAATGCCTCCAGGGGCCCCGCGCCCACCAGTTCCGATCGCAGCCGCTCCGCCGTGCCCAGGATTTCCGTGTCGCCGAGCACCCTGCCCTGGGCGCGCAGTGCCTCGGCGACACGGGCCGGGGTCGGCTCCGTCCCGTTCTCCGCGAGCCACTGGCGCACCCCGTCCAGCATCCTGGCCCCGACGACGGCGCTCATGAGCCGCCTCCGGTGGCGTCGGCCGGCACCCGGTCCCAGAAGGCCGTGCAGAACCGCGACAGCGGACCCCGTGCGACACCTCCGGGCGGCGTCCCTCCGGCCTGCGCGGCCAACAGGCCCGCCTCTCGTGGCAGTTCGCCGACGAGCGGCAGCCCGAGCAGTCGCGCGACCTCCTCCGCGTCGAAGCCACCGAGGCCGTCGAGTCCGTCGCGGCCAGTGCTTCCCGAGCGGCCGGTGCCGCCCCTGCCGACCACCACCCGCAGGTCCCGCAGCACCATTCCCGCCGCCGACGCGACCCGGCGGGCCCCTGCCACCGCGCGCAGCTCCGCGGGCACCACGAGAAGCCCCAGGTCCACCTGGGCCAGCGCCTCGGCCACTCCTTCGTCCACGCGGCGCGGCAGGTCCACGATCACCACACCGCCCCGCCTGCGGGCCGCGGCGATCACCGCCCGCATGGCTTCGGGCGGGATGACCACCGCATCGCCCCGGTCCCAGCTCAGGACCCGCAGGGAATGCAGCTCGGGCAGCGACTCCTCCAGCGCGCCCCCACCGACCCGGCCCCTGGACTGCGCGAAGGCGGGCCAGCGGAGTCCGTCGGCCGCCTCACCCCCGAGCAGCACGTCGAGCCCGCCGCCGAGCGGATCGGCGTCCACCAGCATCGTGCGCCGCCCCGCGCGGGCCGCCGTGACGGCAAGGGCGCAGGCCAGCGTCGAGGCGCCGGCTCCCCCGCTGCCGCCGATCACCCCCACCGTGAGCGCCGGCCGTCCCACGCCCTCGGCGACATCGGCGATGCGGTCCACCAGCCATCGCTCGCCGTCGGGCAGGACCAGCACATGATCGGCACCGATCTCCACCGCGCGCTGCCAGACCCCGGAATCGTCCTGATCCCGTCCGACCAGCACGACCCCGCGCCTGCGCACGGCCCCGCGCACCCGGTCCACCGCGTCGTCCCCGACCAGGACCAGCGGCGCCGCGTCCCAGCCGCCTCTGCGCTCCGGCACGCCGTGCTGCACCTCGGGCCGCGCTCCCGCCGCGGCGCAGAGCCGCAGCAGGTCGTCCAGCAGGTCCACATCTTCCGTGACGATCAGCGGTCCGCCCTGCCGTCCATCGGACGACGGTGCCCCGTCACGTGTCATCACTCCGGCCACGATCCCCAGCCCCCTCTCACTGCAAGCCCGTTGAATGCCGCGTTCCACATCAGCGATGAGCGGGCCAAAGCAATCCGGCCATGAACTTCGCGTGCAGAACGAGCAGAATCAGCGTGCAGCGACCCGGGATAACGTGTGGATCTTGGTCAATAACTGTGGACAAGGCGGGGACTGTGAATATCCCCTTCACCCATACCAGTGACATCTCGAAGACTTCCGCAGCGCAGCCTGACAACTACGCACAGTGACGGATCTTGAAGATGCGGAAAGATCGCCGAAACGGCTACCGGAAGGCGCCAGGCGATCAGATGAGGGTCGGAAGAGGTCCGGGAAACCCATCCGGACATGCGACGACCCCCGCCGGGGGGGAGAGCGGGGGTCGTCCCCACGGTCCGACTCGGGGGGGGAGGAGCCAGACCGGGTTAGCACGGTCGCGAACGATCCGTGACTTCCATGGTGTACCCGAGAGCCTTCTCAGGCAAACCCACGCGCCTCACCTTACGCCGAATGGTGGGCGCCTATGCTCGGGCTCGTGGAAAACCACTCCTTGCCCCGCGCAGCCGCCTTCTTTGACCTGGACAAGACGGTCATTGCGAAGTCGAGCACTCTCACCTTCAGCAAGTCGTTCTACCAAGGCGGCCTGATCAACCGCAGGGCGGTTCTCCGAACCGCATATGCACAGTTCGTCTTCCTCGCGGGCGGAGCCGATCACGACCAGATGGAGCGGATGCGCGAGTACCTGTCCGCGCTCTGCCGCGGATGGAACGTGCAGCAGGTCAAGGAGATCGTCGCCGAGACCCTGCACGACCTGATCGACCCGATCATCTACGACGAAGCCGCGTCCCTCATCGAGGAGCACCACACCGCGGGCCGGGACGTCGTCATCGTCTCCACCTCGGGAGCCGAGGTCGTCGAGCCGATCGGCGAACTCCTCGGGGCGGACCGCGTGGTGGCGACCCGGATGGTGGTCGGCGACGACGGCTGCTTCACCGGCGAGGTGGAGTACTACGCATATGGCCCCACAAAGGCGACCGCGATCAAGGAGCTCGCGGAATCCGAGGGGTACGACCTCGACCGCTGCCACGCCTACAGCGACTCGGCGACCGACCTTCCGATGCTCGAATCCGTGGGGTTTCCGCACGCGGTCAACCCGGATCGGGCATTGCGCCGGGAGGCCATCGCGCGCGGGTGGCCGATTCTCGACTTCCATCGCCCGGTGCGGCTCAAGAAGAGGCGCCCGGCACCATCCCGGCCGGCACTCGTGGCGGTGGCTGCGGTGGGTGCCGCGGCGGCCACGGCGGGGCTCGTGTGGTTCGCGAGTCGCCGACGGACTTCCCGCGCCCGATTCACCCTTGTTTGAACCTAAAAGTAAAGAAGTAGTGCCAGCACTTCCGCTTACCCCAGGACAGGAGTACAAAGGAGTCAACGGCCCGCGAGACCAAGGACATCCGAGAGGATTACCTTTAAACGCAAAAGGCCCCACGGACCGAAGCATGAACATCGAGCACCCACGCGACGTCGACCCGTCGATTACGGGCCAGCCGCACCAGGTGACGGGCTAAGTTCCCGACCTGATGGGCAACTTTCGAGGACGCTTGGTAACCCGGTGAACATGCCAGCGGCGGTACGAGTTCTCGTACCGCCGCATCCCTGTGTCAGGGCCTCTTCGTCTCCTCGTAACGCCTCTTCGAAGGCGCCTCAGGCCGCGCCGCGCTGCATCGCCTCGCAGACCGCCGTGGACTCCCTGACCCCCAGCTCGACCGCACGCCCGCAGTGGGCGATCCAGGCGGCCATCCCCTCCGGCGTCCCGGACGCGTAGCCGTCGAGCGCCCCCACGTAGGCCGCACGCCCCTGCTCCGCGTGGCCCGCCTCGGCAGGGCAGACGGACTTCGGGTCGAGCCCGCTGCCCACCAGGACGATGCGCTCGGCGGCCCGCGCCACCAGACCGTTGTGCGAGCCGAAGGGGCGCAGGCTGAGCAGCTCGCCGTGCACCACGGCCGCCGTCACGAGGGCCGGTGCGGAGCCGCCCGCGATGATCAGCCGCGACAGGCCCTCCAGGCGGCCCGCCACCTCGTCGGAGTCCGGCACATCCAGCTCGACCAGCGGCTCGTCCACCGGCTCACCGGCCAGGCGCGGCCGGCCCGCCGCCTCGTCGTTCTCCGCGGCGGCCACCAGATGGAGGCGCGCGAGGACCCGGAGCGGTGACTGCCGCCAGATGGACAGGAGTTGGCCCGCCTCCGCCGTCAGCCGCAGGGCCGCGCCGATCGTGCGGGCCTCGCCGCCGCCGCTGAAGTCGCTGCGGCGGCGGACCTCTTCGAGTGCCCAGTCGGCACCGGAGAGCGCCGCCGAGCCGCGCGCGCCGCGCAGCGCGGCCTCGGAGGTGATCTCATTGCTGCGGCGCCGCATGATCCGGTGGCCGTAGACGCGGTCCACGGCCTTGCGCACGGAGTCCACGGAGTCGGCCACGCCGGGCAGTGCGCCCAGGGCCGCGAGCGGATCGGCTGTCGTACTCATGAGTACGACCCTACGCACCCCGGGCGCCCGCCCCACGAAGGAGTGGTCTTCTTCACGCCGCATCGATACGTCACGTGATCGTGCCACTACTCTTGGTGACTATGAAAATCGCTTTCGTAGGGAAGGGCGGCAGCGGCAAGACCACGCTGTCCTCGCTGTTCATCCGACACCTCGCCGCCACCGGAGCACCGGTCCTCGCGGTGGACGCCGACATCAACCAGCACCTGGGTCCCGCGCTCGGCCTCGACGAGGCGGACGCTGCCGCGCTGCCGGCCATGGGCGCGCGGCTCCCCCTGATCAAGGACTATCTGCGGGGCTCGAACCCGCGGATCGCCTCCGCCGACACGATGATCAAGACGACGCCGCCCGGCGAGGGCTCGCGGATCCTGCGGGTGCGCGAGGACAACCCGGTGTACGACGCGTGTGCGCGGCCGGTGGAACTCGACGACGCGGCCGTGCGTTTGATGGTGACCGGGCCGTTCACCGAAGCCGATCTCGGTGTCGCCTGCTACCACTCCAAGACGGGGGCGGTGGAGCTGTTCCTGAACCACCTGGTCGACGGACGCGACGAGTACGCGGTCGTGGACATGACCGCAGGTTCGGACTCCTTCGCGTCCGGCATGTTCACCCGCTTCGACATGACGTTCCTGGTTGCCGAGCCGACCCGGAAGGGGGTCTCCGTCTATCGCCAGTACAAGGAATACGCGCGGGACTTCGGCGTCGACCTCAAGGTCGTCGGCAACAAGGTGCAGGGCCAGGACGACATCGACTTCCTGCGCGAGCAGGTCGGCGACGACCTCCTGGTGACGGTCGGGCACTCGGACTGGGTGCGCGCCATGGAGAAGGGCCGCCCGCCCCGGTTCGAGCTCCTGGAGGACGCCAACCGCCTTTCCCTGCAGGCACTTCAGAGCGCCGTCGACACCTCGTACGACCGCAGGGACTGGGACCGCTACACCCGCCAGATGGTCCACTTCCACCTGAAGAACGCCCAGAGCTGGGGCAACGAACGAACGGGCGCCGACCTGGCCGGCCAGGTCGACCCCACGTTCGTCCTGCGCGAGTCACAGCCGCAGAGCGCCTGACGACTACGGCTTGGCTGCCGGGGCTCCCGGGACGCCCTTCGGGGCCGGGGCGGGCTGGGCGGAGAGGAAGGATGCCCAGCCCTCCTTCGGTGCCTTGCCGACCGGGAGCTTGGTGAGGCGTTCCACGGTCTGCGGGTCCTGGGCGTCGAGCCAGTCGGCGAGTTGGCGGAAGGAGACACAGCGCACGTCGCGCTTGGTGCAGACCGACTCGATCGTCTCCTCGATGGCGCGCATGTACGTGCCGCCGTTCCAGGACTCGAAGTGGTTGCCGATGATCAGCGGGGCGCGGTTGCCCTTGTAGGCGCGGTCGAAGCCCTGGAGCAGGCCGTCGCGCATCTGGTCACCCCAGTACTCGTGCTTGTCGGGGTCGCCCTGGGACGTCGTGCCCGACTGGTTCACCATGAAGTTGTAGTCCATGGTCAGCGTCTCGAACTTGCGGCCGGGGACGGGGACCAGCTGCATCGACAGGTCCCAGAGACCTTCCTTCTTCTTGGGCCAGACCTGGTTGTTCACGCCGCTGGTGTCGTAGCGGAAGCCCAGGTCGCGGGCCGCCCGCATGAAGTTCTTCTGGCCTTCCAGGCAGGGCGTGCGGGCGCCGATGAGTTCCTTGTCGTAGTCGAAGGGCAGCGGCTGCGCCTTCTTCGTGCCCGTGTTCGTCTTCCAGCCCTTCACGAAGGACTTGGCCTGGTTGATCTCGCTCTTCCAGTCGGCGACCGACCACTGGCCCACGCCGCCGCTGGTGCCGCAGAAGTGGCCGTTGAAGTGGGTGCCGACCTCGTTGCCCTCGAGCCAGGCGCCGCGGAGCTGGTCCACGGTGTCCTTGATTCCCTTGCGGTCGTTGAAGCCGATGTCCGAACTGCCGGACAGGTGCTGCGGCGGGTCGTAGAGCTTCCGCTTCGACTCGGGGAGCATGTACACGCCGCTGAGGAAGTACGTCATCGTGGCGTTGTTCCGCTTGGCCACCTTGCGGAAGTGCGAGAAGAGTTTCTGACTGTCCTCGCCGGCGCCGTCCCAGGAGAAGACGACGAACTGGGGCGGCTTCTGGCCGGGTCTCAGACGGGCGGGCTCGGGCAGGTGCGGCTGCCGGCCGGTGAAGGCGGTGGAGCCGTCACCGATCAAGCGGACCGCACTCTTGGGGGCCTGGGCGGGGGCTGCCTTCTTGGCGCCCGGTGCGCCCGGCTTGGCGCCGGTGTCGCCGTGCGAGCAACCGGCCAGTGCGGCGGCGCATGCCACGAGGGCGGCGATGCCCGCGGCGATCCGGTGGATCCTCTGGGTGGCGGCCATCTTCCGCCCACCTTCTTCCTTCAGTCGGCTTCGAATCGGGGCACTCCCCGCAGAGGCGCTGCGGGGAGCCCACGAGGGCGCGCTTCAGGTGTCATCACCGGGGACGATTGAGCAGTATTTGCCCGGTAATGACCCACAGCGCCGCCAACGTCGCACGGAGACTCCGGGCAGACGTTCCGACAAGCCGATGAATAGCTTTATTCACCCTTCAGGGTGATCTAGTGCCCCATTTGCTCCACTTGTCTATCCGAGACCTTTACTCTCCATTACGATTCATTTACCGAGAGTTGAGATATCCCGCCGCTGCAACGCCGTGACCCACGGCCGCGACCCGCCCTCCGGAGACCCCCGGAGGACCCCTAGTTCCGCGACCGCGCTGCCCCGGAGGAGACGGGAAACCATGTCTGCCTGCGTCCCCACCCATGCCACCGACTCGGCCCACGCCTCACGCGACCACGAGCCCCACGGGCCGCCGCCCGGCAAGTTCCGCAAGATCCGTAAGTTCCGCATCGCCGGCGCCGACGTGTCCGCGTCGATCGCCGTCTTCCTGATCGCCCTGCCCCTGTCCCTCGGTATCGCGCTCGCCACCGGAGCGCCGCTCCAGGCAGGCCTCGTCGCCGCCGCCGTCGGCGGTCTGGTCGCCGGATGGATCGGCGGATCGCCGCTGCAGGTCAGTGGCCCCGCCGCAGGGCTCACGGTCGTCACCGCCGACCTCATCCACCAGTACGGCTGGCGGACCACCTGCGCCATCACCGTCCTGGCCGGAATCGCCCAACTGGGCCTCGGCTGCCTGCGCGTGGCCCGCTCGGCGCTGGCCGTCAGCCCCGCCGTCGTGCACGGCATGCTGGCCGGCATCGGGGTCACCATCGCCGTAGCCCAGCTGCACATCGTGCTCGGCGGGACCCCGCAGAGCGCCGTGCTCGACAACCTCCGTGCGCTGCCCGCCCAGTTGGCGAAGCCGCAGCCGTCCGCGCTGTCCATCAGCGTGCTGACCCTCGCGGTGCTGCTGCTCTGGCCCCGGATCCCGGGCCGTGCGGGCAGAGCCCTGCGTGTCGTACCGGCCCCCCTGGTCTCCGTCGCCGTAGCGACGGCCGTCGCCGCGGTCGCCGGGCTGAGCGTGGCCAAGGTCGACCTGCCGTCGTGGAGCAGTCACGCCCTGGCAGGCCTGCCCCGAGGGCCCGTTCTCGGGCTCGTCGCCGCCGTCCTCACCGTCACGCTGGTCTGCAGCGTGCAGTCACTGCTCGGCGCCGTCGCCGTGGACAAGCTCGTCTCCGGGCGGCGCGATCCGCGGGCCGGCGGCATCCGCTCCGACCTCAACCGCGAGCTGCTGGGCCAGGGTGCCGCCAACGCCGTGTCCGGAGCGCTCGGCGGGCTCCCGGTCGCCGGGGTCGCGGTGCGCAGCGTGGCCAATGTGCGGGCCGGTGCCGTCAGCCGGAACTCCACGATGCTGCACGGCGTTTGGGTAGTACTGGCCGCCGCCCTGATGGTCCCTCTGCTGGAGCTGATCCCGCTCGCCGCGCTCGCCGCCCTGGTGATGGCGGTCGGCATCCAGATGGTGAACCTGAACCACATCCGCACCATCACCCGCCACCGCGAGATCCTCGTGTACTCCGCCACGATCCTCGGCGTGATCTGCTTCGGGGTGCTCGAAGGCGTGATGCTCGGCGTCGCCGTGGCCGTGGCCGTCGCGCTGCACCGCCTCGCCCGCACCCGGATCACCCACACCGAGGAGGACGGGGTCCACCACGTGCGCGTGCGCGGGCAGCTGACCTTCCTCGCCGTGCCGCGCCTCAGCAGGGCGCTGCATCTCGTGCCCCACGGGGCGTCCACCATCGTCGAGTTGGACGGATCGTTCATGGACCACGCGGCGTTCGAAGCGCTGCAGTGCTGGCAGGACGCGCACACCGCGCAGGGCGGCACCGTCGAGGTGACCGGGCGCGCCGGGACGCGCATCGCCGAGCCCGCCAGCGCGTCGCACTCCTGCTGCCGGCCCTGGACGGCCTGGCGCAACCACCACTGCGACCGGCCCCAGGAAGCACACCATGGCGAGGGACGGCCCAGCGCGCACCAACTGGAGAGCGGCATCAGCGCGTTCCAGCGGAACACGGCGCCGCATGTGCGAGGGGAGCTGGCCCGGCTCGCACGCGACGGACAGCAGCCCTCGCAGCTCTTCCTGACCTGCGCCGACTCCCGGCTCGTCACGTCGATGATCACGTCGAGCGGCCCCGGCGACCTCTTCGTCGTACGCAACGTCGGGAACCTGGTGCCGCTGCCGGGCGCCGAGAGCGGCGACGACTCGGTGGCCGCGGCGATCGAGTACGCGGTGGACGTACTGAAGGTGCGGTCCATCACCGTGTGCGGGCACTCCGGGTGCGGGGCGATGCAGGCGCTGCTCACCACGCCGCCCGGGGGCACCCAGACGCCCCTGAAGCGGTGGCTGCGGCACGGCATGCCGAGCCTTGAGCGCATGGCGGCCCACGAGGACGAGGGCTGGGCGCGGCTGGCCGGGCGGGCACCTGCCGACGCCGTCGAGCAGCTCTGTCTGACCAACGTGGTCCAGCAGCTGGAGCACCTGCGCGGGCACGAGGCCGTGGCGCGGCGCATGGCCGAGGGCTCCCTCGAACTGCACGGCATGTACTTCCACGTCGGCGAGGCGCAGGCCTATCTCCTGACGGAGAGTCCGGACGACGTATTCGACCAGGTGACGCCGTCACCGCAGCAGGGAACACCCCGCGAGGAGCCGCCCACCCGAGTAAAGGTCTAAACCAATTTTCGGCAGCCTCTTGTCACCAGGGGTTCGGGTCTGATGAGCTGTGGCTTTGGACACAACGGACACCCTGGGAATGGGAGATGTCGTGAGCAACGAAAGCCTGGCCAACCTTCTTAAGGAAGAGCGAAGGTTCGCGCCGCCGGCCGACCTGGCGGCCAACGCCAACGTCACCGCGGAGGCGTACGAACAGGCCAAGGCTGACCGACTCGGCTTCTGGGCCGAGCAGGCCCGCCGGCTGACCTGGGCCACTGAACCGACCGAGACGCTCGACTGGTCGAACCCGCCGTTCGCGAAGTGGTTCGCCGACGGGAAGCTCAACGTCGCGTACAACTGCGTGGACCGCCATGTGGAGGCCGGGAACGGCGACCGTGTGGCGATCCACTTCGAGGGTGAGCCCGGCGACAGCCGGGCCATCACCTATGCCGAGCTCAAGGACGAGGTGAGCCGGGCCGCCAACGCGCTGACCGAGCTCGGCGTCCGGCAGGGCGACCGCGTCGCCGTCTATCTGCCGATGATCCCCGAGGCCGTCGTGTCGATGCTGGCCTGTGCCCGCATCGGCGCCGCGCACTCCGTGGTCTTCGGCGGGTTCTCCGCCGACGCCATCGCCACGCGCGTGAAGGACGCCGACGCCAAGGTCGTCATCACCTCCGACGGCGGCTACCGCAGGGGCAAGCCCGCCGCCCTGAAGCCCGCGGTCGACGACGCCGTGTCGCGCGAGGGGAGCTCCGTCGAGCACGTCCTCGTCGTGCGCCGCACCGGCCAGGACGTGGCGTGGACCGAGGGCCGTGACGTGTGGTGGCACGAGCTCACCGAGCGCCAGTCCGCCGAGCACACGCCCGAGGCCTTCGACGCCGAGAACCCGCTCTTCATCCTCTACACGTCGGGCACGACGGGTAAGCCGAAGGGCATCCTCCACACCTCCGGCGGCTATCTGACGCAGGCCGCGTACACCCACCACGCCGTCTTCGACCTCAAGCCGGAGACCGACGTCTACTGGTGCACGGCCGACATCGGCTGGGTCACCGGGCACTCGTACATCACGTACGGCCCGCTGGCGAACGGCGCGACGCAGGTCATGTACGAGGGCACGCCCGACACCCCGCACCAGGGGCGCTTCTGGGAGATCGTCCAGAAGTACGGCGTGACGATCCTCTACACGGCGCCGACGGCGATCCGTACGTTCATGAAGTGGGGCGACGACATCCCCGCGAAGTTCGACCTCAGCAGCCTGCGGGTCCTCGGGTCGGTCGGTGAGCCGATCAACCCCGAGGCCTGGATGTGGTACCGGAAGAACATCGGCGCCGACACGTGCCCCATCGTGGACACCTGGTGGCAGACCGAGACCGGCGCGATGATGATCTCGCCGCTGCCGGGCGTGACCGAGACCAAGCCGGGAAGCGCCCAGCGCGCGCTGCCGGGCATCTCCGCGACCGTCGTCGACGACGAGGCGCGCGAAGTGCCGGACGGCGGTGGCGGCTACCTCGTCCTGACCGAGCCGTGGCCCTCGATGCTGCGGACCATCTGGGGCGACGACCAGCGCTTCATCGACACGTACTGGTCGCGCTTCGAGGGCAAGTACTTCGCCGGTGACGGCGCCAAGAAGGACGACGACGGCGACATCTGGCTCCTCGGCCGGGTGGACGACGTGATGCTCGTGTCCGGGCACAACATCTCCACCACCGAGGTCGAGTCGGCGCTCGTCTCGCACCCGTCGGTCGCCGAGGCGGCGGTCGTGGGCGCGGCGGACGAGACCACCGGCCAGGCCATCGTCGCGTTCGTGATCCTGCGGGGCACGGCCAACGCCGACGACGAGGGCCTCGTGGCGGACCTGCGCAACCACGTGGGCACGGCCCTGGGGCCGATCGCCAAGCCGAAGCGGGTCCTTCCGGTGGCCGAGCTGCCGAAGACGCGGTCCGGGAAGATCATGCGGCGCCTGCTCCGGGACGTCGCCGAGAACCGCGAGCTGGGAGACGTCACCACGCTCACGGACTCCTCCGTGATGGACCTCATCCAGACCAAGCTGCCGGCCGCGCCGAGCGAGGACTGATCCACCGGGGCACCTCGTGCCCCATGCGCCGAAGGGCCGTCCGGCATCGCGCCGGATGGCCCTTTTGCGCATAAAGTGACGATCACCGGATGGGCTCGCGCACCCCAAGGACACGTTAGGTACGCTAAGGACCGCGTCAACAACGCGACAAGAAGTCACGACACGAAGTACACGAAGCATCTGGGTGCGCCGGGAAGTCTGGTCGGCAAGTGTTTTGTCCTGCCTACCGACCGGAGGTCGACCCCCGTGGCCGCGCCCGCACCCAGCAACGCACCCCAGAACAACCGCAAGGTCCTCGGACGGCTCTCGCTGCCCGAGCGGAACTTCGTCGCGAACGCGCTGCGTGCCGAGACCGTCGGTGGTGTCCTCCTCCTCGTCGCCGCCGTCACCGCACTGATCTGGGCGAACACCGCCGGCGGTTCGTACGCGTCCGTGAGCGGTTTCCACCTGGGACCCAGCGCCCTCGGCCTCGACCTCTCCATCCAGCACTGGGCGGCCGACGGACTGCTCGCCGTCTTCTTCTTCGTCGCCGGGATCGAACTCAAGCGTGAGCTGGTCGCGGGCGATCTGAGCGACCCCAAGGCCGCCGCGCTGCCCGTCGTCGCCGCGCTCTGCGGCATGGCCGTACCCGCGCTCGTGTACTTCACGGTCAACACGGTCGGCGGCGGATCCATGGACGGCTGGGCGGTGCCGACCGCCACGGACATCGCCTTCGCGCTCGCCGTCCTCGCGGTCATCGGCACCTCGCTGCCGTCCGCCCTGCGCGCCTTCCTGCTCACCCTCGCCGTCGTCGACGACCTCTTCGCGATCCTGATCATCGCGGTGTTCTTCACCAGCGACCTCAACTTCGCGGCGCTCGGCGGCGCCGTCATCGGCCTCGCGGTCTTCTGGCTGCTGCTCCGCAAGGGCGTACGCGGCTGGTACGTCTACGTTCCGCTGGCCCTGGTGATCTGGGGGCTGATGTACAACAGCGGCATCCACGCCACGATCGCCGGTGTCGCCATGGGCCTGATGCTCCGCTGCACCCGCCGCGAGGGCGAGGAGCACTCCCCGGGCGAGCACATCGAACACCTTGTGCGCCCCCTCTCCGCAGGACTCGCCGTACCGCTGTTCGCGCTGTTCAGCGCCGGTGTCGTGGTGTCGGGCGGCGCCCTGGGGGACGTCTTCACCAGGCCGGAGACACTCGGTGTCGTCCTCGGGCTCGTGGTCGGCAAGGCAGTCGGCATCTTCGGCGGCACCTGGCTCGCGGCGCGGTTCACCAAGGCCGAACTCAACGACGAGCTCGCCTGGCCGGACGTGTTCGCGGTCGCCTCGCTGGCCGGCATCGGCTTCACCGTCTCGCTCCTGATCGGTGAACTCGCCTTCACCGAGGACCCGCTGCTCACCGGTGAGATCAAGGCAGCCGTCCTGATGGGCTCTCTCATCGCGGCCGTGCTCTCCGGGATCCTGCTCAAGGTGCGCAACGCCCGCTACCGCGCGCTGTACGACGCCGAGGAGCGCGACGACGACCTCGACGGCATCCCTGACGTGTACGAACAGGACAAGCCGGAGTACCACCTGCGGATGGCCGCGATCTACGAAAAGAAAGCCGCCGAGCACCGCAGGCTTGCCGAAGTGTCGGCCGGGGCACGCGCCGATGACGAGGGTCCGGCATGATCTGAGCAGACTTGACTGCGCAGACTGAGCTGAGCGGTCGTACCGGAACAGACGTATGTGAGCAGGCTTACGCAGGCTTACGGAGAAGGGGAGAAGCGATGAGCGCACCCGACGGGCCCGTCGGCACCGAACGCAGCCTCGGCCAGCTGGTCTCCACGGCGACCAGCGAGATGTCCGCGCTGGTGCACGACGAGATCGCGCTGGCCAAGGCCCAGCTGCGGCAGGACGTCAAGCGGGGTGCGGTCGGCGGCGCCGCGTTCGCCGCGGCGGGGACGGTGCTGATCTTCTCGCTGCCGATGCTGAGCTTCGCCCTGGCGTACGGCATCCGCACCTGGAGCGGATGGAACATGGCGATCTGCTTCCTGCTCTCCTTCGCGGCGAACGTGCTGGTCGCGGGGGTGCTCGCGCTGATCGGCGTCGTCTTCGCGAAGAAGGCCAAGAAGGGCAAGGGGCCGCAGAAGGCCGCCGCGTCGGCCAAGGAGACGGCTGCCGTACTGCAGAACGTCAAGCCGCACCCGCGTTCGGTGGGCCCCGCGCCCGCCGTGGGAGCCACCCTCGACCGTGTCGGTGACAAGGCTTCGGCTGTGGCACGCTCGTCTTCATGACGGACCCTGCCACGCCCGCCCCCCATCCGGCCCAACCGACGTCACTCGTACGCATCGAAGGACCGTGGACCCACCGGGACGTCGCCGCCAACGGCGCCCGTTTCCACATCGCCGAGATGGGCGACGGGCCGCTCGTGCTGCTCCTGCACGGCTTTCCGCAGTTCTGGTGGACCTGGCGGCACCAGATGGTGGCGCTCGCCGACGCGGGCTTCCGTGCGGTCGCGATGGACCTGCGGGGCGTGGGCGGCAGCGACCGTACGCCGCGCGGTTACGACCCGGCGAACCTCGCGCTCGACATCACGGGCGTCGTGCGGTCGCTCGGCGAGCCGGATGCCGCGCTCGTCGGGCACGACCTGGGCGGGTACCTCGCGTGGACGGCGGCCGTGATGCGGCCCAAGCTGGTGCGCCGCCTCGCCGTCTCCTCGATGCCGCACCCGCGGCGCTGGCGCTCGGCGATGCTTTCGGACCGGAAGCAGACCTCCGCGGCCTCGTACGTGTGGGGCTTCCAGCGGCCGTGGGTGCCGGAGCGTCAACTCGTCGCCGATGACGCCGCTCTGGTGGGGCGTCTGGTGCGGGACTGGTCGGGTCCGCGGCTTCCGGACGACGAGTCGGTGGAGACGTACCGCCGTGCCATGACGATCCCGTCGACGGCGCACTGCTCGGTCGAGCCGTACCGCTGGATGGTGCGGTCGATGGCCCGTCCTGACGGCATCCAGTTCAACCGGCGCATGAAGCGCCCCGTACGGGTTCCCACGCTGCATCTGCACGGCTCGCTGGACCCCGTGATGCGCACGCGCAGCGCGGCCGGCTCGGGCGAGTACGTCGAAGCGCCTTACCGGTGGCGGCTGTTCGACGGTCTGGGGCACTTCCCGCAGGAGGAGGACCCTGTCGCCTTCTCCACCGAGCTGGTGAACTGGCTGAAGGATCCCGAGCCGGACCGGTAGGCCGCGCGGGGCCCTGAACGAGGCCCTGAACGAGGTCCTGCGCGAGGTCCTGAAGCAGGGTCAGGGGAGCATCAGGGGAACACCTGTCCTTCGAACGGCCAATTGCCGCCCGCATAGGCCAATTGGGGCCCGTGGGCGCGATTACCGACCTTGAGGCACGGGCACACGTCCGGGTATGGGCTGGACGCACGACTACAGTGACGTAGCACGCAATCGCCGCTCGGCCACAGCGCTGAACAGCCGTGAGAGGGGCGGTCCGCATGACCCGGGCCATGAAGGCCCTGCTCAGGGCATCGGCATTCCCCACATCCTGCGCCGCAGGGCCCGCTGGGTCTCGGCGCGGCTGAGGCATACGCGCGACTGAACCAAGGGCGTACGCGCGACTCGGCCGAGGCATACGCGCGATCGATCCGCCTGCTCCGACCGCTCCCCCGACTGCGCGCCGACTAGAGCGCGCAGCCCTCGCTGTCGACCTCTTGGTTGGCGGTGCGGCCTGCCTCGATGTCCTTGCGGACCTCGTCGGCGGTGAGGGCGTAGCCGGTGTCCGGGTCGTCGAGCGACTTCGCGAACACCACGCCGTAGACCTTGCCTTCGGGCGTGAGCAGCGGGCCGCCGGAGTTGCCCTGGCGGACGGTCGCGTAGAGCGAGTACACGTCTCGGCGCACGGTGCCCCGGTGGTAGATGTCCGGGCCGTTGGCCGTGATGCGACCGCGCACGCGCGCGGGGCGGACGTCGTACGGGCCGTTCTCCGGGAAGCCCGCCACGATCGCGTTGTCACCGCTGGCGGCGTCCTTCGACGTGAACTGCAGCGCGGGCGCCTGGAGGGTCGGCACGTCCAGTACGGCGATGTCGCGCTCCCAGTCGTAGAGCACGACCTTCGCGTCGTACGTCCTGCCGTCCCCGCCTATCTGCACCGTCGGCTCGTCCACACCGCCGACCACGTGCGCGTTCGTCATCACGCGGCGGTCGGAGAAGACGAAGCCGGTGCCTTCGAGGACCTTGCCGCAGCCGCGGGCCTCGCCCTGCACCTTCACGATGGAGCGCTTGGCCTTCGTGGCGACCGCGCTCTTGGCGAGCTTGGGATCGGGGGCCTGGACCTCGGTGATGGGCTCGTTCGAGAACGGGCTGAAGACCTGTGGGAAGCCGTTGCGCGCAAGGACGGACGAGAAGTCCGCGAACCAGGTGTCGGCCTGGTTCGGCAGCGTGCGCGAGACGCCCAGCAGGATCTTGGAGTTGCGTACTTCCTTGCCGACCGTGGGCAGCGTCGTGCCCGCGAGGGCGGAGCCGATCAGCCAGGCGACGAGAAGCATCGCCAGTACGTTGACGAGCGCGCCGCCCGTGGCGTCCAGGGCGCGGGCGGGCTGCCAAGTGATGTACCGGCGGAGCTTGTTGCCCAAGTGCGTGGTGAAGGCCTGGCCGATGGAGGCACAGACGATCACGATGACCACGGCGACGACGGCCGCTGTCGTGCTCACCGCCCCCTCGTCGTCCGTGAGGGCGCCCCAGATGACGGGCAGCAGGTACACCGCGACGAGTCCGCCGCCCAGAAAACCGATCACCGACAGGATGCCGACGACGAATCCCTGGCGATAACCGACGACCGCGAACCACACGGCGGCGACCACCAAAAGGATGTCCAGCACGTTCACCGATTCAATCCTCGCCTCGCATCGCGGTCGCCACGTCCCCGCAACCTTGTCATGCGCGCCAGTCGAGCGGCACCTGCTTGGTGCGGTCCCAGGGGCGCTCCCAGCCTGCGAAATGCAGGATTCTGTCGATCACTCCGGCCGTAAAACCCCAGACCAGAGCAGACTCGACGAGGAACGCCGGGCCTTGGTGACCGCTCGGATGAATCGTCGTCGCGCGGTTCGCGGGATCCGTGAGATCGGACACGGGGACCGTGAAGACACGGGCCGTCTCGGCCGGATCGACGACGCCGACGGGCGTGGGCCTGCGCCACCAGCCGAGCACCGGGGTCACCACGAAGTCGCTCACCGGGATGAAGAGCTTGGGCAGCACGCCGAAGATCTGGACGCCCCGGGGGTCGAGCCCGGTCTCCTCCTCGGCCTCGCGCAGGGCGGCGTGCAGCGGGCCGTCCGTCATCGGGTCGCCGTCCTCGGGGTCGAGGGAGCCGCCGGGGAAGGAGGGCTGTCCCGCGTGCGAGCGGAGGTTTCCCGAACGCTCCATCAGAAGCAGCTCGGGGCCGCGTGCGCCCTCTCCGAAGAGGATCAGTACGGCGGACTGGCGTCCGGCGCCGCTCTCCGGGGGCAGGAAGCGGCTGAGCTGGGTCGGCAGGACCGTCTCGGCCGCGCGTGCGACCGGATCCAGCCAGGCGGGGAGTCCTTCGGTGCTGAGGCGCACGTGTCCGTTGGGGCTCCCTGTGCCGTTGGGGTGCGGGCTGTCTGTGCCGCCGGGCCGCTCCTGGAAGCCGTTCCCATCGCTCATGTCGCTCATGTACGTATCGCTCGTGTCGGTTGTCTCGCTCGTGTCGCTCGCGTGCGTCATCGGCACCCCCGTCCAACTGTGGACAACGCCTGTGGACCCTCGGTTGGTTCCTCGCTCATGCGGCGCCCAGCGGAGGCGCCGCCTTCCCCGGATAGTCCGGCGGGGGCTTCAGACGCTGGCCCGGCAGGCCGCCCATCTCGTACTTCAGGAGCTTCTTCGCCTTCTCCGGGTCGGTCTCGCCCTCCCCGTACGACGGGCAGAGGTCGGCGATCGGGCAGGCGCCGCAGGCGGGCTTGCGGGAGTGGCAGATCCGGCGGCCGTGGAAGATCACGCGGTGCGAGAGCATCGTCCACTCGCTCTTCGGGAAGAGGTCGGCGATGGCGGCCTCGACCTTCACGGGGTCGGTCTCCTCGGTCCACTTCCAGCGCCGGACGAGCCGCCCGAAGTGGGTGTCCACGGTGATGCCGGGGACCCCGAAGGCGTTCCCGAGCACCACGAACGCGGTCTTGCGTCCTACGCCGGGCAGCTTGACCAGGTCCTCTATGCGACCGGGGACCTCGCCACCGTGGTCGTCCCTGAGAGCCGTGGCGAGCCCCATGATCGACTTCGTCTTCGCCCGGAAGAACCCGGTCGGCCGGATCAACTCCTCGACCTCTTCGGGGTTCGCGGCGGCGAGGTCCTCCGGGGTCGGATACGCGGCGAAGAGGCGCGGGGTCGTCTGGTTCACCCGCAGGTCGGTCGTCTGCGCGGAGAGAACCGTGGCGACGAGCAGCTCGAAGGGGTTCTCGAAGTCCAACTCGGGGTGTGCGTACGAGTACACCTCGGCGAGCTCACGGTTGATGCGGCGGGCCCGGCGGACGAGGGCGGTGTGGGACTCGGGGGCGGCTTTGGAGGTGGCTTTGGAGGCAGCCTTGGACTTCGGGGTGGCCGGGGCTTTGGCAGGGGTGGCCTTTGGGGCTGCCGTGACCTTCTTGGCCGGGATGGCCTTCTTCGCTGCGGTGGTCTTCTTGGCCGCGGCGGTCCTCTTCGCCGGTACGGCCTTCTTGGCAGCCGGAGTGGCCTTCTTGGCCGGGGTGGTTTTCGCCGCGCCGGCGGTGGCTGGTTTCCGCTCCGAAGGCTTGCTCACCGGTGGCACCCTTGTCCCTTTTGTCGCATTCTCTGGCCCAGTGGAAGTATGTTCGCCCACAGCGGAATCCGGGTTGGCTGTCGCCTTCCCGGCCCTCCTGGCCTGTGCTCTCACCGGCTTTTTGGACACCCGGCCAGCCTAGAGCCCGACACTGACATCCGCCCCGGACCCCATGGATCGGCCCCCAATTGGCCCCCTCCCGCACAGCATGCGACGCCAGTGCGGCAGACTTGTGACTGATCACACTGTTTGGACGGTCCGGCAAAATGGGGACCCGGTCCCCTGATGCAGGTCGACAAGGAGAGAACTCGTGGACGACGTTCTGCGGCGCGCCCCGCTCTTCGCGGCGCTCGATGACGAGCAGGCCGCGGAGCTCCGCGCCTCCATGAGTGAGGTGACGCTCGCGCGCGGGGATGCGCTTTTCCATGAGGGCGACCCCGGAGACCGCCTTTATGTGGTCACCGAGGGCAAGGTGAAGCTTCACCGCACCTCACCCGACGGGCGCGAGAACATGCTCGCGGTGCTCGGCCCCGGAGAGCTCATCGGTGAGCTCTCGCTGTTCGACCCGGGTCCGCGTACGGCCACCGCCTCCGCGCTCACCGAGGTCAAGCTGCTCGGCCTGGGCCACGGCGACCTTCAGCCGTGGCTGAACGCACGGCCCGAGGTGGCCGCGGCACTGCTGCGTGCCGTTGCCCGGCGCCTGCGCAAGACGAACGACCAGATGTCCGACCTGGTCTTCTCCGACGTGCCCGGGCGTGTGGCCCGCGCCCTTCTGGACCTGTCGCGCCGCTTCGGCGTGCAGTCCGAAGAGGGCATCCACGTCGTGCACGACCTCACGCAGGAGGAGCTGGCCCAGTTGGTCGGCGCGTCCCGCGAGACGGTCAACAAGGCCCTGGCGGACTTCGCCGGGCGCGGCTGGCTCCGGCTGGAGGCGCGTGCGGTGATCCTGCTGGACGTGGAGCGACTGGCCAAGAGGTCACGCTGACGGGGTCTCGCTGACGCGGATTCGCTGACGCTGTTTCTTACGTGGATGGGGTCCAGCCTCTCGGAGGCTGGACCCCGTCCGTGTTTCCGCGGCGGGGCCCCATCCGTGCTTCCGCAGCTGGGTTACGGCTAGATCAAGCCGTGTTCACGCAAGTAGTCCAGTTGCGCCCTCACCGACAGTTCCGCCGCCGGCCACAAGGAGCGGTCCACGTCCGCGTAGACGTGGGCGACCACGTCCGACGGGGCCGCGTGGCCGTTCTCCACGGCAGTCTCGACCTGGGCCAGGCGGTTCGCGCGGTGGGCGAGGTAGAACTCGACGACGCCCTGGGCGTCCTCCAGGACCGGGCCGTGGCCCGGCAGGACCGTGTGCACGCCGTCGTCGACCGTCAGGGACCGCAGGCGCCGCAGGGAGTCCAGATAGTCCCCCAGACGGCCGTCAGGGTGCGCCACGACCGTCGTACCGCGCCCCAGGACGGTGTCGCCCGTCAGGACCGCCTGATCGGCCGGGAGATGGAAGCAGAGGGAGTCCGCGGTGTGGCCCGGCGTCGGGACCACGCGGAGCTCCAGGCCGCCCGTGGTGATCACGTCACCCGCGCCGAGGCCCTCGTCGCCGAGGCGCAGCGCGGGGTCGAGGGCCCGCACCTTGGTTCCGGTCAGCTCGGCGAAGCGCGCGGCGCCCTCCGCGTGGTCCGGGTGGCCGTGGGTGAGGAGGGTGAGCGCGACCCGCTGCCCGGCCTCCTCGGCCGTGGCGATGACGTGCTGGAGGTGTGCGTCGTCCAGGGGGCCGGGGTCGACGACGACCGCGAGCCCTGAGCCCGGCTCGGACACGATCCACGTGTTGGTCCCGTCCAGCGTCATCGCGGACGCGTTGGGAGCCAGGACGTTGACCGCGCGGGCGGTGGCGGGACCGCTGAGGACTCCGCCCCGGGGCTGGCCGGGAAGGGCGGCGGCTTCGGTCATGCGGGGAGGGCTCCCGTCCGGTTCGTGGCAGGTGTCGCCTTCGTGGCAGGCGTCGTCTTCATTGCGGGCACGCCCCTCGTGGCAGGGGTGGCCTTCACGGCAGGCGCGGCCGTGGTCATGCGGAACCCCCCGTAGGGATGTGCTTGGTGAATTCGGCGTGGCCCGGCCAGCTCAGCACCAACTCGCCGCCCTCGAAGCGCGCCTGGGCAAGCACCGGGGTGAGGTCGCGCTCCGGGGCGGCGGCCAGGGCCTCCGCGGCCGACCCGTAGGGACTCAGCTGGCGCAGGGTCGCGATGGTGGGCGGCATCATCAGGAGGTCGCCCTTGTCGTACCCCGCGGTGGCCTCCCCCGGAGCGATCCACACCGTACGGTCGGCCTCCGTGGAGGCGTTGCGGGTGCGCTGCCCCTCCGGGAGGGCGGCCACGAAGAAGAACGTGTCGTAGCGCTTCGGTTCGAACTCCGGGGTGATCCAGCGCGCCCAGGCGGCCAGCAGGTCGCTGCGGAGGACCAGGCCCCGGCGGTCGAGGAACTCCGCGAAGGAGACGTCGCGGGCCACCAGCGCCTCGCGGTCCGCCTCCCAGTCGTCGCCCGTGGTGTCGCCCACCACGGTCGACGGGGTCGGCCCGGCGAGCAGCACGCCCGCCTCCTCGAACGTCTCGCGGACGGCGGCGCACACGATGGCCTGCGCGCCCGGCTCGTCCACCCCGAGGCGCTCCGCCCACGTCGCGAGGGACGGGCCGGCCCAGCGCACGAGGTGGTCGTCGTCGCGCGGGTCCACGCCGCCGCCCGGATACGCGTACGCGCCTCCGGCGAAAGCCATGGAGGCGCGTCTGCGCAGCATGTGTACGGCGGGGCCCGTCACGGAGTCCCGCAGGAGCATGACCGTGGCCGCCCGGCGCGGAGTCGCCGGCGTCAGTTCGCCGCTGCTCAGCGCACGGATACGGTCGGGCCACTCCGGGGGGTACCACTGCCCATTAGCCATGGGCGGAGGCTATCCCCTAGTGGGCTGATGTTCGAGAGGCAACTATCGGGTGCCAGGAGGCAGCCGATGAGGCACCCAGGGCGGCGCTTACGCCTCCGTCAGCTCCACCTGGATCTCGACCTCGACCGGCGCGTCCAGCGGCAGGACCGCCACACCCACGGCGCTGCGGGCGTGCACGCCCTTGTCGCCGAGCACCTCGCCGAGCAGCTCGCTCGTGCCGTTGATCACCGCGGGCTGGCCCGTGAAGTCCGGGGCCGACGCCACGAAGCCGACGACCTTCACGACGCGGGCGATCCGGTCCAGGTCACCGGCGACGGACTTCACCGCGGCGAGCGCGTTCAGCGCGCACGTGCGGGCCAGTTCCTTGGCCTCCTCGGGGGTCACCTCCCCGCCGACCTTGCCGGTCATCGGAAGCTTGCCCTCCACCATCGGGAGCTGCCCCGAGGTGTAGACGTACACGCCGGACTGGATCGCCGGCTGGTAGGCGGCGATCGGCGGCACGACCTCGGGCAGCGTCAGCCCGAGCTCGGCCAGCTTCGCCTCCACGGCGCCGCTCATGCCTGCTTCTCCCGCTTCAGGTAGGCCACGAGCTGCTCAGGGTTGTTCGGCCCGGGCACTACCTGGACGAGCTCCCAGCCGTCCTCGCCCCAGGTGTCCAGAATCTGCTTCGTGGCATGGACGAGCAGCGGCACGGTTGCGTATTCCCACTTGGTCATATGGCCGACTGTAGCCGTTGTGAGGCGCTGCTCACGGTGGCCTCCTGCTTAGTCCGGACGGCGACTGGTTAGGCTCGGAAGTGTGAGCAGGCTCCAGGTCGTCAGCGGCAAGGGCGGTACCGGCAAGACCACGGTGGCCGCCGCACTCGCGCTCGCCCTCGCGACGGAGGGCAAGCGCACTCTCCTCGTGGAGGTTGAGGGCAGACAAGGCATCGCGCAGCTCTTCGAGACCGAAGCGCTGCCGTATGAGGAGCGGAAGATCGCCGTCGCTCCCGGGGGCGGGGAGGTGTATGCCCTCGCCATCGACCCCGAACTGGCGTTGCTCGACTACCTCCAGATGTTCTACAAGCTGGGGGGCGCGGGACGCGCGCTCAAGAAACTCGGCGCCATCGACTTCGCCACCACGGTCGCACCGGGCCTGCGGGACGTCCTGCTGACCGGCAAGGCCTGTGAAGCCGTACGCCGCAAGGACAAGAGCGGGCGTTACGCGTACGACTGCGTGGTGATGGACGCGCCGCCCACGGGGCGCATCACGCGCTTCCTGAACGTGAACGACGAGGTCGCGGGCCTGGCCAAGATCGGCCCCATACACAATCAGGCGCAGGCCGTGATGCGCGTCCTCAAGTCTCCGGAGACAGCGGTCCACTTGGTGACGCTCCTCGAAGAGATGCCCGTCCAGGAGACCGCCGACGGGATCACCGAGCTGCGCGCCGCCAAGCTCCCCGTGGGGCGCGTCATCGTGAACATGGTGCGGCCCGCGCTGCTCGACGAGGACGCCCTGGAGCTCGGCCTCGGCGAGACCCCGCGTACCGCCATCGCCAAGTCCCTGTCCGCCGCCGGGCTCGGCGGGGCCCGCCGCGGAGGGGTCGCCGAGCGTCTGGTCGACCCGCTCCTGGAGCAGGCCGCCGAGTACGCCGAGCGGTACGCCCTGGAGGGCTCCCAGCGGGCCGTCCTGGGCGAGCTGGGCCTCCCCCTGCACGAACTCCCCCTGCTGGCCGGGGGAATGGACCTGGCGGGGCTCTACGACCTCGCCACGGAACTGCGGAAGCAAGGGATCGCATGACCTCGGACCCGGCACGAGACCCGGACACGACACGCCCCCTGGATCCGGCCCGCACGCTCGACGTGGACACCCTGCTCGACGACCCGAAGACCCGCATCGTGGTGTGCTGCGGCTCCGGAGGCGTCGGCAAGACCACCACGGCGGCGGCCCTCGGCCTGCGCGCCGCCGAACGGGGCCGCAAGGTCGTCGTCCTGACCATCGACCCGGCACGCAGGCTCGCCCAGTCCATGGGGATCGATTCGCTCGACAACGTCCCGCGCCGGGTCAAGGACATCGAGAGCCCGTCCGGCGAGGGCGAGCTGCACGCGATGATGCTCGACATGAAGCGCACCTTCGACGAGATCGTCGAGGCGCACGCGGACAAGGAGCGGGCGAGCGCGATCCTCAACAACCCCTTCTACCAGTCGCTTTCGGCGGGCTTCGCGGGCACGCAGGAGTACATGGCGATGGAGAAGCTGGGGCATCTGCGCTCACGTGACGAGTGGGACCTGATCGTCGTCGACACGCCGCCCTCGCGGTCGGCCCTCGACTTCCTCGACGCGCCGAAGCGCCTCGGGTCCTTCCTGGACGGGAAGCTGATCCGGGTGCTCATGGCCCCGGCGAAGGTGGGCGGCCGGGCCGGGATGAAGTTCCTGAACGTCGGGATGTCGATGATGACGGGGGCCCTGGGCAAGCTGCTCGGCGGCCAACTGCTGCGTGACGTCCAGACGTTCGTGGCTGCCATGGACACCATGTTCGGCGGTTTCCGGACCCGCGCGGACGCCACCTACCGGCTGCTCCAGGCGCCGGGCACGGCGTTCCTCGTGGTGGCTTCGCCGGAGCGGGACGCGCTCAGGGAGGCCGCGTACTTCGTGGAGCGCCTGGCGGCCGACGACATGCCGCTCGCCGGTCTCGTGCTGAACAGGGTGCACAGCAGCGGCGCCGCTCAGCTCTCGGCCGAGCGGGCGCTTGCCGCCGCGGAAAATCTTGAAGAGAGCCGCATTGTGGATCAGGAGGAAGGGAAGGTTCGACTGCGTAACCCCCGCGAGGCTTCTCCCGAGGCATCCCACGAAGCTCCCGGCAACTCCACCGAGGCCCCCGGCGGTTCCCCGACTCCCGCATCTTCCGCACTCGATGACGCGCATCCCCATGACACGCATCCGCCCGTGGCGCAGCTGACCGTCGGCCTGCTGCGACTGCACGCGGAACGCATGCAACTGCTCGCGCGCGAAAAGCGCACGCGCGATCGCTTCACCGCGCTTCACCCCGAGGTTGCCGTGGCCGAAGTGACGGCTCTGCCGGGTGACGTGCACGACCTGGCAGGCCTTCGGGCCATCGGGGACCGGCTCGCGGCCGGTGATCCCGGTGACCAGTGACAAGGATCCGACCCGGTGACCAAGTAATGGTGGCCGACCCGGTGACCAGTGATGGTGATCCGAACCGGTGACCAGTGTCGGTGGTCCGGCCCGAGCTGCCTGAGCAGTGGGTCCGACCCACTCCCTCCGGCGCCCGCTCCCGCTCCCACTGCCACGCGGCCGGTGGGGGCCCTACCCCACCGCCACGCGGCTGACGGGCGCTAACCCACTGCCGCGTAGCTCTCGTACGTCTCGTCGTCCTCCAAGTCCACGGGCAGCAGGCCCGCGCCACGCTCGTACTCGGAGCGCGCCGTCTCCAGCAGATGGCGCCACGAGGTGACCGTGGGACGCCTGCGCAGCAATGCGCGACGCTCCCGCTCAGTCATGCCACCCCACACGCCGAATTCGACGCGGTTGTCCAGCGCGTCGGCCAGGCACTCCGTGCGCACCGGGCAGCCGGTGCACACCGCCTTGGCCCTGTTCTGCGCTGCTCCTTGAACGAACAGTTCATCTGGATCGGTAGTGCGGCAGGCCGCCTGCGCACTCCAGTCGGTTACCCAGCCCATACCGGCGCCGTCCTCTCCCGAATCGAGGCTCCCCCACGGCGGCAGCGGCATATTCACCGCCGCCAGTTGAGGACGTTACGGAAGGTGGGCACAGCGCAACACCCCCTTCGGGCCCAATCTTGGATGGCCCGAACGGACTATGCGTAAGCGGCAGATCACCCGACGGAGTGAGCTGGCGACATGCGTGATTAACCCGGCAAATGAGGGCACTTCAGCTGGGCCACAACGGGCATCGAATGCCGCATGAGGCGAATTCGGGCGCTTTCCCAAGCTCGATCAAGGCTCGATCCGGGCCGGCTCCGGGCGCGTCCCACGAGCTCACTCGGAGCTCCGGAAGAGCAGGGGAGGCCCCCGTCCGGGATTCGGGACCGGCGGAGGGTTGTTGCCGAACCGCACTGCTGTGACAGTTGAGAGCAGCTTAGGCCAAGGCATTGAGGCCTGTCCGGCGAATCAGAACGTAGGCTGCCCCCATGGGAAAGAAGCGCTCGGGCGGTGGTCTGTCACCAACTCAGCAGGCCGCGAAGTTCCTAGGTGTCAGCGTGCTCGCGGGAGCCGTGCTGGCAGGTATCGCCCTGCCCGCGGCCGGCGCGCTCGGCCTCGCGGCGAAGGGCTCGGTGGAGGGGTTCGACGACATCCCGTCCAACTTGAAGCAGCCGCCGCTGAGTCAGCGCACCACGATCCTCGACAGCCAGGGCGGCTCCATCGCCACGGTCTACTCGCGTGACCGCACGGTGGTCCCCCTCAAGGAGATCTCGCCGTACATGCAGAAGGCGATCGTCGCGATCGAGGACTCGCGCTTCTACGAGCACGGCGCGGTCGACGCGAAGGGCATCCTGCGCGCGCTGAACCAGAACGCGCAGAGCGGCGGCGTCTCCCAGGGCGCGTCCACGCTCACCCAGCAGTACGTGAAGAACGTCTTCGTCGAGGAGGCGGGCGACGACCCCACGAAGGTCGCCGAAGCCACCCAGCAGACCCTCGGGCGCAAGATCCGCGAGCTGAAGTACGCGATCCAGGTCGAGGACAAGCTCGGCAAGAAGCGCATCCTCAGCAACTACCTGAACATCACCTACTTCGGCCAGCAGGCGTACGGCGTCGAGGCCGCGGCCCAGCGCTACTTCTCCAAGCCCGCCAAGGAACTGCAGGTCCAGGAGGCCGCGCTGCTCGCCGGCATCGTGCAGTCCCCCAGCAGGTACGACCCGGTCAACGACACCGAGGAAGCGACCAAGCGCCGCAACGTCGTCCTCCAGCGGATGGCGGAGACGCACGACATCACGCAGGCGGAGGCCGCCGCGGCCAAGGAGAAGCCGCTCGGCCTGAAGGTGAGCAAGCCCAAGAACGGCTGCATCACGGCGGTCAGCGGCGCCGGGTTCTTCTGTGACTACGTACGCGAGGTCTTCCTCTCCGACCCGGTCTTCGGCAAGACCAAGGAGGCCCGGGCCAAGGTCTGGAACCAGGGCGGTCTGCGCATCAGGACGACACTCGATCCCAAGGCCCAGCAGTCCGTGCAGGCCTCGATAAAGGATCACGTCAACCAGTCCGACGACGTGGCGACGGCGGCCACCCTCGTCGAGCCGGGCACCGGCAAGATCCTGGGCATGGGCCAGTCGCGGCCCTACGGCTTCAAGAAGGACGAGACCACGATCAACCTGTCGGTGGACGACTCCATGGGCGGCGGCGCCGGCTATCAGCCGGGATCGACGTTCAAGCCGATCGTGGCCGCGGCCGCGCTGGAGGGCGGAACACCACCGACGAAGAGCTACGACTCGCCGTACGAGATGCCGTATCCCAGCAGCGTCGCGGCGTGCGACGGCAAGAAGTGGCTGAACTCGGGCAACGCGAAGCTGACCAACGAGAACGAAGCCGAGGTCGGCCCGTACGACCTGCGGGAAGCAACCGCGAAGTCGGTCAACACCTACTACGTGGAGATGATCGGCGACATCGGGATCTGCCCGGTGACGGAGATGGCCAAGAAGATGGGCGTCGAGCGCGCCGACGGCCGGAAGATCGACCAGGCGCCGTCGATCGCGCTCGGCACCCAGGAGATGTCGCCGCTGACGATGGCGGGCGCGTACGCCACGTTCGCGGCGCGCGGCAAGCACTGCACGCCCGTCGCGATCGAGTCGATCGCCGCTCCGGGCGGCAAGTCGCTGCCGGTGCCGAAGTCGACGTGCTCGCGAGCGATGTCGGTGAAGACGGCCGACACGGTCAACACCCTCCTGAAGGGCGTGGTCGAGGACGGCACCGGCAAGCAGGCCGGTCTCGGCTCCCGCGCGAGCGCGGGCAAGACGGGTACGACCGACTTCCGCTACGCCGCCTGGTTCGTGGGCTACACCCCGAACATGTCGGGCGCGGTCTGGGTCGGCGACCCGCAGCACAAGCGGCGGATGGTCGACATCACCATCGGCGGAGTCCCGTACGGCAAGGTCTTCGGTGGTGAGGTCCCGGGTCCGATCTGGCGGGACGCGATGAGCGGCGCGCTCGCGGGCAAGCCGGCCCCCGGCTTCAACACCGTCCACATCCCGGGCGGCGACAAGGACAAGGAGAAGCCGCACGAGGACAACAAGCCGGGCGGCGGCGGTCACGACGGTGGTGGTGGCGGCAACAACGGCGGTGGCGGTAACGGCGGCGACGACGATCCCTGGGGTGACATCACCCTGCCGCCGGACCTCGTCGGCGGCGGCGGGAACGGTGGGAACGGCAACGGGGGCGGCAATGGGGGCGGGATCGGCGGCTGGGGCCGGTAGTCCCCTAGTAGGTCTCCCGTAGTCCGTTCTTCAGTACGTACGTGAGTGGGGCGCCCCCCCTGGCTTCAGGGGGGCGCCCCACTCACGTACCGGAGTACTGCTTATTGCTGATTCTTACCGTCTGTTCAGCCCGCGAGCAGCTTCTTCACCACGGCGGCGACGCGGCCGCCCTCCGCCAGACCCGCGACCTTCGGGTTCACGATCTTCATGACCTGGCCCATGGCGCGCGGCCCCTCGGCACCGGCGGCCCTGGCCTCCTCGACGGCCTGGGCGACGATCGCCTGGAGCTCGTCCTCGGAGAGCTGCTTCGGCAGGTACTCGGCGAGGACCTCGCCCTCCGCCTTCTCCTTCTCGGCCTGCTCGGCGCGACCGCCGTTGGCGAACGCCTCCGCCGCCTCGCGGCGCTTCTTCGCCTCGCGGGCGATCACCTTCTGCACTTCATCGTCGGAGAGCTCGCGGGCCGTCTTGCCCGAGACCTCCTCCTTCGTGATCGCGGTGAGGGTCAGCCGGAGCGTCGAGGAGCGCAGCTCGTCACGCCCCCTGATCGCGGCGGTGAGGTCTTCCTGAAGCTTCGACTTGAGCGTGGTCATGCCGTGATTGTCGCAGGTGCGTACGCCCCGACGCCCGCAGATTTACCGGCCCTTCAGGTCTGACACCATGGGTGGATGCGCGCGCGATACGCAGTACCCCTGGGAATCACGGCGACGGCCGCCGCCGGTCTTGTCTACTCGGTGGGCATCGAACCCCGCTCCTTCAGAGTGCGACGGGTCACGGTGCCCGTGCTGCCGCCGGGGATGCGGCCGCTCCGGGTCCTCCAGGTGTCGGACATCCACATGGTGTCCGGGCAGCGCAGGAAGCAGCGCTGGCTGCGGTCCCTGGCGGGCCTGCGCCCCGACTTCGTGATCAACACCGGGGACAACCTCTCCGACCCGGAGGGCGTGCCGGAGACGCTGGACGCGCTCGGCCCGCTGATGCAGTTCCCCGGGGCGTACGTCTTCGGCTCGAACGACTACTACGGGCCCAAGCCCCGCAACCCCGCCCGCTACCTCGTCGAGAAGTCGCAGGGCAGGCACGGCCTGAACGGCAACGCACCCGTCGTCGGCGTGATCCACAACCCCTGGGAGGACCTGCGCGACGGGTTCGACGCCGGGGGCTGGGTGAACCTCACGAACACGCGGGGCGCGCTGAAGATCGAGGGCTACGAGATCGGCCTGACCGGAATCGACGACCCGCACATCAAGCGCGACCGGTACGAGCACGTGGCGGGCGGCCCCGATACGGGCGCCGACTTCTCGATGGGCATCGTGCACGCCCCGTACCTGCGCAGCCTCGACTCCTTCACGGCCGACGGCTACCCCTTGATCCTCGCGGGGCACACGCACGGCGGTCAACTGTGCATCCCCTTCTACGGGGCACTGGTCACCAACTGCGACCTGGACAGGCAGCGGGTGAAGGGCCTGTCGCGGCACGAAGCGGAGGGCCGGACGTCCTTCATGCACGTCTCGGCGGGCTGCGGCGCGAACCGATATACGCCGATGCGCTTCGCGTGCCTGCCCGAGGTGACGCTCCTGACGCTGACGGAGCGCTCTGCCGGCGGCGTCTGACCCGCTGGCCTCTGACCCCGCTTCCCTCCCGCCTCTCCCGCCTCTCCCGCCTCTCCCGCCCGAGCGGACGCCGACCGCGCGCGGCCGGGCGGGAGGGTGCTTAGCGTGGAGTCATGATCGCGCCGACGCCCTGGTACGCCCCGACGGAGGCGGTCGTGCCTCCGGTACGACGGCCCGTGGCCGGGGTGTTCCGGGCGCTGGTCGCGCTGGCGGCGATCACCGGCATCGCGATCGACCTCTACGTAGGCAGCCCGTTGCGGGTGCTGAGCTACTTCACGATCCAGAGCAATGTGCTGGTGGCGGTGGTCTTCGCGCTCTCGGCGCGCCAGGCGTGGCAGGGCCGGCG
Source organism: Streptomyces sp. NBC_01283 (assembly GCF_041435335.1). NCBI lineage: Bacteria > Bacillati > Actinomycetota > Actinomycetes > Kitasatosporales > Streptomycetaceae > Streptomyces > Streptomyces sp. NBC_01283. Next base: position 4,421,498 of record NZ_CP108430.1, read on the forward strand.
CCCGCTGCCACCGGTGGTGACGGGCGGCACGCTGCTCTTCATCTCGATCACGGGCCTCGTCTATCACCTCGTCCTGGCGAATGACGCGAGCAGCTTCTCCATGACAGGGGACGCCGCGACGGCGCTGTCCGGCTGGCGCACCCTCTCGAACGACCTGCTGCATACGGTGACCCCGATCGGCGCGGTCCTGAACTGGCTCCTGCTGACGGCCCCCGGCACCCTCCAGCTGCGCCACGCCGCGCGCTGGATGCTCTACCCCTTGGCCTACCTGGTCTTCGCCCTGCTCCGGGGCGCGCTCATGGCCCCCGGCTCGACGGCCCGCTACACGTATCCGTTCCTGGACGTGGACGCCCACGGCTACCCCGGAGTCCTGGCCAACGCGGTCTTCTTCGGTCTGGCCTTCTACGCCCTCGCCGCGCTCCTGGTAGGCCTGGACCGCATCCGGCCCGCCCCTCCCCCCAGGGGCCCGAAAACCGGATTTCGTCTCCGGGCATTGGTCCGCTAAAGTAATCGATGTCGCCACGGCCAGCAGCAATGCGGGCAGGTGGAGCAACGACATCGGGGTGTAGCGCAGCTTGGCAGCGCGCTTCGTTCGGGACGAAGAGGTCGTGGGTTCAAATCCCGCCACCCCGACAGCTGAAACACCAGGTGAGGCGCCTACTCTCAAGAGTAGGCGCCTCACCTGTTTCGTAGGCGCGCCCACCTGCGCGTCCTCCTGCGTGACTGCCGCTCCGGGTCCCTCCAGTGACCGCGTCGGCATGCCCGGGAGGCGCCCTTGCGCAGCTTCGAGAAGATCAAGCATCACATCGGTGGTTTTACGGACGACGAACTTCGGCAGCTCCTGGTCCGTGCGGGTGCTGTGCGCTTCAAGGATGACGGTGGCGAGGAGTTGTGGGGGCTCCGAGTGCGCAACCAAGATCGATTGAACGGGCTCGACTGACGTCGGCCAACTCGCTTGACCCGCCCACGTTGCCCGGCAGCTGAAACACCAGGGCTGGCCCGGTTTCCAGGAACAGGCAGGAAAGCCGGGCCTGACTCGTCTCGCGGGCCGAGGGTACGCAGCGCGGAACGTGATCGCCGCCGTGCCGGGCAGGCCGTCACGTACGAGTGCGCCTCTCCGCGGACCCCGCGTCGATTCGGCACCGGTCCCTCCCCTGTGGGGACCGGTGCCGAACGACGCAGTCTGCTTCGATCCGTGCCACATCGGCGTAATGGCGCGGATCGAGGAAAGGCGGAACCGCAGTCGGTGTGACGGCGGTCCGGATGCGATCGGCGGAAACCAGCCGAGGCGCCGTGCGGCATCGTGCAGCACCGTCTACGCGTACCGAGGCGGTGACCTGCTCTGACGCTGCGCGGTTGGTCCGCTACCGCATCGCGATCCTGCCAGTTGGGGTGCCGGAAGAGGAGGTTCCACTGTTGTCCGGACAACTAATCCGCAGGTCAGCGATATAAAGTGAGTTTTCCGGTCCGGATATCCAGGTGCGGAGGAAGTAAGGGGTGGAGGCCTTGAGTTCCGACTCAGGGGCACGCACGGCCTTCGCGGAACGCCTCGCGCTGCTGTACAAGGAGGCCGGCAATCCTCCCCTTCAGCGCGTGGCCGAGGCGGTCGTCCGGCTGCAGCGGGTCGACGAGCGAGGGCGGACCGTGCGGGTCTCCGCCCAGCGGATCAGCGACTGGCGGCGGGCCAAGAACGTGCCTGCCCAGTTCGTCGCCCTCGCGGCGGTGCTGCACGTCCTGATACCCGAAGCACGCCGCGAGCAGCCCGCTCCGGTGTCCGCGGGCCTCTACGACATGGCCCAGTGGCAGCTCCTCTGGGAGCACGCCGTGGCCGATCCCATCGGGGGGCGGGCCGCCACCACGGCCGTGGACGAAGAGGAGCGGCGGCTTCCCGGCGACTCCCCCGGCCTGCCGAGTGTGTGTCCCTATCGCGGACTCGCTCCTTATCGTCAGCAAGACGCCCGGTGGTTCTTCGGCCGGGAGCGGAGCACGAATGCCCTCATCTCCCAGCTCCGCGCGGTGGAGGGGACGGGCGGCCTGGTCATGCTCGTGGGCGCCTCGGGGGCGGGGAAGTCCTCGCTCCTGAACGCCGGCCTGGTGACCGCGTTGCAGAACGGCGCGCTGAGCGACGGGAACAGCAAGCCGGGCCTGGTGCTGCAGCTCGTACCGGGGCACGATCCCCTCGCGGAGCTGACCCGCCAGATACCTGAGCTGGCGGAAATCCTCTCCGCCACCGAGGGTTCAGGGGCGGCGGAGCCCGGTACTCCGCACTTCGCGCGGGCGGTGCGGGAGGCCGTCGTGGCGAGGGCGCGGTGCGAGAACTCGGGCGGCGGCCGGCCGGTCATCATCGTGGATCAGTTCGAGGAGACGTTCACCCTCTCCTCCGACGAGGCGAGCACCCGCACCTTTATTCAGCTCCTTCAGGCCGCGTGCTCCCCCGGAGACGGGGACGGGGACGGTGAAGGCCAAGGCTCCGGTGAGCCGGCTCCCGCGCTCGTCGTCCTCGGTATCCGCGCCGACTTCTACGAGCACTGCCTCGGGTACCCCGAACTCGCCGACGCCCTTCAGCACCGGCACATGGTGCTCGGGCCGCTGACCACCCCGGAGTTGCGCGAGGCCGTGACCGGCCCGGCCAAGGCCGTGGGGCTTGAGCTCGAACCGGGGCTCGCGGAACTGATCGTCCGGGAGGTGAGCACGGACGGCCCCCGCGGTACCCACGACGCGGGAGTGCTGCCGCTCCTCTCCCACGCCCTGCTCGCCACCTGGCAGCGGCGCAAGACGGGCAGGCTGACGCTGGCCGGCTACCGCGCCGCGGGCGGAATCCAGGGAGCGGTGGCGGCGAGCGCCGAGCAGGCCTGGTCCGGCCTCGACCCGGCTGCGCGCACGGCCGCGAGGCTGCTCCTGCTCAGGCTGGTCCGGCTGGGCGAGGACACCCAGGCCACCCGTAGGCGGGGGACGCGGCGCCAGCTGGCGGAGGAGTCGACGGATCCCGACAAGACGGATGAATCCCTCGAAGCGCTGGTACGCGCCCGGTTGGTGACACTCGACGCGGAGACCGTGGAGATCACGCATGAGGCTCTGCTGCACGCCTGGCCACGGCTGCGCGACTGGATCGACGAGGACCAGAACGACAACCTGCTGCGGCAGCGCCTCGAAGAGGACGGCAGGACCTGGGAGGACTCCGGCCGCGACACCGCGCTGCTCTACCGGGGTTCCCGTCTCGAACAGGCCCGTGCCTGGACGAAGACCACCGGCGGCACCTTCCTGACCAAGGGCACGGTGGAGTTCCTGGCCGCGTCCGTCAGGCTGCGCAAGCGCACGGTCTGGGTCAGCCGTGGCGCGGTGGCGGCCCTGGTCGTCCTGGCGGTGGTGGCCGCCCTTTCGGCGGTGGTCGCGTGGCAGCAGCGGGACGACGCGGTGTTCGAGCAGGTGGTCGCCGAAGCCGATCGCGCCCAGCACACGGACCCCTCGCTGTCCGCCCAACTCGATCTGGTGGCGCACCGCTTGCGCCCGGACGACGAGGGCGCCAGGAACCGCCTGCTCTCGATCGTGAACGCGCCGCTGGCCACACCGCTCCTCGGCCACAAGGGCGCCGTCTACCTCACCTCGTTCAGCCCCGACGGACGCCTCCTGGCCACCGCCAGCTACGACCGGACCGTACGGCTGTGGGACGTGTCGGACCCCGCCCGTCCCGAACCCCTGGGCAAGCCCCTCACGGGTCACAAGAGCTGGGTGAGCAGCGCGGTCTTCAGCCCGGACGGCACCACCCTCGCCAGCGCATCGGACGACGGCACGATCCGGCTGTGGGACGTCCGGGACCCCAGTCACCCGCGTCGGTTGGGGGATCCCCTGACCGGCCGTGGCGCCGCGACCTACCTCGTCGCCTTCAGCCCGGACGGGCACACGCTGGCATCCGCCAACGACGACCACACCGTACGGCTGTGGGACGTGGAGGAGCCGCGTCGGCCGAAGGCACTCGCCACGTTGACCGGCCACACCGCCGCCGTGCGCTCCGTGGCCTTCCGTCCCGACGGCCGGACACTGGCGGCCGGCGGTGACGACGGCACGATCAGACTCTGGAACACGTCCGACCCGCGCCGCCCGAAGAAGCTCGGCAAAGTGCTGACCGGCCACACCGGCACCGTGCACTCCGTGGCTTTCAGCCCCGACGGCCGCACGCTCGCGAGCGGCGGCTCGGACAACACCATCCGGCTCTGGGACACGGCCGATCCGCGTCATGCGAAGTCGCTCGGCACGCCGATCACCGGCCACACCGGCGCCGTATGGTCCGTGTCCTTCAACCCAGCGGGAACCATGCTCGCGGCCGCCAGCGCCGACAGCACCGCGAGCCTGTGGAACATCCGGGATCCGGCCCACCCCTCGCAGGTCGGCGAGTCCCTCGCGGGCAGCAGCGGGGAGATGTACGCGCTCGGCTTCAGCCCCGACGGGCGCACTCTCGCCACCGGGAGCGGCGACAACAAGGTCCGCCTCTGGTCGATCCCGACGTCGGACATGATCGGCCGCATCGGCGCGTTCCGGCCCGACGGAAAGGTGCTCGCCACGGGCGCGCGCGACGAGCAGCTCCGGCTGTGGAACGTGGAGCGGCCCAACCGGCCCGTGTCACTGGGCAAACCGTTCCGGCCCGGGGGCGGGGTCGGGGACGTGCGTTCGCCGGTGTTCTCCCCCGACGGCCACACCCTCGCGGTACTGACGGGAAGCCGCGCGGTGCAGCTGTGGAACGTCACCGACCCGAAGAAGCCGGTCCCCTACGGGCCGCCCGTCGCGCTGCGGACCCGATTCGCCGCCGCCCTGGCCTTCAGCCCGGACGGGCGCACGCTGGCGACCGCCCACACGGACCGCACCATCCAGCTGTGGAACGTCAGCGACCCGTCCCATATCCGCCAGCTGGGCGCGCCGCTCACGGGCCACAAGGGATACGTCAACACCCTCGAATTCAGCCGGGACGGGCGAACTCTCGCCAGTGGCAGCGCGGACGGCACCATCCGGCTCTGGAAGGTGTCGGACCCGCGCCGTGCCACCCTCATCGGCAAGCCCCTCAGGGGTCACCTGGGCCCCATCAACGAACTCGCCTACAGCCCGGACGGCCGTGCGCTGGCCAGCGGAAGCGACGACGGCACGGTCCGGCTCTGGGACATCACCGATCCCCGTAAGGCAACCCAGCTGGGCGCCTCCCTCACGGGTCACACCGACTCGGTGGTGTCCCTGACGTACAGCCGGGACGGCCGCACGCTGGCGAGCGGCGCCAACGACAACACGGTGCGGCTCTGGGACGTCACCCGCCCCGCCAAGGTCGCCCCCATCGGCCAGTCGATGAGCCCCAACGCCAAGACCGGCAGTTTCTTGTCGTTCAGTCCGCAAAGCAACATGCTCGGTATCTCGAGCGGCACCGACACCGTTCGCCTGTGGAACCTGGATACCGAGGAGGCCATTCGCCGCATTTGCTCGACCACTCGGGACGTTCTGACACCGAAGAAATGGCACGAGTATCTGCCCCGGCTGTCCTACGAGCCGCCGTGCGACAACTGACGGAGTCAAGGATCAACGGATGGCCTGATGTCGAGCATCACGCGGCACCCCCGTACGTGATCCCGATCACAACTCGGCAATTCGGTCGAGCGGTTGACCCCATCGAGCAGGCAGTCTTGTTACTGTTTCACCAGCCCGATCGCTGGTGCATCCCCCGTCGCCAGCGATCGGGCACTTTCATGCCCGCGCCGCCACGGCGGCAGCCGCGCATCACCTGCAAGGCATCCGGTTACCCGATGCTTTTCGATACGGCGGGGCAGGCGCTCCTAATTGAGGCAATAGGCCTCCACCCCTTCAGAGGCGCCCTGCCAACCATCTTCGGCCCAGGTCGGTGGTAGAGCCATGCTTCGTATCGCCGAGCCTTGCCCATATCGCGGATCAGGCCGGGTTCGCCTAATAGCATGCTCGGCTTGATTACTGCTTGAGAAACAGGCCAGAGGCCTCGCGGAAGTTGCCGCGACTGCTGGGAGGGTGCTCGACCGTCAAGTCCTCTTTAGGAGTCGTATGCTGAGCCGCGTGCACGACAGGGCGGTGAGCGTGACCGGCCGGTGAGCGGCGACAGGACGGTGAGCACCGATGGCGAAGGCCTACGAGAAGATCGCGGACGAGCTCCGTGCGCGGATCCGCGGAGGCCTGCTCGAACCCGGTGACCGGCTGCCGTCCGAGGCGGACCTCATCAGGAGCACAGGTCGCAGCGGGCCCACCGTCCAGCAGGCCCTGCGCGTACTCCAGGCGGAGGGGCTGATCGAGAAGCAGCACGGCCGCGGAACCTTCGTACGCCGCCCGCGTGTGAGGGTGCAGCGCAGCAACGCGCGGCACCAGTGGGAGAAGGACCGCGCCCGCGCACCCGAGCGGCAGCGCCTGGCGACGGGCGCGACCGAGCACGACACCGGCCTCACGGTCGACGATCTCGTCTTTCACGCGGCGTACCGCGAGATCGAGGCGCCCGAGGAGATCGCGGCGGCCCTGGGTGTCGCGGAGGGAACGGCGCTCGTCGAGCGGACCTACCGGACGCGGTACAGCGCCGAGCAGAATCCGTTCGGCCTCGTCACGTCGTATCTGATCCGCGACCTCGTCAAGAAGAACCCGGACCTCCTCGACGAGGCGAAGGAGCCCTGGCCGGGCGGGACGAGCAACCAGCTCCGCACGGTGGGAATCGAGATCGACCGCGTCGAGGAGCGGGTGACGGCGCGGCCCCCGACGGTGGAGGAGGCGGAGGAGCTGGGCCTGCCGCCCGGCACATCGGTGCTCGTCCTGCGCAAGATCCTTTACGACACGGACGACCGCGTCGTCGAGATGTCCGATGTCACGCTGCCCGGCGACCGCACGGAACTGCTCTTCACGACTCACTTGGAAAGGTGGTGAGCCGTGAGCCGGCGCATCATCATCGTCACGGCCGTCCATGCACCGTCGGCACACTTCCTGGCCGACGCGTACAAGTCGCTCCGCGCGCAGGAGTTGCCCGCGGGCTGGGAGTGGCACTGGCTGATCCAGGAGGACGGGACGACTGACCAGGTCGCGCCCCACGTCCCCGACGACGAGCGGATCACGTTCAAGCAGGGGCGCGCGGGAGGCCCCGGGGTCGCCCGGACCATCGCTCTGGCGAACGCGGACGGCGAGTACGTCAAGATCCTGGACGCCGACGACCAGCTCGCGCCCGGTGTGCTGGCCCGCGACCTCGCCGCCCTCGAAGCCGACCGCGGCATCGGCTGGGCGACGTCACGCGTCCTCGATCTGCTGCCCGACGGATCCACCGCCGGTTTCCCCGGCGATCCCGAGCCCGGGGCGATCGAGCTCCAGGAAGTGCTCGACTACTGGGCCGCGCACGACTATCGCGCGCAGGTGCATCCGGCGACGCTCTTCGTCCGCCGCGACCTGCTCATGGCCCTGGGCGGCTGGATGGCGCTGCCGGCATCCGAGGACACGGGCCTTCTGCTCGCCCTGAACTCGACGTCCCGCGGCTGGTTCTCGTCCGAGGTCGGCCTGCTCTACCGCAAGTGGGAGGGCCAGATGACCGGCCAGGTCGCCCACGTCGACACGGCGGAGCGCGAGGCGCGCATGACGGTGGTCGAGGCGCGGGCGCGGGCGCTGGGGTCCTTGCAGTGGCGTTATCCCGGTACGGCTGATGGCACGGCTGCCGACACGCGCTGAGCGGCTCTGACCGGCTCAGGGTGGCTCTGACCGGCTCAGCGCGGCTCTGGCGATCTTGCCGTGGTCGCGGCGGACTACGTACGGTCTCGTCCATGCCTCGCACCCCCCTCCACCGTGTGTCGGAACCCCTGGTCACCCTCGGCCGCGGCTACGTGCGCAACGCGCCCGGCTCGCTGCTCAAGGGGCCGCTCGCCGCCCGGTTCCTCAACCCGTACCTGCGCGACCATCCGCGTCAGCGCGTGGTCGAGGCGCGGTTCGGGGCCCGTTTCGCCTGCGATTCCCGCGACCTCATTCAGCGCTACATCAGCCTGTACGGGGTGTGGGAGCCGCACATGACGCGGTGGCTGCGGAGCCGTCTCGCCCCCGGCGACACGTTCATCGACGTGGGCGCCAACATCGGCTACTTCGCGATCCTGGGCTCGCGTCTCGTCGGCGGCACGGGGCGGGTCGTGGCCATCGAGGCGTCCCCCGCCTTCCACGACCGCGTACTGCGGCACGTCAGGATCAACGGCTGCCACAACGTCCGTACGGTCAACGAGGCAGTCTCCGACAGCCACAGGAAGCTGACGTTCGTGCTCGCCAGCTCGAACAACATGGGGGCGAACTCGATCGTCCCGTACGACGGTCCCGCCGAGTCGAGCTTCGAGATGGCGGCCAGGCCCTTGCCCGAGATCCTGGACGAGGACGAACTCGCCACGGCCCGCGTGATCAAGATCGACGTGGAGGGCGCCGAGGGCGGCGTCATGAGAGGCCTGGCTCCCGCACTCGGGAGGCTCCGCCCGGATGTGGAGATCGCCGTGGAGGCCACCCCGGACCGCATGAGCCAACTCGGCGACTCCATCGACGAGTTGATGGACACCATGGCCCGGCACGGCTTCCGCGCCTACCGGCTGCCCACCGACTACCGGCCCGAGAACTACCCCCGAGCCCTGCGTCGGCCGGAACCCCCGGTGCGGTGGCGCGGCCCCATCGTCGGCGAGAGCGAGCTGGTCTTCTCGCGCGTCGACGCCGAGACCCTGCGATAGCCGCCCGGTGAGCACGGGCCGATGCCCCGGTTCGGCCCCGACTCCCGCGCCCGGTGGTGGAGCCGGCTGCGCACGCCCGGCCCACCACGAGTGAACGCGCCTACAGGTCCCGGTCGAACGGCAGATCCAGCATGCGGATGGCATTCCCGCGGAGCAGCTTGTACGCCACGTCCTCGGGGAGGTGGCCGACGTGGTCCTCGGCCACTGCCTTCGTGTGCGGCCACGTCGAGTCGACGTGCGGATAGTCGGTCTCGAAGGTGGCGTTGTTGACGCCCACGGTCTCGATCGAGGCGACACCGTGCTTGTCCCGGAAGAAGCAGCAGTAGATCTGCCGGTAGTAGTACATCGACGGGGGTTCCGGGATCAGGTCCTTGACCCCGCCCCAGGCGCGGTGCTCCTCCCATACGTCGTCGGCACGCTCCAGGGCGTACGGGATCCACCCCATCTGGCCCTCGCTGTAGGCGAGTTTGAGGCGCGGGAACTTCACCAGGACCCCGGAGAAGAGGAAGTCCATCATCGAGGCCATCGCGTTGTTGAAGCTCAGGGACGCCTGGACGGCCGGGGGCGCGTCGGGCGACGCCGCCGGCATCTGCGACGACGAGCCGATGTGCATGTTCACGACGGTGCCGGTCTCCTCGCACGCCGCGAAGAACGGGTCCCAGTAGCCGGAGTGGATCGACGGCAGTCCGAGGTGCGTGGGAATCTCGCTGAAGGTCACCGCTCGCACGCCGCGAGCCGCGTTCCGCTTGATCTCGGCGACGGCGAGGTCCACGTCCCACAGCGGGATGAGGCACAGCGGGATCAGCCGTCCTCGGCTGTCCCCGCACCACTCCTCCACCATCCAGTCGTTGTACGCCCGGACGCAGGCGAGCCCGACCTCCTTGTCCTTGGCCTCGGAGAACGTCTGTCCGCAGAAGCGGGGGAACGTCGGGAAGCAGAGGGAGGCCTCGACGTGGTTGATGTCCATGTCCGCCAGGCGGGCCGCCGGGTCCCAGCAGCCACGGCGCATCTGCTCACGCGTGATGCCGTCGAGCGTCATCTCGTCGCGCGAGAAGCCGACGGCCGCGATGATGCGCTTGTACGGGAAGATCTCCCCCTCGTACTCCCACCAGTCGGTGATCTGCCCTTCCGGGTCGGTCGTGAACTTGTACTTGCCGCCGATGTACTCCAGCTCGCCGATACCGGCCGTGAAGGGCTTCGGTCCCCGGTCGCGATATTTGCTCGGCAGCCACTTCTCGAAGAGGTGCGCGGGCTCGATCACGTGGTCATCCACGCTGATCACCCTGGGGAGTTCCTTGGTGCCGTCGTCGCTACTGACCACTGCTGTGCCCCCTACTGCCTGCCGGCTGCCGAGACTCGTATCTGACGATCCATCAGATTTAGGCTATGGGCTCACCGGGGTGACGGCAAGCGCTCACCCTGAACTCAGCCTCTTGCGCGATCGCCGCCGATCCGCTGAACTGACGCATCGTCAGGTCGGATGGACCGGGCCCGATGGTTCAGGCCCGATGGTTCAGGCCCGATGGTTCAGGTCGAAGGAGGGCACACGATGCAGACGATGTGGCTCAGCGGAGCCGAGTGGCTGGCCGTTCTCCGGATCGGGCTCGGCCTCTGGTGGCTGGAGAGCTGGCGCCACAAGGACAAGAAGACCTGGTTCGACGGCGGCGGGATCACCTGGGCCGCGGGGATCGCGGACAAACACCGCTGGGCCTTCGTGCGATCGGGCTTCGAGGTCGTGGCGAAGCCCCGTCCTCGCACGATGGCGTACGTCGTCGCCTACGCGGAGCTGGCGCTCGGCCTCGGCCTCATCGTCGGCTTCCTCACGCCGATAGCCCTGCTCTGCGGCCTCGTGCTCAACCTGATCTATCTGGTCCTGATGATCCACGACTGGGGCGAGCAGGGGCAGAACCTGATGATGGCGCTGATCTCCGCGGTCGGCTTCTTCGGAATGAGCTGGCAGGTCTGGTCACTTGACGATGTCTTCGGGCTCTTCGTCTGAGGCCGTCCGAGACCCCGTAGTGGTCCGTGATCCGCGGTCAGCCCTGCGAGCGGCTACGGCCACGCACGGCGTGCACGGCGGTGATGGCCGCGGCCATCCAGAAACACGCCCCGGACACGGCGATGTGAGCTGGTGCGTGGAGCAGCAGAGCCAGTGCGCACACCGCGGCGAAGATGACGACGCCGCTCGCCACCGATGTGGCGTCACGCCGGACAGGGGTTGCTGGTCTGCCCGCGAGGATCAGGACCCCGATGGACAGGAGCACCATCAGGGCTCCGCTGTAGATGAACCACGTGCTGCTCAAAGCCATTCTCCGCTGATGTAGCTGGCGTTGCTGGTCTGTCTGATGTTGCGGGTGTTGCCGATGAAGCCGGTGTGACTACTTGTAGTATCCACCAGAACATGACGGTGTGTCTGGGGTGTGCCCCTCGCCCCATGTTCCAGCGATCGCCTTCCCCCGCCCCAGCCGCACTCGTAAGATCGTTCAGTCATCTTGAGGAGTACGGCTGACCTGACCTGGGGGAACGTTGGGAGCGGGCGAACAGCTCGTCACAGTGGCCGCCGTCCTGCTCGGCGCCCTGAGCACGCACGTCACCAACTACTTGATGGAGCGCAGCCGGAACCGGCATCAGTTGCTCACGCGCTGGGACGACAAGAAGGTCGAGGCGTACGGCGATTACGTGGACGCGGCGAAGGCGCGCATAGCCATGGCCGTCCGGCTCTACGAGCAGCGCGGCGGCATGCAGGATCATCGCCGGACGGAACACGAGCTCCGTGACGACCTGGCGGAGGCGGGGCGCGCCTGGGGCAGTGCCTTCGAGCGGGTCATGCTGATGGGCGGTGACGACGCCGTCGAAGCGGGCCACGAACTGAACGCCCATGTCGCGCAGATCGATTGGCTGGCCACGGGCAGGATCGAGGGGACCCTCAGCGAGTGGCGCCACCGGAACCGAGAGGCGTTCCGGGCCATCAACACCTTCCACGACGCGGCACGCAAGGACCTCGGGATCCAGGGCAGCGTTTCGGGCGAACAGCACCCGGAACGTGACCTGTTGCTGCCGCCGGCGCAACGGAACGCGTAGCGCGCGGGGCGCCGGGCGCTAGGCGCGAGGCGCTTGAAGAGCGGCTGGGTCCGCGCGCGGCTCTGGTCTGTTGTACGGCAACGTGCCACCCTGCCCGACACATCCGCCGTCCACCGCTGTGGACCACGTCGGGTGGGGACGGGGCACAGCACCCCGTCGCTCCGTGCAGGCATGGAGGTGCCGGTGAACGAGCACGACCACGAAGAGCGAGAGCCAGCGGGAGAACCGGGAGAACCGGGAGAACCGGGAGAACGCAGCCCGGCGACGGAAGCCCTGCGGGCGGGTCACGCGGCCCGCGCCGAGAGCGCGGCGGCACGGGCGGCGGCGCTCAGCCGCTACGTCGAGCGACGTGGGGTCGAGCGGCAGGGGGCCGAGCAGCAGGGACCCGGGGCCGACGGTCATGCTGACGCCGTCTGGAAGGCCGCTCATGCCGCCCGTGTGGCGGCCCAGGCCCTCGCCGTCCTCTCCGAGAGTGCGCCCGACCCGGCCGCGGATTCCCGCTGTGCGCGCAACGCCTCGGCCGCCGCGGCGCAGGCCGCCCAGATGGGACAACTCGTCGACGACGGCACCGAGCACGCCGAGCATTCGGCGGCGGCCTGCAAGGCGGCTCTCAAGGCCTCACTGACGGCCGGAACAGCCGCGGGAGCCCAGCACTTGGGCGCCGACGAGCGGCTGAACGCGGAAGCCGATGCCGGGGAACGGGACGCCGTCATGGCTGCCGAGCGCGCCGGATGGATCCGCGCGGGCGAGGCCGTGCCCACCGTGTCGACGGGCGTACGGAGCCCTGAGGTCATGGCGATGATGCATCTTTGAAGCCACCGGGAGCACGGCGTCCTGTCTTCAACCGGCCCTGAGTTCAACCGGCCCTGACTTCAAGTGGCCCTGACACGCCCCGTTCCGCTCACCGTTCCGTGGTGCCACCATGCGGAGTCCATGGGTGTCGAGGGGTTCGAGGTTCCCTCGGCGGGGGCGGGTGGAGGAACGAATGGCAGAGGTCTTCTTGCGGCGGCTGACCCGGTGGCAGGCGGAGCAGCAGCGGGAAGCGGTCGCCGACGTCTATGTCGAGGCCTACGAAGGAGACGCCGGAGCCGAGTACCGCGACAGGCAGGGGTTTCTGCGGCTCTTCGAGAGCACCGTGCAGCGGCCCGACTTCGACATGGTCGTCGCCGACGCGGGGGGCCTGGTCGGCTGTCTCTACGGCTACCGCGCGGCGCGTACCGGCGACTGGTGGGAGGGATTCCGCGGGGTGCTGCCCCCGGAGGTCGAGGAGCGCACTGCATCGGGCAGGGTCTTCGTCCTGACCGAGCTGATGGTGGTGCCCGCGTACCGGCGCCAAGGGGTCTCGGGTCGCCTGCGCACGCTGCTGCTCGTCCGGCACGCCACGGATCTGGTCGTCGCGGTCATCAAACGGGACGAAGACCTGGGGCGCGAGGTCCTGCGCTCGTGGGGCTGGACCAAGCTCGGGGAGTTCGACCCGGTCGGGCCCGGCTCGACGGCGCCGCCCCACCGGGAAGAGAGCGAGGCGGGGACGGCACGCGACGGGCTCGTGTGGGAGGGGTGGATGCGGCCGACCCACTGAGAGGGAGCTCAGGCGGGCGGCTTGCTCGCCCGCAGGGAGTACATGAGGGGGATGCGAGGGCGGTCCACCGGGAACTGGTGGACGCCGTCGCGGAGTTCGAGGGTGCCGAAGCGCGCGAAGAGCGTCGTGTCGCGCTCGTGGAGGAAGTCGATGCGCAGGCCCGCCGCCGCCAGGGCCGAGACGACCTCGCCCACCGGGTGCTGCCACTCGACGGTGCGGTTGTGGACCGTGGGGGTGGTCGTGTCCGCGTAGCCGCCGGGGGTCTCCTCGACCCAGGCGTCGCGGGCGAAGTAGTCGTGCTCGATCCGTGAGCCCGTCGCGTCGTCCAGGATGTCCGCGAGCGGGTGGAACTCCGAGAGGTAGAGGAAGCCGCCGGGCGCGACGAGCGCCGCCGCGGTCTCGGCCCACCGCTGGATGTCGGGGAGCCAGCACAGGGCGCCCACGCCGGTGTAGACGATGTCGTACGAGGAGTCGGGCACCGCATCCGCCGCGTCGTACACGTCGGCGGCGACGAAGGACGCCCGGTCGGCGCTGAGGCCGAGCTCGGCGGCGAGGTCGCGGGCCGCTTCCACGGCGGGCTCGGAGAAGTCCAGGCCGACCACGCGGGAGGCCCCGTGCCGGGCCCAGGAGAGGGTGTCCAGGCCGATGTGGCACTGGAGGTGGAGCAGCGAACGCCCGGTGACGTCACCGACCTCGGCGAGCTCGAAGGCGCGCAGCGGGTCCTTGCCGGAGCGGAAGGCGTCGAGGTCGTAGTAGTCACTGGCCAGGTGCAGAGGCACGCGTTCGTCCCAGCGTCTTCGGTTGGCCTCGCGCCAGTCGGAAGGGGTCGGTGAGTACATTCCAGAAAGTTATCCACAGGCTGGGGACCCTCGCCAGCGGATTGTCGGCGCGTGCGTGCACTATGGGGTCCATGAGCGACTTGGGTGCGGGTACGGATGCGGGTGCAGGTACGGACGCGGCTGCGGAGACGCCGGACTGGGAGAAGCGGTTCCGTGCGCCGCGGGTGTCCCTACCCGACTGGGCGGAGGACGCCCCCGACCGTTCCTTGTTCGTGTCGAACGCGACAGGGACGTATGAGCTGTACGCGTGGGACCGCGCGACCGGCGAGCAGCGCCAGGTGACGGACCGGCCGAACGGCACGACGGACGGGATCCTCTCGCCGGACGGCGAGTGGATCTGGTGGTTCAACGACACGGACGGCGACGAATTCGGTGTGTGGATGCGCCAGCCCTTCGCGGGCGGCGGCACCGACGAGCCCGCGGTGCCAGGGCTAGAGGCGTCGTATCCGGCGGGCCTCGCTCTCGCGCGGGACGGGCGGATGTCCGTCGTGGGCCGCTCGACGGACGACGAAGGGTCGACGATCCATGTCGTACGTGCCCCGGGCGCGGACCCCGTCGAGATCTACCGCCACCGCGAGTCCGCGGGCGTCGGCGACCTCTCCCACGACGGCTCGCTGATCGCCGTCGAGCACACGGAGCACGGCGACGCGATGCACTCCACCCTCCGGGTGATCAGGCCGGACGGCTCCACGGTCGCCGAGCTCGACGACACCGAGGGCGGCACGGTCGAGCTGGGTCTTGAGGTCCTCGGTTTCGCGCCGGTCGCCGGGGACACGCGGCTGCTCGTCGGGCATCAGCGGCGCGGCCGCTGGGAGCCGATGGTGTGGGACGTCGCGTCGGGCGAGGAGACGGACCTGGCGCTGGATCTGCCGGGTGACGTGAGCGCCGAGTGGTATCCGGACGGTTCCGCTCTGCTCATCGCGCACAGCTTCGAGGCCCGCAGCGAGCTGTTCCGGTACGTGTTCGCCTCCAGTGAGCTGATCGAGGTCGAGACGCCCGCGGGGTCGGTGTCGGGGGCGACGGCGCGGCCGGACGGCAGCGTGGAGTACCTGTGGTCGTCGGCCGCCGAGCCGCCGGTGGTGCGCTCGACGACGGGCGGCGTCGTCCTTGACCCGCCGGGCATGAAGGCCCCGGCATCCGTGCCGGTGGAGGACGTGTGGGTCGAGGGCCCCGGCGGCCGTGTCCACGCCCTCGTGCAGAAGCCCGCCGGCGCGACAGGCCCCCTCCCCACGGTCTTCGAGATCCACGGCGGCCCGACGTGGCACGACAGCGACGCGTTCGCCGCGGGCCCGGCGGCCTGGGTGGACCACGGGTACGCGGTGGTGCGCGTCAACTACCGCGGCTCGACCGGGTACGGCCGGGAGTGGACGGACGCCCTCAAGCACCGCGTCGGCCTGATCGAGCTGGAGGACATCGCGGCGGTGCGGGAGTGGGCCGTGACGTCGGGCCTCGCGGACCCGGACCGCATCGTCCTGGCGGGCGGCTCCTGGGGCGGCTATCTCACGCTCCTCGGCGTCGGCACCCAGCCCGACTCCTGGGCAGTGGGCCTGGCCGCGGTCCCGGTAGCGGACTACGTGACGGCGTACCACGACGAGATGGAGGCCCTGAAGGCCATGGACCGCACGCTCCTCGGCGGTACGCCCGAGGAGGTCCCGGAGCGCTTCGAGGCCTCGTCCCCGCTGACGTACGTGGACGCGGTGAAGGCCCCGGTCTACATCTCCGCGGGCGTGAACGACCCGCGCTGCCCGATCCGCCAGGTGGAGAACTACGTGGACCGGCTCAAGGCCCGGGACGCGGTGCACGAGGTGTACCGGTACGACGCGGGGCACGGCTCGCTCGTCGTGGACGAGCGGATCAAGCAGGTGCGGCTGGAACTGGACTTCGCCGCGCGGCACCTCCGCTAGGCGGGGCTCGGGCCGGGGGCGGTGGTGGGGCCGGTGGCTTCGCCAACCCCGCGGGGCGTCTGTGCCGGGCACACCCGTACCGTGGGGGTGTGTACCGGTTCCTGCTGACGCCCCGCTGGTGGGGGATCAACGTCTTCGTACTGCTGGCCATCCCCGTCTGCGTCTTCATGGGGTCATGGCAGCTCGGGCGGTTCGAGGACCGCGTCGAGGCGCATGACGCCGCACAGAAGCAGGCGGACCGGCAGGCGTCGCCGGCCCGGTCGCAGGAGAAGCCCCGGCCGCTGGACTCGATGCTCCCCGTGGACAAGGAGACGTCCGGGGAGCGGGTGTCGGCCTCGGGGCGGTACGGCAGGCAACTGCTGGTTCCGGAACGGGAGTTGGACGACAAGTCGGGCTACTACGTCCTCACCCTGCTGCACACAGGGGACGGCAAGGACCTGCCGGTCGTGCGGGGCTGGCTCCCCGGGAAGGCGAGTGCGGCGAAGGCTCCCGCCGCGCCGTCCGGTGAGGTCACCGTGACGGGCGCGCTCCAGGCCTCCGAGAGCCCCGGTTCGAACGGGGTCAGCGCGGCCGGCGGACTGCCGGACGGCCAGCTGGGCGCCATCAGCGCGGCCTCGCTGGTGAACCTGGTCAAGGGCGATGTGTACGACGCCTGGGTCACCCTGGAGAAGGGCGACTCCGGGATGAAGGCGGTACCGGCCTCAGCGCCGGAGAACTCCGGGCTCGACCTCAAGGCCTTCCAGAACCTCGGTTACACCGGCGAGTGGTTCGTGTTCGCGGGGTTCGTCGTCTTCATGTGGTTCCGGCTGTTCCGGCGGGAGCGGGAGTTCGCGCGGGACGCCGAGCTGGGGCTCCTGCCGGAGGATTCCGCCACGGCTGACGGGGCGACGGGGGCTGACGGGGCGGCGGGGGCTGGCGGGGCAGCGGGGACGGGGACGGCCGAGGTCCGCGCGGGCTGAGATCACTCTCCCCCACCCTCCCTCAGCTCCAGCCTTCTCCCACCGAACGTCCGACGGGCCGGATCCTTCTCAGGATCCGGCCCGTCCGGTTTCGTACCACTGGCGTCCGGCCGTGAGGGTCCGCTCGCCGACGTCGCCTACGACGCCGACAGCATCCCCGTCCGGTACACCGTCCCCGCACACGCGTTGGTGATCGTCGCACCCGCCGAGGGCGAGCCCTGGGCGGCGGTCAGGGACACCGTCACACCGCCGTCCAGTACGCCGCCGTCCTCGCGCACCATCTGGGGCTCCGTGCCGCCCGGTGAGCCGCTGTCTCCGCCGCTGCCCTCTGTGGGGGTCGGGTCGGGGGACGGCTCACCACTGTCCGTCGGACACGACTCCGAAGGCACCCAGGCGAACTTCACCTCGTACGCGGCGCCCGGCTGGAGGACCAGCGAGCTGACCGCCTGTGCCGGGTCGGGAAGGCCCGTCGCCGCGTCGCCCGCCACGTGGTCGGTGACGACGATCTTCGCGGGATCGGCCGCCCCCGTCGCCGCCGTGCTCACGCCGCCCGGGGCGCTGACCGTGCAGCTGCCGCCGGAGATGTTGGCGATACGGAAACTGCCGTACACCTTGCCCTCGGCGTCCGCGCCTCCCGCGCTACCGCTGGCGTTGCCGAGCTGGTCCGCCGTGCAGGCAGGCGAGTCGGCGGATGCCGTACCCGCCGGGTCGGGACCACCGGTCGCGCCGCCGCTGGCCTCACCCTTCCCCTTGCCGTCCTTCTTGCCCTTCTTGTCCTTCTTGTCCTTCGACTTGGAGGGGCCGGAGTCGCTGCCCCTGCCCTTCTCGCCGCCGTCAGGACCCTTGCCCTGACTCGAACCGCCCTGCGTCTGCTCGCTGTTGCCCGCGATCGACGGCCGGTCGTCCGATCCGCCCCCGGAGTTCGTGACGTGCACGAGAGCGGGGATGGCGGTGCCGATGAAGAGCGCGGCGGCTGCCATGCCGACCACGGCCTGGCGCTTGCGCTGCCTGCGCGCCGGTACCGCGTACCGCAGCCGCTCCAGGGCGCGGTCCCCCGGCTCGATCTCCTGGACGGCGGAACGCATCATCCTGCGCAGCGCCAGCTCGTCCGGGCCGCCGTCATCACCGAAGAGGGAATCCACCCCGGAGCCCGACTCGGCATCGGCCTTCGCCCCGGACTCACCCTCACCCCCGGAGACCTCGGTCTCCGCAGCGGAAACCTCGGTTTCGGACCCGCTCTCGGGCGCGGACGCGGTGGGCTCGTCGCCCTGGCCGTGTTTCACAGTTCCGTCCCCAGCATGCTGCTCAAACTCGGCGCTCTCGTCGCGGCTCTCGTCGCGGCGCTCTTCGTGCTCGCGCCCGTACTCATGCTTGCTCATGCCGGTGCCTCCATGGCGACCCGCAGCGCCGCGATCCCGCGCGAGCCGTACGCCTTCACCGACCCGAGCGATATGCCCAGGGTCTCGGCGACCTGCGCCTCGGTCATGTCCGCGAAATACCGCAGGACCAGGACCTCGCGCTGGCGGCGCTGGAGGCCGCGCATCGCCTTGATCAACTCGTCCCGCTCAAGGAGGTCGTACGCCCCCTCCTCGGCGCTCGCCATGTCGGGCATCGGCTTCGAGAGCAGCTTCAGCCCGAGGATCCGGCGCCGCAGCGCGGACCGCGAGAGGTTCACGACGGTCTGCCGGAGATAGGCGAGCGTCTTCTCCGGGTCCCGCACGCGTTTGCGCGCCGAGTGCACCCGGATGAACGCCTCCTGCACCACGTCCTCACAGGAGGCCGTGTCATCGAGAAGCAGCGCCGCCAGGCCGAGGAGCGACCTGTAGTGGGCGCGGTAGGTCTCGGTCAGGTGGTCGACTGTGGTGCCCGCGCTCATCGCCTCCTCAGCGCCCTCGCGCTGCGTCGGGATGCGGGCCGATCTCGTGGTGGGCATGGGGGCGATCACCGGCATGCCGGCGGGCGCACGGGGACGGCGAGGCGGGCGCAGGGCCGCGCCCCTCGCCTGAACCGCTGTGAAATCGAGTACCTCTGCCACGCCTGTTGGACACGCTCACCCCCTGGAGGGTTGTACGCATCACGCGGCGCGTTTGCGGCAGGCAGCGTCGCCGTTGGTGACGATGCATCAATTGCACCCATGCGTACCAGCTCTTCCCCTATGCCCAAATTTCCGCAGCGCTCAGGTCACACCCCCGGGAGGGCGCTCGCAAAGACGCGCCCCGCCCAGCTGCCGGTTGCAGTGGACGGGGACGAATATTGCGAATCTTGGAACGTGGCAATGGTCCAGTTCAAGCGATCCTGGCCACCAAGTTGGACACAGAACTTACACAGATCCCACAAAGGCTTTCGCCCCGGGGAGCATTTGGGGCTCGTTTTGCCCGCCTGCCTGCACCTTTCTGCGTCTTTTTGCCCTACTGCTGACGCCCGGTGAACTCCCCCGCCACGAGCTCCGCGATCTGGGTCGTGTTCAGCGCGGCGCCCTTGCGCAGGTTGTCCCCGCACACGAAGAGCTCCAGGGCCGTCGGATCGTCGAGCGCGCGGCGCACCCGGCCCACCCACGTGGGGTCGGTCCCGACCACGTCGGCGGGGGTCGGGAACTCCCCGGCGGCCGGGTTGTCGAACAGCACGACGCCGGGGGCGGTGGCCAGGATCTCGCGCGCGCGGTCCACCGTGACCTCGTCCTCGAAGCGCGCGTGCACGGTCACCGAGTGCGTGGTGACGACCGGCACGCGTACGCAGGTCACCGCGACCTTCAGGTCGGGCAGGCCGAGGATCTTGCGGGACTCGTCCCGCACCTTCATCTCCTCGGACGACCATCCGTCGTCGCGCAGCGTCCCGGCCCACGGCACCACGTTCAGCGCCACGGGCTCCGGGAAGGGCCCGGTGTCGTCGCCGACGGCACGGCGTACGTCACCGGGGCTGGTGCCGAGCTCCGAGCCCGCCACCAGCTTCATCTGCCGCCGCAGCGTGTCCACGCCGTCGCGTCCGGCCCCGCTCACCGCCTGGTACGAGGAGACGATCAGCTCGCGCAGGCCGAACTCGGCGTGCAGCGCGCCGATGGCCACGATCATCGAGAGGGTCGTGCAGTTGGGGTTGGCGACGATGCCGCGCGGGCGCACGCGCGCGGCGTGCGGATTGACCTCGGGGACGACCAGCGGCACGTCCGGGTCCATCCGGAAGGCGGCGGAGTTGTCCACGACGACGACGCCCTTGGACGCCGCGACGGGAGCCCACTGCGCGCTCACCTCGTCGGGCACGTCGAACATCGCCACGTCGACGCCGTCGAAGGCCTCTTCGCTCAGCGCGAGCACCTCGACCTCCTCACCGCGCACGGCCAGCTTCTTGCCGGCCGAGCGCGGTGAGGCCACGAGTCGGATCTCGCCCCAGATGTCGGCGTGCTGCGACAGGATCTGGAGCATGACCGCGCCGACGGCCCCGGTCGCTCCGACGACCGCGAGCGTCGGCTTTCCGGTCATCGCCCGGTGCCTCCATAGACCACGGCCTCGTCCGTGTCGGAGTCGAGGCCGAAGGCCGTGTGCACGGCGCGCACGGACTCGTTCGCGTCATCGGCGCGCGTCACGACCGAGATGCGGATCTCGGAGGTCGAGATCAGCTCGATGTTCACGCCCGCGTCGCTGAGCGCCTCGAAGAAGGCTGCGGTGACGCCGGGGTTCGTCTTCATGCCCGCGCCGACCAGCGAGATCTTGGCGATCTGGTCGTCGTAGCGGAGGGAGTCGAAGCCGATGGCCGCGCGGGTCTTCTCCAGCGCGTCGACGGCCTTGCGGCCCTCGGCCTTGGGCAGCGTGAACGAGATGTCCGTGAGGCCCGTCGAGGCGGCCGACACGTTCTGGACGATCATGTCGATGTTGACCCCGGAGTCCGCGATGGCGCGGAAGATCCCTGCGGCCTCACCCGGCTTGTCCGGCACGCCGACGACCGTGATCTTGGCCTCCGAGGTGTCGTGCGCGACACCGGAGATGATGGCCTGCTCCACCTTGCGGTCCCCTTGCGGTTCGTTGCTGACCCACGTGCCCCGCAGTCCCGAGAAGGACGAGCGGACGTGGATCGGGATGTTGTAACGACGGGCGTACTCCACACAGCGGTGGAGCAGCACCTTGGACCCGGAGCTCGCGAGCTCCAGCATGTCCTCGAACGAGATCCAGTCGATCTTCTGGGCCTTCTTGACCACACGGGGGTCGGCGGTGAAAACGCCGTCCACGTCCGTGTAGATCTCGCAGACCTCCGCGTCGAGCGCGGCCGCGAGGGCGACAGCGGTCGTGTCGGATCCACCACGACCGAGCGTGGTGATGTTCTTGCCCTCCTGGCTGACGCCCTGGAACCCGGCGACGATGGCGATGTTGCCCTCGTCGATCGAGTCCCGGATGCGGCCCGGGGTGACATCGATGATCCGCGCTTTGTTGTGGACGGAGTCGGTGATGACACCGGCCTGGCTGCCCGTGAACGACTGGGCCGCGTGACCCAGGTTTTTGATCGCCATGGCCAGAAGGGCCATGGAGATCCGCTCCCCGGCGGTCAGCAGCATGTCGAATTCACGCCCGGCAGGAATCGGGGATACCTGCCCGGCAAGATCGATCAACTCATCCGTCGTGTCACCCATGGCGGACACCACGACAACGACCTGATGGCCGTTCTTCTTGGCGTCGACAATCCTCTTGGCGACCCGCTTGATGCCCTCGGCATCGGCTACGGAGGAGCCTCCGTACTTCTGCACGACAAGGCTCACGTGCGCTCCTCGCTCAGTCCGTCTCTTACCGCACTGCTGCGGTCGGCTCAGTCTAACGAGCGGCCGAAATTCGCCGCGCGAATATCGCATCGTGAGATGTCCCGCCCACTCCGTGATCATCCGCTGGCATACGCGCCCGCTGCTCGGGACGTACGTTTCGACCGCTCGGCTTGGCACATGCCCGCTGGGGAGTGGAGCACTCCGAAAGTGGGGCGGGTCACAGGTTCTCCACGCCGTCACTCTTCCGGGTCTGGCGGATGTCCGGGACTCCGACTATTCTGAAATCCTAACTAGTCGAGAAGACGAGGAGGGGCGGAGGGCATGACGGAATTCAGCTCCGCGTGGCTGCGTGCGGCGTTGCCGTTGTGTCTGCTCGGGATGCTGGAGCGGGGCGAGAGCTATGGGTACGCACTGCTGCAGGAGTTGAGCGCGGCCGGCCTGTCCAACGCCAAGGCGGCGACGCTCTATCCGGCCCTGACCAGGCTGGAAGAGGAAGGCGCCGTCGACATCCGCTGGAGCGCGGGCGACGGCGGACCCGGCCGGAAGTACTACAGCCTCACCGAGACGGGGCGCACGCGGCTGGCCGTCGAGTACCGCGCCTGGCGCGACTTCGACGGTGTGGTGACGGCCTTGGCCGAGGGCAGCGGGGTCTCCGCGGAGAGCTCCGAGAGTTGAGAGCGGACAGGGACTGGGGGAAGTTGACGATGCGTACGGAAGGCAAGGAGCAGACGTCGGGCTGGCCGAGCGGCGACGACGCGCGGTGGGCCGCGGAGTTCGAGCTCGCGCTGGCCGTGGAGCACTCGCCGCCCGAAGGGCTCGCCGAGGAGGCCCTCGAGGAGGCCCGGATGACCGCCGTCGAGGCGGGGGCGCCCGTCAGGGAAGTGCTCGGCGATCCCACGGCGTACGCCGAGACGGTGGCAGCCGAGCGGATCGACGAGACCCGGCGCAGCTCCGTCGATGTCGAGGGCTTCGCCCCCGGCGACCGGTTCACCAGCTCCTTGTTGCTGGCCGGCGGCCAGGTCGCGCTGTTCGGCGTGGTGCTGTGGGCCGCCAACGGCCTGTGGATGCGGGTCGGTTGGGCCACCGGTGGGGCCGGGCTGCTGCTCGCCGTGCTGATCGTGCTCGTGACCGGTGTCGTCCCCGAGCTGCGCGCGGCGGGGCGGCTGCGCGCCGGCCGGGTGGCCATGGCCTGCGCCGTGGTGCTCGTCGTGGTCTGCGCCGCGTTGTTCACCGCCGTACCCCGAGGGCCCCAGGTGAGCGTTCCGGCGCCCTCGTTGTTCGCCGTCGGCGCGCTGCTCGGGGCGGTGGGCTGGCGGATCACCCCGGAGTCCGTCGGGCGCTGGTTCCGTGGGCGGACCGTGCCTGCCGAGGACATACGGAGCGGACGTGAGGGGGACGCGGGGAGCGACGACGAGGCGTGGCTGACGCGGCTGTTCGCGCTGCTGCGGGGGCGGCACGGTGTGCCCGCGGCTGACGCCCGGCGCAGCGTGGCCGAGGCGCGGGACCATCTCGCCGCATCGGGCGGGAGCGCCGCGGGCGAGTTCGGGGACGTCGAGGTCTACGCACTGCGGCTCAGCGAAGGGCCGGGGAAGTCGCGGCGTGCGGCACGGGCCGAGGTGGTGCCCACCGTCCTGTTCACCGGGGGACTTCTCTGGTGGGGCATCGACCTGGTCAGTGATCCGGAGCCCGCGTCGCTCTGGTTCTGGGCGAAGGTCGCGGTGCTGGTCGCCGGTGCGTGGGCCTGGACCACCACCACGTGGTCGCTGTGGCACCAGCTCCGGCCGGCCGGCAAGCGCTGAGCCCTCGCCGGTCCGGGCGGCGGTACGGCCCGGACCGGGTGTCCCGGACGCCGTCTACTGCACGGAGCGCAGGCCCAGGGGCCCGGCGATCTCCTCCGCCATGACCTTGCCCGCCGCTTCCGCGAGCGCGTCCTCGGCCAGGTCCTCGTCGGTGTCCAGGCCGTTGAGGTCTTCGAGGGGCTGGTTCAGGCGGACGTGGGCGACCAGCGACTGGAGGGCCCGCAGGGCGCCCGACGCGGTGGAGCCCCAGTTCGAGAAGTACGAGAACTGCCACCACCACAGGGCCTCGACCGTGCGGCCCGCGCGGTAGTGCGCCAGGCCGTGGGAGAGGTCGGCGACCACGTCTGCCAGGTCGTCCGAGATGCGGCAGGGCACCGGGGCCTTGCGCGGCTCGTACGGGTCGAAGACCTCGGAGTAGACGTCGATCGGCTCCAGCATGGCGGCCAGGCGCTCACGCAGGTCGTCGACGTCACGCTCCGGGCCGAGATCCGGCTCGTAGCGGTCTTCGGGGACGATGTCCTCGTGCGCGCCCAGACGGCCGCCGGCCAGCAGGAGTTGGGAGACCTCAAGCAGGAGGAAGGGGACGGCCGAGTCGGGCTCGTCGCCCTTGGCGACCTCCGTCACCGCGACGATGAAGCTCTCGATCTGGTCCGAGATCTGCACCGCGAAGGAGTCGGGGTCCTGGGCGGCGGCGTGCAGGAGGACCGTCGCCTCCGGGGCGATGACCGTCTCTGGGACGATCACCGGCTCGGGGACGACGACCGGCTCCGCGACGGCCGACGCTTCCGGATTCGTGGACTTCTCTTGCTGCTTCTTAGACATCTAGGAGTCGTCTCCCCTCGAAGGCGCGGCCCAGGGTGACCTCGTCCGCGTATTCCAGATCTCCCCCGACAGGGAGCCCGCTGGCCAGGCGGGTGACCTTCAGGCCCATGGGCTTGATCATGCGCGCGAGGTACGTCGCCGTCGCCTCGCCCTCCAGGTTCGGGTCCGTGGCCAGGATCAGCTCCGTGACCGTCCCGTCCGCCAGGCGCGCGAGCAGCTCTCGTATACGCAGGTCGTCCGGTCCCACCCCCTCGATCGGACTGATCGCTCCGCCCAGGACGTGGTACTTCCCCCGGAACTCGCGCGTACGCTCGATCGCCACGACGTCCTTGGGCTCCTCGACCACGCAGATGACGCTGAGGTCGCGGCGCGGGTCGCGGCAGATGTTGCAGAGATCTTCCTGCGCGACGTTGCCACAGGTCGCGCAGAAGCGGACCTTGTCCTTCACCTCAAGGAGGGCGTGGGCGAGGCGGCGTACGTCCGTCGGCTCGGTCTGCAGGATGTGGAAGGCGATCCGCTGCGCGCTCTTGGGACCGACGCCGGGCAGCCTGCCCAACTCGTCGATGAGGTCCTGAACCACGCCTTCGTACACGGGGTGCCTTTCCTGCTTTTGCCGAGTATCACACTTTGGTACGTACGGTAGTTGGCCTGCGGCCCTCTTAGAAGGGAAGGCCCGGGATGCCTCCGCCGCCCAGCCCCTGCGCGAGCGGGCCCAGCTTCTGCTGCTGGAGCGCCTGCGCGTTCTCGTTCGCCGCCTGGACCGCCGCGACCACCAGGTCCGCGAGGGTCTCGGTGTCTTCCGGGTCGACCGCCTTGGGGTCGATCACGAGGCCGCGCAGCTCGCCGGAGCCGGTGACCGTCGCCTTGACGAGCCCACCGCCCGCCTGGCCTTCGACCTCCGTGCGCGCGAGCTCGTCCTGAGCGGTCGCGAGGTCCTGCTGCATCTTCTGGGCCTGCTGGAGCAGCTGCTGCATGTCGGGCTGGCCACCACCGGGGATCACGATCAGCTCCTGTCTCGTCACGGTATTTGCGGTGGGTTCTCCACCTGGAATGAGCCTACGTGGTCGGGGGTGCCCTCGCCCCAGCACTCTTTCGAGTGAGATCGGCCGTCCTCCTATACCTGATCAAGCAGCTCTTCCGGGCGGAAATACCGCGAAAAAGGGCTCATGGCCACCCATTGGGCGGTAGGACTGGGGCTGCGCATGAGCAGATGACATCAGTCGCATCAGCACCAAACAGCACCGACTGTCACAGCGCGCGCACCGTACGGAGCCGCCGCAGGGAACAGTCAGGGATCTCGTAGAGGTAGGAGTGCCGGGTGAGCCAGCCGGAGATGCAGCCCGAGGGGGTGCCCCCAGAGGGGCAGGGTGCCGGGGCGGGTGCGCAGCCGGGCGTTCCTGGTGGTGGTCCCGGTGGCGCCCCCGGCGGTGGGGACCGCTCCCGGCTCGGGGATCTGACGGGGCGGGCCTTTCCCCTCGGCGACTGGGGCGATCCGGCGCAACGGCTCGACGAGTTGTACCGGTGGGTGGAGCGGGGCGCGCTCAACACCGCCGAGTGGTACTTGTCCGACCGGGCGTGGAAGCGGCGCGGGGCGCGGCTGGCGCGGGTGGGGGCGGCGGTGGGGGCCGTGGGCGCGGGGGTGCTTCCACTGCTCGATCTGGCGGGGGCGGTGGGGGGTATCGCCACGTGGGGATTCGTCTCGCTGCTCGCGGGGGCGGCGTGTGTGGCGTGCGACCGGTTCTTCGGCCTGACGTCCGGGTGGATGCGGGACGTGGCCACCGCGCAGGCCGTGCAGCGGCGGCTTCAGGTGCTGCAGTTCGACTGGGCGTCGGAGAGTGTGCGGGAGGTGCTCGGGCCCACCGACGGGACGGCCAGTGAGGCCGCCGAGCGGTGCCTCGGGGTGCTTCGGCGGTTCTCGGAGGACGTGACGGAGCTCGTGCGGTCCGAGACCGCGGACTGGATGGTGGAGTTCCGGTCGGGCCCCGCGCCGTTGGCCATGCAGGCCGTGGTTCCGGCCTCCCGCGGGGAGGCCGGAACTGCCCCTGTCCGGGCCGCCCTGCCGCCCGGTGCCCGCCCCAACATGCCCCGGCAGCGACCGCCGGAGCCTCGCTGAGGTGACTGGGGCGAGTGGGGCGGGTGGGGCGCGTGGGACGGGTGGGTGCCTCGGACGCCGGACGGACCGGGAGCCGTCAGCTGTAAATGATCATTGAGCCTTGCGCCAGGCTTCGGGTGGTCGCCGCGTGCAGGCCGAGCCACACATGGCGCTCCCTCGCGAAGGGGCTGTCGTCCGGTGGAGCCGGGGCCGCCGGTTCCTCCAGGGACGTGGGCGCCTCGGGCGGGGTCGGCGGGCGAGGAGGGTTGGTCGCGTCGATGCCGATGGACGGGGCCACGAACTCCAGCTCCCGCAGGAGCGCGTGGGACGAGCCCAACGGGCCGCCCCCGGAGAGGAGTTCGTCGTTCGAGAGGGGCGCGGGGAAGTCGACCGGGACGTACGCCCCCGCGTGGTCGTAGTGCCAGACCAGGTGCGACTGCTGAGCCGTGGTGTCGAACATCTCCAGCAACTGCTCGTAGTCCCCGCCCAGTTCGTCCACCGGCGTGACCTCCAGGCCGCAGACCTGGAGCAGATACGCACGACGCAGGAAATGCAGCGCGTCGTAGTCGAATCCCGCGACCGGGGCCACGTCCCCGGAGAGGCCCGGCATATAGGCGAAGACGGGGACGGAAGGCAGGCCGGCCTCGTGCAGCGCCTTGTCGTACGCCGCGATCTCCTCCGCGAAGGGATTGTCGGGGCTGTGGCACAGCACGTCGACGAGCGGGACCAGCCACAGATCACAGGCCAAGGGTGCTCCTCAGGTCAGGTCATACGCGGACGGCATATCGGACGTCGGACGTTCCTCGCGTGCAGGCAGCGTAGTCCGGGCGGACGCCCCCTAGCTCCCCTTGTGCAGATCCCAGATCCACACCCCGTCTACCCACTTTCCGGGGCGGTCAAGGAGTTCCTCCACCGTCACCCGCAGTTCGGCGTCGTGCTCCTGCGGCGCGAGCACCAGGACGCCCGCTTTCCAGTACGCCAGGTCCTCGCGCGCGGCCCTGCGCCACGCCTCCGTGATCCGCGGGGCACGGCCCGCCGCGCGGACGTCCCGCAGGAGGTTGGAGGTGTTGCGGGGCGACGCGCCGTAGATGCCCACGCGGTCCGGTCCCCACGGCCCGTTGAAGTAGCCGCCGGGCAGGCGGAAGCCCAGGCCGGCGGTGGTCTGCCAGTGCAGCGCCTCCGCCCCTGCCGGGTCCGGCAAAGGCACGGGCACGAGGGTCTCGCCGTCGCCCAGGTACTTCTTCCAGGTCCCGTGGGCGATGAACCCGGGAGGCTGCGCCCGCTCCACCGCCCGCAGCGGCGCCGGCACGATCGGCAGCAGCGCGAGGGCGACCGCCGCCACGCCCGCGCAGCGCGCTGCCGTCATCCGGTGGGGCGCGGCGAAGAGGCCTGCCAGCGCCAGTGCCACCAGCATGCCGAGCGCCGGGGCGCACACCATCGCCACCCGCGACTCGATGACCGACTCGAAGAGGGGGAGGTGGGACAGAGGTGCCCAGGGGCCGGGAAGCACGATGTCCGTCAGCGGAATGCGGAACTTCGGACCCAGGGAGAGGAAAGCCGCCGCGAGGACCGTGCAGGCCAGCGCCTTCACCACCGTCCACTCCCAGAGACGTACGACGATCGCGAAGGCCAGCGCGGCCAGGGGCCAGCCGTAGAAGGCGTTCTGTTCGGTGGGGTTGGCGGAGAGGGCCGCGGCCGTCTTCTCGTTGCCCGCCAGCGAGCGTTCCGCGAAGGAGAGGAGCGCCAGGGGGCTGTTGCCCGCGTTGTCGCCGTGCAGCACGCTCGTGTAGCTCTGCGGGCCGAAGAACTGCCAGTGGAGCGGGAAGGCGACCAGCGGGACCGTGACCGCCACGGCCACGCCGAGGCCGCGCGCGAGGGGGCGCAGCGCCGCCCTCGCCATGTCCCTGTGCGCCAGCCCGTACGCCGCCGCGAACAGCAGCATGCCCACCGCGGCGAGCAGCAGCGGCTCCTCGCCGAGGAAGATCTGGTACGTCGTGAAGAGCCCGAGGACCACTCCGTCGCGTACGACCCGGGTGCCCTCGCAGAGCCGCAGCGCCCTGTCGATGATCAGCGGGATCATGAACAGGACCATGAAGTTCGGGTGCGCGTGGGCGTGGCTGACCATCGGTGGCGCGAAGGCGGCCAGTGCCGCGCCGACGGCTGCCGCGCCCCGGTGCCGTACGAGACGTCTGCGGATCAGCCAGTACCAGGCGAGGGCGGTCGCGGCCAGGCCCAGCGTCATCGCCGCGTTGAGGGCGGCAGCCGGGCCGAAGAGCCAGGTCACCGGGGCGAAGGGGACGGAGAGGCCGAGCATGACCGTGTTGGCCATGAGGTTCACGCCGTCGGGGAAGTTCTGGAGGTCCGTGAAGAGGGGGTTGTGGAGGTGGCGGACGTTGTCCGCCGTCACCGCGAAGAACCACTCCCACTGGTTCTGGTCCTGGAGGGAGTCCGGGAGGTAGCGCGCGCCCGGTGCCGCCCAGCGGCCCGAGTAGAGGGTGACGGCCATGGCCAGGAAGAGCGCCGCGACGAGCAGGTCCCTCGGGCGCAGGGTGCGGGCCTTGAGCGAGGTCAGTTCGGCGAGGACCTTCGCGTAGTCGACCGGGCGGACCTTCGAGCCCTCCTGGTGCGCCCAGCGCACCGGCACCTCGGCGACCGGCCAGCCGGAGCGGCGGAAGTACTGCAGTATCTCGACGTCTATGCCCCAGCCGCGCAGGCGCGACGCGGCGAAGGCTTCACGGGCACGGTCGCCGTCGAAGAGCTTGAAGCCGCACTGGGTGTCGCGGACTCCGGGGACGGCGACCGTTCGTATCAGGAAATTGCCGGTACGGCCGAGGAGTTCACGCAGGCGGTGCTGGTGGCTCTCGATCGTGGCGCCGGGGCGGGCCCGGGACCCTATCGCCGCCGCGTGGCCGTCGGCGAGCGCCTTGTCGAGGCACTCCAGCTCCTCGATGGGCGTGGCCAGATCGGCGTCGGTGATCAGGACGCGGTCGCCGCGCGAGGCGAGGACGCCCAGGCGCAGGGCGTGTCCCTTGCCGCGGTTGCGGGGGGAGTGGACGAGGCGGACGCGGGGGTCGGCGGCCTCGGCGTCGGCCGCGATGTCGAGGGTGCCGTCGGTGGAGCCGTCGTCCACGACGATCAGCTCCCACCGGGTGCGGTCGCCGCTGCCCCCTGGCCCGCCCTCGGCCCCGTCCTCCAGGTAGGCCCGGATCGCGGCGAGGGTGGGGGCCAGGCGCCGCTCCTCGTTGTAGGCGGGGACGACGACGGACAGATCCACGCTCATGCAGCGGCCAGCCGCTCGATGAGGGCGAGGGAGTGGGCGTTGTACTCGTCGACGATCGCGTGCGCGGTCTTGGGGTCGCGGTGCGCGAGGGCGTCGACGAGCTCGGTGTGCCGGGCCCAGAGGGTGCCGCGCAGGTCGCCGTCGCCGCGTTCGACGGCGCGGCGGAGGTAGGTGACGGCGCAGACCCAGGACTGCAGGCGGAGGCGGTGCAGGAAGTCCGAGAGGTAGGGGTTGCCGAAGAGGGCGCTGAGCTCGCGCCAGAAGCGGAGGTCGTAGCCGATGAGGACGTTCAGGTCGCCCGCGCAGGCGGCGCGTGCGGCTTCCTCGCCGCGGCGGCGTACGGAGATCAGGGCGGCGGTGGTTTCCTGCTGGCCCCTGGGCCCCAGGGGGGTGCCCTTCTTCACGAGGTCGCGGAAGATTCCGTCGGCGACGAGGCCGCGGGCCTCCAGCATGCCCCGGTAGTCGGCGAGGGTGTGCTCGTGGACGCGGTAGCCGCGGTGCTGGTCGGCGTCGAGCAGGCCCTGCGCGGCGAGGTTCACCAGGGCCTCGCGGACCGGGGTCGCGGAGACGCCGTACTGATCGGCGATCTCCTTGACCGTGAACTCCTGGCCCGGCTCCAGACGGCCGCCGAGGATCTCGTCGCGCAGCGCGTCGGCGATCTGCTGGCGCAGAGTGCTGCGGATGACGGCGGGGCCGTCGGTGCCGGGCATCTGGGTTCCCTCGCGGAGTCGTCTTGGTGGTCGTCGTCTGCTTACGAGCACGTCAGACTACGCGGTCGGGGTTCCCGGCCCCGGGCGACCGGTTTCCCGGCGCCCGGCGGCGGGGGTGCCCACCGGGGGCGGTCACGCCGTGTGCTTGTCCGCCTCCGTCAGCGCCGCGTCCAGCGCCGCGAGGCCCTCCTTCGCCTCCGTGTCCGTGATGTTGCACGGGGGGACCACGTGCGTGCGGTTCATGTTGATGAAGGGCCACAGGCCCTTCTTCTTCGCGGCGGCGCCGAAGGCGGCCATCGGGGCGTTCGCCTCGCCCGTGGCGTTGTACGGGACGAGGGGCTCGCGGGTCTCCCTGTCCTTGACCAGTTCCAGGGCCCAGAACATCCCGAGGCCACGGACCTCCCCGACGCTCGGGTGCCGCTCTGCGAGGTCCGCGAGGGCGGGGGCGATGATCTCCGAGCCGACGCGGGCCGCGTTCTCGACGACTCCCTCGTCCTCCATGACGTTGATCGTCGCCACGGCGGCGGCGCAGGCCAGCGGGTGTCCGGAGTACGTGAGGCCGCCCGGGTAGGGCCTGCGGGCGAACGTCTCCGCGATGGCGGAGGAGATCGCGACCCCGCCGAGCGGGACGTATCCCGAGTTCACGCCCTTGGCGAAGGTGAGGAGGTCGGGCACGATGCCGCCGTCGAAGTGATCGGCGGCGAACCACTTGCCCGTACGGCCGAAGCCCGCCATGACCTCGTCGAGGATGAAGACGATGCCGTGCCGGTCGCAGATCTCGCGTACGCCGGCGAGGTAGCCCGGCGGCGGGATCATGATGCCGGCCGTGCCCGGGACGGATTCGAGGATGATCGCCGCGATCGTCCGCGGGCCCTCGAAGGCGATGGTGTCCTCCAGGTGCTGGAGGGCGCGCTCGCACTCCTGCTGCTCGTTCTCGGCGTAGAAGGCGCTGCGGTAGAGGAACGGCGCCCAGAAGTGGACGACGCCCGCCGTGCCGTTGTCGGAGGGCCAGCGGCGGGGGTCGCCGGTGAGGTTGATCGCCGCGGAGGTGGCGCCGTGGTACGAGCGGTAGGCGGAGAGGACCTTGGGGCGGCCGGTGTGGAGGCGCGCCATGCGGGTCGCGTTCTCCACGGCCTCCGCGCCGCCGTTGGTGAAGAAGATCTTGTCCAGGTCGCCGGGGGTCCGCTCGGCGATGAGGCGTGCGGCCTCGGAGCGGGCTTCCACGGCGAAGGCGGGCGCGAAGGTCGTCATCTCCGCCGCCTGCTGCTGGATCGCGGCGACGACCTTCGGGTGCTGGTATCCGATGTTGGTGAAGACGAGGCCGCTGGTGAAGTCGAGGTAGCGGTTTCCGTCGTAGTCCCAGAAGTACGAGCCCTCCGCGCCTGCCACGGCGAGGGGGTCGATCAGCTCCTGTGCGGACCAGGAGTGGAACACGTGCGCGCGGTCCGCGGCCTTGACGGCGGCGCCGACCTGGGGATTCGGCTGAGGGGTCATGTGGGCGAGGGTAAATGTCCACGGTGTGGACGGGACATGGGCGGTCTGTTTCGCGGCGGTGAGGGGCACTGGACAGTGTGTCGGGGTCCCCGGAGCCCCCGGGTGTGAGTGAGTGGAGCCCCCGGGTGTGAGTAGCGGAACCGGACCACGACAGGAAACCAATTCTCATACCGGTACAGTTAGCCCGGTATAGTTATTGGTTTCATGAGAAGGGCACCCCCATGATCGAAATCCTGAACCCCACCCTGCTGGCCCGAGCGAAGGACGCCGGCGCCGTGGTCGCCGACATCCTGCACACCCTGAAGGGCCGCAGCACGGTCGGCACGAACCTGCTGGACATCGACCGGTGGGCCAAGGCCATGATCGACGAGGCGGGGGCGGTGTCCTGCTACGTCGACTACGCGCCGTCCTTCGGGCGCGGCCCGTTCGGCCACTACATCTGCACGGCCGTCAACGACGCCGTGCTCCACGGCCTGCCGCACGACTACGCACTGGCCGACGGCGATCTGCTGACCCTCGACCTCGCCGTCTCCAAGGACGGAGTCGCGGCGGACGCCGCCATCAGTTTCCTCGTGGGATCCGCGCGGCCCCAGGAGAGCGTCGCGATGATCGAGACGACCGAGCGCGCCCTGGCCGCGGGGATCGCGGTCGCCGGGCCCGGGGCCCGCATCGGGGACATCTCGCACGCCATCGGCACGGTCCTCGGCGATGCGGGGTACTCGGTCAACACCGAGTTCGGGGGCCATGGCATCGGATCGACGATGCACCAGGACCCGCACGTCGCGAACACCGGGCGCCCCGGCCGCGGATACAAGCTGCGCCCCGGACTGCTGCTCGCGCTGGAGCCGTGGATCATGGCGGACACCGCCCAGCTCGTCACCGACGACGACGGATGGACGCTCCGCAGCGCGACCGGCTGCCGGACCGCGCACAGCGAGCACACGATCGCCATCACCGACGACGGGGCCGAGATCCTCACCTTGCCGAAGTAGGCCGAAGCAGGCCGAAGCAGCAGGGCGTCGCGACGCCGGGGAGATCCTCGGCAGTTCCCTCTGAAGCCCCTAGTCGTCCGCCACCACCTTCGCCCGTGGCTCCCCGTCCGCCCCGCACCGGATCTCGTAGGGCAGATCGTCCCGTTCGTCGTCGTCATCGTCGCTCGGCTCCGCCTCCAGGCGGGCCACCGCGCCCGGACCCCGGGCCACGTCGTCGTCCATGTGGAACCCGTCCGCCGGGCTCCACGAGACGAGGTACACCGTCCCGTCCGCCCTGCACTCGACCGTCGCCGTCCCGCCCGTGAACCGCAGGGTGGACCGCTCACTCTTCGGCGGCGCGCTCTTCGAAGGAGACGGCGAGGTGGAGGGCGCGGTGGAAGGCGAAGTGGAGGCGGACGGCCGGCCCGGCGTCGGCGGGGACGCCTTCGTCGCCGCCAGGGCTCTCTCCACCGCCCCCTCGTCCAGCGGACGGCTGTGCGCCGCGACCCCGCTGTCCGACGTGGCCAACTGCCAGGCGCCCAGCGCCCCGGCAGCCGTTCCCATCGCCACCCATGCCGCGGTCACCGCCGCGCTCCGCCACTTCCTCATCCGGCCACTGTGCCGCACCGTTTCCTAACGCCCGGTTAAGGGCTGCCCAAAGCACGTGGCTACGGTGGATGTATGGCCCATCTTCTCGTCGTGGAGGACGACCCCCAGCTGCGCGGTGCCCTGGTGCGGGCCCTGCGCGACAGAGGGCACGCCGTCGCCACCGCGCCCAGCGGCATGGCAGGACTGGACACCGCGGTCACCAACCGCCCCGACCTCGTCGTGCTCGACCTGGGGCTTCCGGACGTGGACGGCGCCCAGATCCTCCGGATGCTCCGCGCCGTGAGCGACGTACCCGTCATCGTCGCGACGGCGCGCGACGAGGAGCGGGAGATGGTGGCGATCCTGGAGGACGGGGCCGACGACTACATCGTCAAGCCGTTCGGCGCCGCCCAGCTCGACGCCCGCATCAAGGCGGTCCTGCGCAGGCTCGGCGCGGCCGACGCGCCGGAGGAGCCCCTGCGCGTCGGAGGCCTCGCCATCGCCCCGGCCTCCCGTGAAGTCACCCTGGACGAAAGCCCCCTGGACCTCACCCCGCGCGAGTTCGACCTGCTCGTCTACCTCGCCCACCGCCCCGGCCAGGTCGTCTCCCGCCGCGAACTCCTCGCCGAGGTGTGGCAACAGCCCCTGGGCGGCGCCGACAAGACGGTCGACGTGCATCTCTCCTGGCTCCGCAGGAAGCTCGGCGAGACGGCCCAGGCACCCCGCTACCTCCACACGGTCCGCACGGTGGGCGTGAAGCTGACGCCCCCCGAAGACCTCCAGGACCCCCAGAACCCCGAGGGACCCGAAGGCCCCGAAGGCCCCGAAGGCCCAGAAGGCCCAGAAGGCCCAGAAGACCCCGAAGCCCCCACGGAGTCCGCCGCCGGACCGGAACGGGCCCGCTGATGCGCCGCAGTCTCCTCCTCCTCACCGCCGCCACCACCGCCCTCGTCCTGACCGCCCTGCTCGTCCCCCTCACCCTCCTCACCCGCACCCACGCCGCCGACCGCACCACCGCCGAGGCCACCGCCCGTGCCCAGTGGGTGGCCCACGCCCTCGGTCCCGCCCTCGCCACCCGGGACGAGCGCGAGACCGCCGAGCAGACCGTGGAGAGCGTCAACACCCAGGATCTGCCGACCACTTCGCTCGTCCTGGCCGACGGCACCGTCATCGGGGCCGGCCCGCATCACCGGTCCCGGGCGCACGTCACGGACGCCATCCGCCTGGCCCGCACCGGCCGCGCCTTCACCTACGAGCCGTCCACCGGCGGACGCCAGGTCCTCGTCCCCGTCCAGGGCGCGGCCGATGGCACCGCGGTCGTCCAGGTCACGCTCACCGAGCGGCAGTTGTACGCGGGCACCATGACCTCCTGGCTCGTGCTCGCCGGGATCGGGGTCGGCCTCGTCCTCGTCGGGCTGCTCCTCGCCGACCGGCTCGGCTCCCGTCTGGTCGGCGCGGCCCGCCGCCTGGCCCGCACCGCGGACCGCCTCGCCGCGGGCGACCTCACCGCGCGCGCCACTCCCGAGGGCCCGCCGGAGCTCCGCCTGGTCGCGGGCGAGCTGAACCACCTCGCCACCCGCATCGACGAGCTCCTCACCGCCGAGCGCGAGAACGCCGCCGACCTCGCCCACCGCCTCCGTACCCCCGTGGCCGCCCTCCGTCTGGATGCCGAGACCCTGCGTGACTCGGAGGAGGCGCACCGCATCGCCGCGGATGTCGCCGCCCTGGAACGCAGCGTCGACGACGTGATCCGCAAGGCGCGCCGCCCCTTCCGGGACGCCCCCTACGCGGACCTGGCCGCCGTGGCACGCGAACGCGCGGCGTTCTGGCTGCCGTTGGCGGAGGACCAGGGGCGCACGACGGAGATCGCGGCCATCACCGGCACGCACCCCGTGCCCGTCCCCGAGGACGATCTGACCGCCGCCATCGACGCCCTCATCGGCAACGTCCTGGACCACACCCCTCAGGGCACCCCGTTCCGTGTCACCGTCCGCACCACCCCGGCGGGCGAGGCCGAGCTCAGCGTCACCGACGAGGGCCCCGGCCTCCCGCCCACCTACGCGGCGGAACGCGGCACCAGCGGCGGCGGCTCCACCGGCCTGGGTCTCGACATCGCCCGGCGGACGGCACAGGACGCGGGCGGCACCTTCGACATGGCGTCGGACGCCGCCAGCGGCACCCGGGTGACCCTCACCTTCCCCCAGGCACCGCAGCGGCCCGCGGAAACGCGACCCGGACGGCCCGGGCCCACCGATTGACCCCCAACTCGGGCCGCAGGGCGGCGAACCCACCGCAGTACTTCGTGAAGTCCGCGGCCCGCACGCCGTACCGGTGAAGGACCCGGTCCGCCTCCGTCAGATGCCCCTGCGTCTTGGTCTCCACCAGGACGAGCCCGGAGTCCGCCGCCACCGACCGGCCCGTGGCCAGGTCCCGCACGACGAGCCCCGCGTCGCACGTGATGCGCTGGCCGTCGGCCACGAACGTCGCCCGCTGGTACTCAGTGACCAGCGCCGTGGTGAGCCCGCCCGGCGCCTCGATGCCGTACGACCCGCTCAGGACGCCCGCGAGGAACCCCTGCCGCTCGGCGTCGAGCACGCGGTCGTCGCCCTCCAGGCGCTGGCGGTGCTTGACCGTCTCGCCGCGCCCGCTCTTCAGCTTGATCTCGAACTGCCGCTCACCGCTGTCCTGGTAGACCCGCTCGCGGATGCGGTAGCGCAGCCGCCTGCCCTGCCGGTGGTGGTGGTAGGTCAGCAGCTCAGGGGTGTCGTAGTACGTCGAGTGATAGCTGAACCAGCGCTTTCCGCCGATGCTCAGGGCCCGGAAGGGGCCCGAGGGGCGGCGCGGGTCCGTGAGCAGCGCGGCCAGGTCGTCGAAGATCTCGACCGGCACGAGATAGCTGTTGTCGTAGCGGGCGAGCAACTCCGCGCGGGCGTTGACCTCGTCGAGCGAGATGGGGTGCGCGGCGAGCGCGGCTCGGCCGATGGCGCGTACGGCGGGGTTCACACGGTCTCCTTCGGATGGGGGACGGCAGGCGTGCGGGACCGGGTCGTGCGGCGTCGTGGTTCTGTGGGTACGAACTCCCCGCGCCCCCCGGAAGGTTCCGGTGGCCGGAATCGGACTTCCAAAACCATCAGGTCGCGTACGTAGTCGACCTCTTGGACGGTCCAGCCGAGCGGCTCCCCGAGGCGCCGCGCCAACTCGTCGCGCAGCGCGCTCTCCTCGCGGTACACGGCGTCCAGGGTGATGACCGCGCGCCGGTCGGCGGCGAAGAGGCGGGGGTGGTCGGCGCCGTACATCACCAGGAGCAGTACGGCCGCGAGCCCGGCGGCGACCGGCAGATCGAGGCCCGGGAGCCCGCAGAGGAGGCCCAGGACGAGGGTGATGAAGTAGTACGCCACTTCCTGGTGCTGCAGTGCGTCCGAGCGGAGCCGCACGATGGACAGCACCCCGAAGAGCCCGAAGCCGAGCGCGAGCCCGCCATTGCCGCCGGCGCTCGCGAGGGCGGAGACCACCGCGAAGAGCGCGACGTTCAGGGCGAGGTAGGCGGGGACCAACTCCCTTCTGCGGTGCCGTGGATAGAAGACCCCGAAGGTCAGGAGGGTCACGGCCACCAGATCGAGCCCGAGGTGGGCCGCCATCTGTCCGAGGTTCTCTGCGCTGTCCATGACCAGGACGCTAGGGACCGGCGGGTTAAGGCCGCCCCCGGTGGGAGTTAACGAACCCGGGGACAGGCATGGGCACCCTCTTGACAGCATGCTGCCACTTTGACAGCATGCTTACATACGCACGACGGAGAAAGCACAGCACACAGCGGCACCCCACCCCGTGGACCAGTGACCAGTGGAGGCAGTCATGACCCGCAAGCCCGTGCACCTCGCCGTTTACGACACCCTCGCCGACTGGGAGCCCGGATACGCCACCGCGTACCTCGCCCGCGCCGGGTACGAGATTCGCACCGTCGCCGCCGGCTCGCTCGACCCCGTCACCACCGTGGCCGGCGTGCGCATACAGCCCGACCTGACCCTCGCAGACCTGCGGCCCGAGGACAGCGCGCTGCTGATCCTGCCGGGCGCCGACCTGTGGGACACGGGCGACGACCTCGCCCCCTTCGGCCGCGCGGCCCGCGCCTTCCTCGACGCGGACGTGCCGGTCGCCGCGATCTGCGGGGCCACCGCGGGGCTCGCCAGAGAGGGGCTGCTCGACGATCGCGCGCACACCAGCGCGGTGTCGTTCTACCTCGCGGCGACCGGCTACAAGGGCGGCGAGCGGTACGTCGACGTGGACGCCGTCACCGACGGCGGGCTGACGACGGCGGGGCCGACCGAGCCGGTGGCCTTCGCCCGCGAGATCCTCGGACGGCTCGGCGCCTTCGAGGGCGAGAAGCTCGACGCCTGGTACCGCCTGTTCCACGACTCGGACGCGTCGGCCTACGAGGTGCTGGAATCGTGAGCGACGACAGCGCGAACGACGACTTCGTGGGCAGCGACACCGACCGCCGGGTGCGGGAGCGGCAGGATCTGTTCTCCCGCACCGCCCTCGGCGTCTTCCGGCTCAACGGCCAGTTCCTGACGGTGGCCGACGAACTGGCCAAACCCGGTGGTCTCACCGCCGCCTGGTGGCAGGTGCTCGGCGCCGTGCTGCGCGAGCCGCTGCCCGTCGCCGGGATCGCCCGCGCGATGGGCATCACCCGGCAGAGCGTGCAGCGCATCGCCGATCTGCTCGTGCGGCGCGGCCTCGCCGAGTACGTGCCGAACCCGGCCCACCGCCGCGCCAAGCTGCTGCGCCCCACGGACGAGGGACTGGCCGCCGTCCGGCGGATCAGCCCCGGCCACGCGGAGGTGGCCACCCGGCTCGCGGAAGCCCTCGGCGAGACGGAATTCGCCGAAACGGTACGGGTGTTGGAGCGGCTTTCCGGGGTCCTGGGCGAGGCGGTCCTCCCCCTTTTGGAGGGGAATCCGGCTATCGCGGGGAATTCGGCCACGGATATGGAACAACCCGTTACGGAGCCGTAGCAGGCAGTCCGTGCCCCGATGTCCTACCGCCCCACTATCCTCGATCTGTTGCACACCAACGGGGGAGGTCGGCGCGGCGATGGAGAAACTGGGACCTGGGGATCCACAGCGAATAGGCGCCTATCGGCTGCTCGCGCGACTCGGCGCGGGCGGCATGGGGCACGTCTATCTCGCACGATCCGACCGGGGACGTACGGTCGCGGTCAAGCTGGTGCGTGAAGAGCTCGCCGAGCAGGAGGAGTTCAGGAACCGCTTCCGGCAGGAAGTGAAGGCGGCGCGGCGGGTCGGCGGCGCGTGGACGGCGCCGGTGCTCGACGCGGACACCGAAGCGACGATCCCCTGGCTGGCCACGGGGTATGTCGCGGGTCCCTCGCTCCAGAGCGTCATCTCGCACGACCACGGGCCGCTGCCCGAGCGGTCCGTGAAGATCCTGGCGGCCGGGCTCGCCAACGCCCTCAAGGACATTCACGCGGCGGGCCTCATCCACCGCGACCTCAAGCCGTCGAACGTGCTCGTCACGATCGACGGACCCCGCGTCATCGACTTCGGCATCGCCCGCGCCCTGGAGACGGTGACCGACGGCGGCCTGACCCGTACCGGCGCGCTCGTCGGCTCGCCCGGCTTCATGGCGCCCGAGCAGGTGCGCGGCGACCGGATCACCCCGGCCTGCGACGTGTTCTGCCTGGGTTCGGTCCTCGCGTACGCGGCTTCGGGCGCGCTGCCGTTCGGCACGGCCAACAGTGGCGTGCACGCGCTGATGTTCCGCATCGCGCAGGAGGAGCCGGACCTGGAGGGGCTGCCGGAGGAGCTGGCCGAGCTGGTCGGCGACTGCCTGCGCAAGAACCCCGCCGACCGGCCGACGCTGGAGCAGGTCCTTGAGCGGACGGGGGCGGAGGACACCCTCGGCGACGGCGGCCGGACGCGGGATCCCTGGCTTCCCGGCGCCTTGGTGGCCCAACTGGGCCGTCATGCCGTGCAGTTGCTGGACACGGAAGATCCGGACGAGGACGGCTCGGAGGCGTCGTCCGCAAAGGGGACGCCCGCGAAGGGGGCGGTTCCGCCGGTGTCGCTCGCACCGCCGAAGGAGCTGGCCGCGGGGAGCGGGGACGGCGCGGCCAAGTCCGCCGCGGAAGCCGGGGCAGCCGCGGAAGCCGCTGCCGGTGCCGCCGCCGTCGCCGGAGCAGCCGCGGCGGCCGCGGCCGCCGCGGGGAACGGCGCCAGGCCGGGCCCCGTGGACGGTGACACCCCGCCGCCGCCCGGCAGACCCGGCGACGCGACGCCCGTGAACCACCTCCCGACGATGATCACCGGGCAGGCACCACCGCCCACTCCCCCGCCGGGCCAGGCGGCGTACGGCTACCCCCAGCAGCACCCGCAGCACCCGCAACCCCAGCAGCACCCCCAGCAACCGCCGCCCGGATACGGCTACCCGCAGCAGCAGGGTCCGTACGGCCCGACGCCGCCCTACGGCCCCACACCGCCCTACGGCCCCCCAGTCCACCCGCAGGGCGAGCCCCCGCGCCGCAGCGGGCGGTCCACCGCCGCGCTCATCGCGGTCGCCGTCATAGTGGCCATAGGGGCGGGCGGCACGGTGTACGCGGTGATGAAGGGCGACGGCACCACCAAGGCGGGCGGCACGAACTCCGACTCGCCGTCCAACAGCGCGCCCTCGACGCCGGGCACGCCGTCCGAGGACGGGTCGTCGGATCCAGAGACCCCGCCCACGTCCGCCGCCTCCGAGGAGGAGACCGCGGACGGCACGATCCCGGAGAAGTTCCTCGGCACCTGGAACGGCTCCATCCAGAACAACCTGGGCAGCAACTCCCGGCGCCTGGTCCTCCAGCAGGGCGACGTCGGCGACACCGTCGTCTCGATCACCGCGGACGGCCCGACCGACACGGGCGGCACGTACCACTGCGTGTTCCAGGGCAAGTTGGAGTCGGCGAGCGGCAACACCCTGAGCATCGGCCCGACGGACGTGATCGTCGGACAGCCCGCGAGCTCCTGCAAGGCGGGCGAGGCGAGCACGGTGACGCTGCTCTCCGGCGGCAGGCTGCACCGCGAGAGCGCGGGCACGGACAAGGGGCTGACGTACGACAAGGAGGGCTAGGACCAGGACCAGGTCCGGGAGTCAGGACAACGGCGACACTGAACTGGGCGTACGGCGCCGGTAGTTGAACCCCCGGCGAACAGCTGCCGTCCGGACGGACAAGCGCCGCCCGGCGGTCATGGCCGCCCCCTACCGTGCCGCCCATGAACTGGTTGAGCACCGAAAACATCATCGCCGTGCTCGCCATCCTGGTCGGCATCGCCGGCGCGTTCGTCCCCGTCCTGCTGGAACGCCGCGTACCGCGCCGCAAGCGCATCGGCTACCGCAAGCAGATGGACACGGCGATAGGCGACAACGTCCGTACGGGCGACGCGAACGCGCGCCTCGGTCTCTTCGACGAGGCCCCCGAGATGTCGGACGCGACGCTGGTGCTGCTGCGTGTCGAGAACGACGGCTCGCTGCCGATCGACGTCGCCGACTACACGGGCCGCTCGCCGCACGGCCTGACCGCGGTCTTCGAGCACCGCACGATCCGCGCGGTGGCGGTGACGCTGCCGCCCGAGGCCGACCATCTGATGGAGCACTTCGCGCCCGGCACGGGCCTCGGCTACGAATCCGGCAGGCTGCACATCCCGCGCGTGCCGCTCAACCGGGGCGAGTACTACAAGCTCCTGGTCCTGCTGACCGGCGGCCCCGTCGACAGCGACTACACGGTCGTCGGCGGCATCCAGGGCGGCGAGACGCACGAGAACCACAGCGCGGCACCCGACGAGAAGCCGCCGGTGTTCAGCAGGCTCTCGCAGCGGGTGGCCATCGCGCTGAGCCTGGTGATCCTCGGCCTCGCGGGGCTCATCCTGCGCCCCGACACCCCGCCGCCGCCCTCGTACTGCGAGAAGGGCAGTCTCACCCTGACCGGGTCGACCGCGTTCGAGCCGGTCGCCACCGAGCTCGCGGACAAGTACATGAAGGACTGCGAGGGCTCGGACATCGCGGTGAGCGCGCACGGCAGCCGGGGCGGTGTGCGGGAGCTTGCGGCGTCGGACACCGGGCCGGGCAAGGGCTCACCGCCGGTGATCGCCTTCTCCGACGGGCCGCGCCCCGCCAGTTACTCGCAGCTGAGCGAGACGCGGGTGGCGGTCTCCCTGTTCGCCCTCGTCCTGAACGAAAAGGTCCCGGTCAAGAACCTCTCCACGACGGACGTACGCCGCCTCTTCACCGGCGAGATCCGCAACTGGAAGGAGCTGCGGGGAGGCCCCGACCTGCCGGTGGTCCTGGTGAGCCGGGGCTCCAGCTCCGGCACGCGGGTCACCCTCCAGCACCGGGTCCTCAAGGGCGCCCCGGAGATCCAGGAGTCGTCGAGCGACTGCCTGACGAAGGACATCGGCCCCAGGGCGCCGGTGATCCGCTGCGAACTCGACTCCACGGAACAGGTCCTGGACACGGTCGCGACCACCCCCGGCGCGATCGGCTACAGCGAGCTGCGCAACACGACCACCCTCAAGGGCATGCACCGCCTGACCCTGGACGGCCACGCCCCGTCCGTCGACCACATCCAGTCGAGCGGCTATCCGTACCGCGAGATCGAGTACGCCTACACCTACGGCAGTCCGCCCGCCGACTCCCTGGCGTCGAGCTTCCTCGCGTACGCGATCCGCGGGAACGGCCAGGACGTGGTCCGCACGCACGGACACCTGCCGTGCCAGACGCCGGTGGGGCTGCGGATGTGCGGGGCGGGCTGAGCGGGGCGGACCGGACGGGGGTACGGCGAAGGGGCTCCCCGGACAGACCGGGGAGCCCCTTCGCCGTACTGGTGACGCCTAGACGAACGAGTTGATCTCGATCGTCTCCGTGCGGCCCGGGCCCACGCCGATCGCGGAGATCGGCGCGCCCGACATCTCCTCGAGCGCCTTCACGTAACCCTGCGCGTTCTTCGGCAGGTCGGAGAAGGTCTGCGCCTTGGTGATGTCCTCGGACCAGCCGGGGAGCATCTCGTAGACGGGCTTCGCGTGGTGGAAGTCGGTCTGGTTGTACGGGAGTTCCTCGACGCGCTTGCCGTCGATCTCGTACGCCACG
Source organism: Streptomyces sp. NBC_01283 (assembly GCF_041435335.1). Classification (NCBI taxonomy): domain Bacteria; kingdom Bacillati; phylum Actinomycetota; class Actinomycetes; order Kitasatosporales; family Streptomycetaceae; genus Streptomyces; species Streptomyces sp. NBC_01283. The sequence goes on from NZ_CP108430.1 coordinate 4,464,212, forward strand.
CAGACCGGGATCTGCTCCCAGCCCGTCAGGACGTCCAGCTTCGTGAGGAAGAAGTCCGTCAGGCCGTTCACGCGGGTCGCGTAGCGCGCGATCGGCGCGTCGAACCAGCCGCAGCGGCGGTCACGGCCGGTGGTGACACCGCGCTCGCCACCGATGCGGCGCAGGTCCTCGCCGTCCTGGTCGAAGAGCTCCGTCGGGAACGGGCCCGCGCCGACACGCGTGGTGTAGGCCTTCAGGATGCCGATGACGCGGCTGATCTTCGTCGGGCCGACGCCCGTACCCGTGCAGGCGCCGCCCGCGGTCGGGTTCGAGGAGGTGACGAAGGGGTACGTGCCGTGGTCCACGTCCAGGAGGGTGCCCTGGCCGCCCTCGAAGAGGACCACCTTGTCCTCGTCGAGCGCGTTGTTGAGGATCAGGGTGGTGTCGGCGACGTACTGCTTGATGTTCTCGCCGTGCTCCAGGAGCTGCTCGACGATCTGGCCGACCTCGATGGCGCGGCGGTTGTAGAGCTTGGTGAGGAGCTGGTTCTTGACCTCAAGAGCCGCCTCGACCTTCTGCTCCAGGATCGACTGGTCGTAGAGGTCCTGGACGCGGATGCCGGTGCGGTTGATCTTGTCGGCGTACGTCGGGCCGATGCCGCGGCCGGTCGTACCGATCTTGCGCTTGCCGAGGAAGCGTTCCGTCACCTTGTCGACGGTCACGTTGTACGGCGTGATGATGTGCGCGTTACCGCTGATCAGAAGCTTCGACGTGTCGACGCCGCGCTCGTTCAGACCGCTCAGCTCGGAGAGCAGGACCGACGGGTCGACGACGACTCCGTTGCCGATGACAGGCACGCAGTCCGGGGAGAGAATCCCGGAAGGGAGGAGATGCAGCGCGTACTTCTGGTCGCCTACGACGACCGTGTGGCCGGCATTGTTGCCGCCCTGGTATCGCACTACATAGTCCACGGAGCCACCGAGCAGGTCAGTGGCCTTTCCCTTGCCTTCGTCACCCCACTGAGCACCGAGCAGCACAAGTGCGGGCACAGGCGTACACCCCTTCCGGGCGGGGCATGTCCAAGGTCAGGGGCCGTAGCCGCCATATGGGTGTGCCTTGGATGCTGCCCCGGAATAGACGAAGCCCCTGGCGCAATAGCGCAAGGGGCTCTTGCACAAAGATGCTACCCGAGGACTCTGAAAAGGGGCGCACGTTGTCGGCTCGCGACCAGCTGCTAGTCGTCATCGACCCGGTCGCCCGGCGCACGGACGGTGAGTCGGTACGGATCGCGAAGGATGTGCTCGGCGCGGGCGCGGCCGTCCGGATCTGCCTGCCGGAAGGGCCGGAGGATTTCGCGAAAGCCCTGGCCAGAAGGGGTGCGCGGCGTCCCGTGGTGATCGGGGACGACCGGGCGCTGCTGCGTGCCGTGGCGGTCCTGTACCGCGAGCGGGAGCTCGGTTCGTGTGCGATTTCGGTCGTTCCGGTGGGGGCTTCCCAGGTGCTTGCCCGGTCCCTCGGAGTGCCGCCCGGGGCCGTCGCCGCGGCCCGCGCGGTGCTCGAAGGGGCCGAGCGGCGGCTCGATCTGCTGGTGGACGACAGCGACGGGGTGGTCCTCGGGACGCTGCGGATCCCGCCCGTCGCCGCGGCGGCCCCCGGCGGCACGGCGGTGGACGGGCACCACCCCTGGCTGCGCACGTGCCAGTCCTTCGTCCGCACGCTGGCACGTCCCTCGCGGGTGGCGTCGGCGCCGGGACCCGGTCCCGCGCGGCTGCGGGTGGAGGCGGACGGGGTGCTCGTGGTGGACCTGGACCAGCCGGTGGAGGGCGTCTCGGTGCGTCCGGGGGCCGACGGTCTCGCGGAGGTCGAGGTGCGGCCGTCCTCGGTGGGCGCGGCGGCGGAGGCCCTGCGGGCGCGGGCCCGGACGGTCACGGTGTCCGGGGCGGACTTCCGCTACCGGGCGGACGCGGTGGTCGGGGGGCCTGTGCGGACGCGGACGTGGTCGGTGCGGGCCAGTGCCTGGGGCTTGATGCTGCCTCGGTGACCGGCTGCCCGCGTGCCCGTCCGGGTGACCGTCTGCCCGCGCGTGCCCCGGTGGCTCACTTGCCGAACAGGGTCTCCCGGTGCACCCGCCAGCGGTCCAGCATGGCCACGAGCTCGTGCTCGACGAACTCGAAGAAGGCGAGCGTCTCGGCCATGCGGCGGCCCGCCGGGGTGTCGGCGCCCAGGCTGCTGACACCGTCGCGCAGGGCGGACTCCCAGCGCTTGAGGACCCCGTCACGGTTGGCCAGCGCCTCGTACCACTGGTTGCTGTGCACCCGGAAGAGGTCGCGCCGGGAGCCGGGCTCGCGCTCCCGGGCCACCATGTGCTGCTGCGTGAGGTAGCGGACCGCGCCCGACACCGCCGCCGGGCTCACCTGGAGCTGCTTTCCGAGCTCCGCCGAGGTCAGCGCGCCGGAGTCCGAGGCCAGGAGCGCCGCGAAGATCCTCGCGGGCATCCTCGCCATCCCCGCCTCGACCAGTTGCGCGGCGAACTGCTCCACGAACCGGGAGACGACCTCGTCGTCACGTCGCGTGCCCTCCGCGGACCCGTCGGACCCCTTGGGCATCTGTCGATCATCTCCCCTGTGCTTCGTCGAGCGTGTTCCGTTCGTGGTCGAGTTTATACGCTTCCTTAACTTCACAAATTTGTGAAAGTAGCGTACGTTCCGAAACATGACGAAGGCAATCAGCGTCTCCGGACTGCACAAGTCGTTCGGAAGGACGCACGCGCTGGACGGTCTCGACCTCGACGTCGAGACCGGTGAGGTGCATGGTTTCCTCGGCCCGAACGGCGCCGGGAAGTCCACGACCATCCGGGTCCTCCTCGGCCTGCTCCGCGCCGACTCCGGCGCCGCACAACTCCTCGGCAAGGACCCGTGGAGCGACGCCGTGGAACTGCACCGGCGCGTGGCGTACGTGCCGGGCGACGTCACCCTGTGGCGCAACCTCTCCGGCGGCGAGGTCATCGATCTGTACGGGAAGCTGCGCGGCGGCCTCGACCGGGGCCGGCGGGCCGATCTCGTCGAGCGGTACGAACTCGACCCCACCAAGAAGGGCCGTACGTACTCCAAGGGCAACCGGCAGAAGGTCGCCCTCGTCGCCGCCTTCGCCTCCGACGTCGACGTGCTGATCCTCGACGAACCCACCTCAGGGCTCGACCCGCTCATGGAGGAGGTCTTCCAGAGCTGCGTCGAGGAGGAACGCGAGCGGGGGCGGACGATCCTGCTCTCCTCGCACATCCTCAGCGAGGTGGAGACGCTCTGCGACCGGGTCAGCATCATCCGCAAGGGGCAGACCGTCGAGACCGGATCGCTGGCCGAGCTGCGGCATCTGACGCGGACCAGCGTCACCGCCGAGCTGGCGGGGCCGCCCAACGGCCTCTCCCGGCTGCCGGGCGTGCACGACGTCGACGTGTCCGGGCATCGCGTCAAGCTCCAGGTCGACACCGACAAGCTGGACGCCGTGCTGCGGTCGCTCACCGAGACCGGGGTCCGCTCGCTCCTCTCCACGCCGCCGACGCTGGAGGAGCTCTTCCTGCGGCACTACCAGGAGGACGTACGGGTGAGCGGTGCCGCGGAGAAGGCGGGCGCGCGATGACCGCCCTCGCCGAAGCATCGGGGTTCGCCTCCCGCACTGGCGGCTCCCGTCAACTCGCCGGTACGGGGGCCCTGTTGAGGCTCGCGTTGCGGCGTGACCGCGTCATGATGCCCGTCTGGGTCCTCGTCGTCGGCGGCCTGGTGCTCTCGATGCCGGGCGCGCTGGAGCAGACGTACGGAACGGCTGCCGAGCGGGCCGATGCCATGCGGTCGATGAACGCCAACTCCTCGATGCGGGCGCTGTATTCACCGGTGTTCGGGGACTCGCTCGGGGCGCTCACCGCGTGGCGCATCGGCGTCTACGCAGCGGTCCTCGCCGCCGTGATGAGCCTGATCATCGTCGTACGGCACACGCGCGAGGAGGAGGAGACCGGCCGCCAGGAGATGCTCTCCGCCGCGATGGTGGGGCGGCGTGCGCCGCTGACCGCCGCGCTGCTCGCCGCGTTCGTGGCGAACGCCGCCGTGGGGCTGCTCATCGCCGGGGGGATGGCCGGGCAGGGCTCGGCCGGTGCGCTCGCGCTGGCGCTCGGCGTCGCGGGCACCGGGATGCTCTTCGCCACCATGGCGGCGATCGTCGCCCAGCTGACGGAGAGCGCGCGGCTGGCGAAGGGGCTGACGTCCGGGGTGCTGGGGGCCGCGTACGTCCTCAAGGCCGCCGGTGACGCGGGGAGCGAGGGCGGCTCATCGGCCCTGACCTGGGTCTCGCCGCTCGGCTGGACGGAGAACCTGCGTGCCTACGCCGGGGAGCGGTGGTGGGTGCTGCTCCTGGTCGCCGCCGCGGTCGTGGCGCAGGGCGCGGTCGCGTACGGCCTGGCGGGGCGGCGTGACGTCGGCATGGGTTTCCTGCCGACCCGGCCGGGGCCCGCGAGCGGTCGCCTCGCTTCGGCGGGCGGGCTCGCGTGGCGGTTGCAGCGGGGCAGCGTGCTCGGCTGGACGCTGGGGTTCCTTGCCTCGGGGATCGTCTTCGGCGGGATGGCCGAGGGGGCGGCGGACATCGTCGGCGACAACGAGAACACCCGGGACATCATCGAGCGGATGGGCGGCCAGGCGGGCCTGACGGACGCCTTCCTCGCCACGATGGTCGGCATGCTCGGCATGGTCGCGTCCCTGTACGTCGTCGCTTCGGTGCTGCGGCTGCACGGCGAGGAGACCTCGCAGCGGGCGGAACCGGTCCTGGCGGGCGCGGTGGGGCGGCTGCGGTGGGCGGGCGGCCACCTGGTGATCGCCTTCGGCGGTGCGGTGCTGCTGATGCTGGTGGGCGGGTTCGGTCTCGCCCTCGGGTACGGGAGCGACCTCGGGCCGATCCTGGGGGCGTGCCTGGTGCAGGTGGCGGCGATCTGGGCGCTGGGCGGGCTCGCTGTGCTGCTCGTGGGGGCGTTCCCCCGGGCCGCGGTGGCCGCGTGGGGGGTGGCGGGGGTGTGTCTGGCCATCGGCTGGATCGGCCCGGCCCTGGACCTCCCCCAGGCAGCCATGAACCTCTCCCCTTACGGCCACCTCCCGAAGCTCCCGGGCTCCACGATGACCTGGGCCCCGGTAGCAGCCCTCCTGACCACGGCAGCAACCCTGACCACAGCCGGCCTCACAGGCTTGCACCGCAGGGACCTGACGACCTAAGCGGCGGGCTCCGCAGTGACCTCGACGCGTGCCCCCCGCGCCAACCTGCGCCGCAGGGACCTCGACGCCGTGCCCCGTGGTCCCCCTGGCCGGGGCTTCTCTCCCAGCCACCCGCATCCATCGTGGCCGAACACGCCCTTCCCACCCACCCACCCACCCGATTACCCCGGGGTGCCGGGTGCGTGGGTGGGAAAGGCTCGTTCGGGGCGAGGGCCGCTGCGGGGTCCCCGGCAGGCGGGGGACCGGGCCATGCAGAGTGCCGTCCAAGTGGTGGGAGCACCCCGGAGGGGGGCTGTAGTACCTGGGATGGAGAGGGGAGGACCCCTCCCTGGCGGGACGACCCCTTCGGTCCGCACCCGTACCTTCGTAAGCGTGACTGACGCGACCAAGACCGACACCGGCGGCAACCGCAGCCCGGAGTTCCGCCTGGCCATCGGGGCGCTCGCGGGCCTGAGGCAGGACCTCTTCCGGGATGCCTTCGCCTACCGCCCGCTGCAACCGATGCGTACGGACGGGGCGCTCACCCGGCGCCTCCCGGCCCGCATACGCCCGTACGCGGGCTGGGCACCGCACGCGGCCCTCGCGGTCGCCGCCTTCTTCACCGTCCTCCTCGGGTACGCGGACGACTCCATCGGCCTCGACTACGTGATCACCGGAATCGTCCCGGCCGCCACCATCCTCATGACCCTGATCAGGCCCATCGGCGCCTGGTGGCTCCTGCTCGCGGTCACGCCCTTCGCGGGCGCCGTCGGCAATCCATGGGGCGAGCAGCCCTGGCCCTCCAGCGTCTTCTTCGCGCACATCACCGTGATGACGGTGATCACCCTGCGGACCCGGCCCCGCACCGCCGCCTGGATGTGGGTCGGCACGGCGCTGTACGGCACCGTCGCCGAGCTCGCTTTCAGCCCCGGGTACGGCTCCAACACCCCGCAGATGCTCTTCTTCTCCGCGCTCGCCCTCCTCGCGGCCTCCCTCGTGCACATCCGCCGCGAGGCCCAGCGCGAGGTCAGCGTCCAGCGGACGGTCACCGAGGTGGAGCGCGGCAGGCGCACGCTCCTGGAGGAGCGGACGACGATCGCCCGCGAGCTGCACGACGTCGTCGCCCACCACATGTCGGTGGTCGCCATCCAGGCGGAGGCCGCCCCCTACCGCGTCGAGAACCCGCCGCCGGAGCTGGAGCAGGCGTTCGTCACGATCCGCGAGAACGCCGTGGCCGCGCTGACGGAGCTGCGCCGCGTCCTGGGTGTCGTACGCGCGGAGGACTACGAGGCGCCGGACGCCCCGCAGCCCACGCTCGCCGACCTGGACCGGCTCATCGCGAACGTCCGCGAGACCGGCCTCGACGTCGAGAAGGTCGTCACCGGAGCCGTCCGCGAACTCCCGCAGGGCGTCGAGCTCTCCGCGTACCGCATCGTCCAGGAGGCGCTGAGCAACACCCTGCGCCACGCGCCCGGCGCCACGGCCCGCGTCGAGGTGGGATACGTGCTTGGCGGGCTCGGCCTGCGCATCGTCAACGGACCCGCGACCGGCCTGGTCAAGCCGTCCCCCGGGGCGGGCCACGGCCTCACCGGCATGCGGGAGCGTGTCACGATGCTGGACGGCGCGATGACGACCGGGGAAACGGCCGACGGCGGCTACGAAGTGACCGTGTTCCTGCCCGTCGCGTCCGCGTCGGAACCCACCGGAGGCCAGGAATGACGATCCGCGTACTGATCGCCGACGACCAGATGATGGTCCGCGAAGGCTTCTCCGTGCTGCTCAACGCGATGCCGGACTTCGAGGTCGTGGGCGAGGCGGTCAACGGCCGCGAGGCGGTCGACCGCGTCCGCGAGCTCAACCCGGACGTCGTCCTGATGGACATCCGCATGCCCGAGCTGAACGGCATCGAGGCGACCCGCGAGATCGTCGCGGCGGACGTCACGTCGAAGGTCCTCGTCCTCACGACGTTCGACCTCGACGAGTACGTCTACCAGGCGCTGCGGGCCGGTGCGTCGGGCTTCCTCCTGAAGGACGCCTCCGCGCGCCAACTCGCCGACGGGGTGCGGGTGGTGGCCGCCGGTGAGGCCCTGCTCGCGCCCTCCGTGACGCGCCGCCTCATCACGGAGTTCTCCAAGCTGGGCGAGACGCCGCGCCTCTCGGCGACGGTGCAGGCGCAGCAGTACGGCGAGCTCACCGAGCGCGAGACGGAGGTGCTCGTCCTCATCGCCCAGGGCCTGTCCAACGGCGAGATCGCCTCGCGCCTCGTCGTCGCCGAGTCCACGATCAAGACCCATGTGAGCCGCATCCTGGTGAAACTGGGCCTGCGCGACCGCACGCAGGCGGCGGTCTTCGCGTACGAGGCACGGCTGGTCACCCCTGGCTGATCCCTTCCTGGGCGGGCGCACCTGCGACTACCGTCCCTCCATGGATGCTCCCTTCGCCCCCTGGTCCCCGGAGTTCGTCGCCGACCCCTACCCGGCCTACGCGCGACTGCGGGCCGCCGGGCGGGTCCACTACTTCGAACCCACCGACCAGTGGCTCGTCCCGCACCACGCGGACGTGTCCGCGCTGCTGCGGGACCGGCGGCTCGGGCGGACCCATCTGCACCGCTTCACGCACGAGGAGTTCGGGCGGCAGGCCCCGCCGCCCGAGCACGAGCCGTTCCACGTCCTGAACGACAACGGCATGCTCGACCTGGAGGCGCCCACCCACACCCGCATCCGGCGCCTGGTCTCGAAGGCGTTCACGCCGCGCACCGTCCAGCAACTCGCCCCATATGTAGAGGAGTTGGCCGACCGGCTGGTACGGGAGCTGGTGGACGACGGCGGCGGTGACCTCGCCGCACGCGTCGCCGAGCCGCTGCCGGTGGCGGTGATCGCGCAGATGCTGGGCATCCCGGAGAGCGACCGGGACCAGCTGCGGCCCTGGTCCGCCGACATCTGCGGGATGTACGAGCTGAGCCCCTCCGAGGAGACCGCCCGGCGCGCGGTCCGGGCCTCGCTCGAATTCTCGGCGTATCTTCGTGAACTCATCGCCGTGCGCCGCGAGAAGCCGGGCGACGACCTGATCTCGGGGCTCATCGCCGCACACGACGAAGGGGAGTCACTCAGCGAACAGGAGATGATCTCCACCTGCGTGCTGCTGCTCAACGCGGGGCACGAGGCGACGGTCAACGCCACCGTCAACGGCTGGTACGCCCTCTTCCGCAACCCTGAACAGCTGGCCGCCCTGCGCGCGGCCCCGGCGGCGCTGATCCCCACCGCCGTGGAGGAGCTGATGCGGTACGACACCCCGCTCCAGCTCTTCGAGCGGTGGGTCCTCGACGACATCGAGGTCGACGGCACGGTGATCCCGCGGGGCAGCGAGGTCGCCCTCCTCTTCGGCTCCGCGAACCACGACCCGGCGGTGTTCACCGCTCCCGGCGAACTGGACCTGGCCCGCGCCGAGAACCCGCACATCTCCTTCAGCGCGGGCATCCACTACTGCATCGGCGCACCCCTGGCCCGCATCGAACTGGCCGCCTCGCTCGGGGCGTTGCTCCGCCGGGCGCCCGGCCTGACACTCGCCACCGAGCCGGAGCGCAAGCCGAACTTCGTGATCCGGGGGCTGCGGGAGCTGGTGGTCCAGGTGTAGGCCCGTGCCCGCACCCTCAGAACGCCAGTTGCGCGATCTCCTCCGCCACCACCGCGCAGGCGTCGGCAGCCGGGTCGATCAGCGGGAAGTGCCCGACCTCTTCGAGCAGCGTCACGCCGACGACCTCGCCCGCCTTGGCCGCCGCGTCGGCGTACGCCTCCGCGACCGCCTGCGGCACGACGATGTCGGTGCGTCCCTGGACGACGGTCGTGGCGATGCCGGTGGGCAGCAGGGCCGCCGGGTCCGCGTGCGGGAGCCGCTCCTCGAAGTGCGCGTCGCCACCGAGGAGTTGCAGGGCGGCGCCCGAGCAGACACCCAGCTCCTGGGCGACGCGGAAGTCCGCGATGGGCGCGAGGGCGACGACGCCCCGGAAGGGGGCGGGCCGGTCCAGGCGCCACGGGGAGCCGGTGGGCAGCACGTGACGGGCGGCGGCCCAGAGGGCGAGGTGGCCGCCGGCCGAGTGACCGGTGACGACGGTGCGGCGCAGATCGGCCGTCGGCAGGAGTTCGGCCGCGAGCGCGGGCAGCGCGTCGAAGGCGGCGGCGATGTCGTCGAAGGTCTCGGGCCAGCGCCCGGCGACGGGCCCTTCACCGCCCTGGGCGGGGATCGAACTGCCGCGGCGGTACTCGACGTTGGCCACCGCGAAGCCCCGCCTGGCCAGGAAGTCCGCGAAGGGCGTGAGGTGCTGCCGGTCGTACGGGGCGCGCCAGGCTCCGCCGTGCAGGACGACGACGAAGGGGGCGGGGTTCTCCGTGGCGGTGCGGGGCTCGTAGAAGTCGACCACCTGGTCGGGGTGCTCGCCGTACGCGGCGGTGGCGTCGGGCGTCACCGCGGGGTGCGAGAAGGCGGCTTCGGCCTCGGCGGCATCGCGGGCCACGGCGTAGGCGTCGTCCGGCATGCGACAACCTCTCTGCGGGTGGGGCAAGGGGCGGGGTACTGGTCTCTTGATCTTCCCCTACCCCGCCCCCGCCCGGTACCGGCGGTCAGCCCAGCGTCTCGGCGAGCACCCGCGCCGCCCGCTCCACATCGGCGAAGCCGACGTACAACGGCGTGAAACCGAAGCGCAGTACGTCCGGCGCGCGGAAGTCGCCGACCACGCCCCGCTCGACGAGGCGTCGCATCACGTCACCCGCGTCGCCATACCGCAGCGCGACCTGGCTGCCGCGCTCCGCGTGGGCGGCCGGGGTGAGCACCTCGACCCTGCCCTCGGGGACGTAGGACGCCACGCACTCGACGAAGAAGTCCGTCAGCGCGAGGGACTTGGCCCGTACGGCCTCGATGGACACGCCGTCCCACACGTCGAGCGCCGCGTCCAGCGCCAGCATCGACAGGATGTCCGGCGTACCGACCCGCCCCCGCAGCGCACCCTCCGCCGCCTCGAACTCCGGCCGCATCCCGAAGGGCTCGGCGTGCGAGTTCCAGCCCGGCAGCGGGGAGTCGAAGCGGGGCTGCAGATCCGCCCGTACGTAGAGGTACGCCGGTGCGCCCGGACCCCCGTTCAGGTACTTGTAGGTGCACCCGACCGCGAGGTCCACGCCGTGCGCGTCGAGCCCGACGGGCAGCGCACCGGCGGTGTGGCACAGGTCCCAGACCACGAGCGCGCCCGCGTCGTGCACGGCCGCCGTCAGGCCGGGCAGATCGTGCAGGCGCCCGGTGCGGTAGTCGGCGTGGTTGAGCAGCACGACGGCCGTGCGCGGGCCGAGGACGCCGCGCACCTCGCCGGGCGCCACCGGCACGAGACGGCATCCCGTCATCCGCGCGGCGGACTCGGCGATGTACCCGTCCGTGGGGAACGTCGTCGCGTCAACGACGATCTCGTCCCGCCCCTCGTCCGGGTCACGCACCATGCGCACGGCGGCCACCAGGGCCTTGAAGACGTTCACGCTCGTCGAGTCGCCGACCACGATCTGGCCGGGTGCGGCCCCGACGAGGGGGGCTATGCGGTCGCCGATGCGCTCGGGGGCGGTCCACCAGCCGCTCTCGTCCCAGGAGCGGATGCGCAACTGCCCCCACTGCCGTGAGATGACGTCCGCGACCCGCTCCTGGACGACGGCGGGCAGGGCGCCCAGCGAGTTCCCGTCCAGATAGACGGTGTCGTCCAGGACGAACTCCCCGCGCTTGGCGCGGAGTTCGTCGTCGGTGTCGCGCTTCGCCGCCTGCTCCTTGAGGCCGGCCTCAGACATGGCTCCTCGCAGTCCACAGCTCGGGGAAGACGTTCTTCGTCGCGCGCTTCTCCAGCCACGCCACACCGGCGGAGCCGCCGGTGCCCGTCTTGGAGCCCATCGCGCGCCGGGTCGCCACCAGGTGGTCGTTGCGCCAGCGCCACACCAGCTCGGCGACATCCGTCATCGTCTCGCCGAGGCGGGCCAGTTCATCGCTCTCGTCACCGGCGTAGAGGTCGGTCCACACCTTCTCGACCTCGGGCGACGGCTCGTACTTCTTGGTCAGGTCGCGCTGCAGCACGGCGGCCGGGACGGCGTGGCCGCGGCGGGCGAGCAGGGCGAGGACCTCGTCGTACAGGCTCGGCTCCTGGAGTGCCTTCTCCAGCTCCGCGTGCACGCGGGGCGCGCCCCGGTGGGGCACCAGCATCGACGCGGACTTGTCGCCGAGCAGGAACTCCATGCGGCGGTACATCGCGGACTGGAATCCGGATCCCTCGCCGAGCGCGGAACGGTAGGAGTTGAACTGCGCGGGGGTGAGCTGGGCGAGCGGGCGCCAGGAGGCGTTCAGCGCCTCCAGCTCGCGCAGGCTGCGCTTGAGTGCGGCCACGGCGGTGGGGATGTCGTCGCGGCGCAGGGCGTGCGACGCGGTCTCCCACTCGTGCACGATGACCGTGAACCACAGCTCCATCACCTGGGTGGTGACCAGGAAGACCATCTCGCCCGGGTCGTCCGAGCGCAGGTGCTGGAGATGCGTGAGGACGTCCGCCTGGACGTAGTCCTCGTACGGGGTGGTTCCTGCGAAGTCGAGGTTCGGGGTGTCCGCCTCTTGGGACATCGCGATCTCCTTGATACGTACTCCGGGTAGCGGTCCGCCCCTGCCGTTACCGACACGGGGGCCCCGGTCCCCACCGGCATCCTCCGCAACATCCCGGGAAACGGCAAGACCTGCCTGGTCACACAGGGTGGCCGGGCAGGTCCTTGACGTTTTTCCGCCGGTCGGGGCGGGTGCGGGCGTCAGCCCAGGGTGTCCGCCGCGGTCTGCGAGGAGTCCCGCAGGAAGCCGGCGCAGCGCTCGTACTCCTCCTGCTCACCGATCGACTGGGCGGCACGGGCGAGGCCGTGCAGGGCCCGCAGGAAGCCGCGGTTCGGCTCGTGCTCCCACGGCACCGGGCCGTGGCCCTTCCAGCCGCTGCGGCGCAGCGAGTCGAGGCCGCGGTGGTAGCCGGTACGGGCGTACGCGTACGACTCGACGACGCTGCCCCGCTCGAACGCCTCGTCGGCGAGCTGCGCCCAGGCGAGCGAGGAGGTGGGGTACTTCGCCGCGACGTCGGCGGGCGCCGCGCCGTTCGCGAGCAGCTCGCGCGGCTCCGGGTCGTCGGGCAGGTGGGTCGGGGGCGGTCCCCCGAGCAGATCCTTGTGAATGGCCATGGGTTCCAGTCTGCGCCATACGCGTACGGGCCCGGCACCCAGGGAAGGGTGCCGGGCCCGTATCCGGACGCGGTGGTGCCTGCCGTGTGGCTACTTCAGCTTCGTGCCCGTGGAGCGCAGGTTCGCGCACGCCTCGGTGACACGCTTGGCCATGCCCGCCTCGGCGGCCTTGCCCCAGGTCCGGGGGTCGTACGTCTTCTTCGAGCCGACCTCGCCGTCGACCTTCAGGACGCCGTCGTAGTTCTTGAACATGTGGTCCGCGACGGGACGCGTGAAGGCGTACTGCGTGTCCGTGTCGAGGTTCATCTTCACGACGCCGTTCTCCAGGGCCGTCGCGATCTCCTCGGCGGTGGAGCCGGAGCCGCCGTGGAAGACGAAGTCGAACGGCTGCGAACCGGCCGGCTTGCCGTACTTCGCGCCGACGCCCTCCTGGAGGTCCTTGAGGAGCTCGGGGCGCAGGACGACGTTGCCCGGCTTGTAGACGCCGTGGACGTTGCCGAAGGACGCGGCCAGGAGGTAGCGGCCCTTCTCGCCCAGGCCGAGGGCCTCGGCGGTGCGCAGCGCGTCGTCGACGGTGGTGTAGAGCTCGTCGTTGATCTCGTGCGTGACGCCGTCCTCCTCGCCACCGGTCGGGGTGATCTCCACCTCAAGGATGATCTTCGCGGCGGCGGCCTTCGCGAGCAGCTCCTGGCCGATGGCCAGGTTGTCGGCGAGGGTCTCGGCGGAGCCGTCCCACATGTGCGACTGGAAGAGCGGGTCACGGCCGGCCTTGACGCGCTCGGCGGAGACGTCGAGCAGCGGACGGACGTAGGTGTCCAGCTTGTCCTTGGGGCAGTGGTCGGTGTGCAGCGCGACGGTGATGTCGTACTTCGCGGCGACGATGTGCGCGAACTCGGCGAGGGCCACGGCGCCCGTCACCATGTCCTTGTTGTACTGGCCGCCCAGGAACTCCGCACCACCGGTGGAGATCTGGATGATGCCGTCGCTCTCGGCCTCCGCGAAGCCGCGCAGCGCGGCGTGCAGGGTCTGCGTGGAGGTCACGTTGATGGCCGGGTAGGCGAACTTGCCTGCCTTCGCCCGGTCGAGCATCTCGGCGTAGACCTCGGGAGTTGCGATGGGCATGTGTCCGCTCCTTGTGATGTGCGGGTGTGTGCTTGGCCCTGACCTAAGGGGGCGACGTCATCGTCGCCCCCATCTTTCCAGACTTGCCGGGCGGCTCCGGCCGCCCGGCGGACACCGGATCCGGTCCGGCCCTAGTCCAGGCCGAGGTCGTCCTTGGAGTACGCGAAGAGGTACGGCACCCCGGCGCCCTCGGTGATCTTCTCGCCGGCGCCGGTGGCCCGGTCCACGATGGTCGCGACGCCGACCACCTCGGCACCGGCCTCGCGCACGGCCTCGACGGCGGTGAGCGGGGAGCCGCCGGTGGTGGAGGTGTCCTCGACGACGAGAACGCGGCGCCCCTTGATGTCCGGGCCCTCGACGCGGCGCTGCATGCCGTGCGCCTTGGCGGCCTTGCGCACGACGAAGGCGTCGAGCCGCTTGCCGCGGGCCGCGGAGGCGTGCAGCATCGCGCCGGCGACGGGGTCGGCGCCCATGGTGAGGCCGCCCACGGCGTCGAAGTCGAGGTCGGCGGTGAGGTCGAGAAGCACCTGGCCGACCAGGGGGGCGGCCTCGCCGTCGAGGGTGATGCGGCGCAGGTCGATGTAGTAGTCGGCCTCGAGACCCGAGGAGAGGGTCACCTTGCCGTGCACCACGGCCTTGTCCTTGATCTGCTGCAGCAGGGCGCCACGTACGTCGTCAGTCATGCCTGTCAGCTTAAAGCCGCGCCCAGGTCCAGGTCGTCGACGCTTCCAGGGGGTCGATGGGGGTGACCAGGCGGGGCAGGGTGTTCAGGCCGTTCGGCGGGCCGGTCTGCGGCTCCACGCAGACGGCGGCCTCCTGCTCGTCGTACACGACGACCCACGGCTCGCGGCTCTTCACCGTGAGCGCGAGCCGGCCGGGCCAGGTGAGGGTGACGTCGACCCCGTCGGGCATGCCGAAGCAGTCGTCCCAGGGGCCGGGGGTGGGGGCGATGCGGTTGCCGGTGGGGAGGTGGTCCTCGCCCCGCTCCTCCTGCCACGCGGGCTCGAAGCCGATGCGGACGTCCTCCTGCCCCAGGTTCCGGTTGAACCACGGGTGCCAGCCCGCCTGGGCCGGGAAGGAGTCGCCGTACGTCTCGATGCCGAGCGTGAGGGTCAGGGAGTCCTCGGTGAGCGCGACGATCTGCGTGACGCGGCCTTCGTAGGGCCAGGGGTCGGTCAGGTCGTACGTGAACGCCGCCTCGCTCTTGCCCGCGCGGGCGGTGCGCCATGCCGCGTCCCTCGCGAAGCCGTGGATAGCGTGCGGCGGGGAGTTGAGGGGCATCTGGTGGACCGTGCCGCCGTTGCGGAACCTGCCGTCACGGATGCGGCCGGCCCAGGGGGCCATGGGGAAGCAGCCGTAGCGCTCGCCCTGCCTCAACAGCTCCGTCCCGCCGACCCGAAGGCTCCCGATCCGGCAGCCGTTCCCCGCCTGCACGGTAACTTCCGCGTCACCCGCGGTCAGTGTCACGTCTTCGCTACTCACGGGGTCGACCTTACGGCCAGAGATCGGGCCCCTGGGCGCCCAGCCCGCCCGACGTCTGAGGACGAACCCGTTTCCGGCCCGCCCGGCGCTTGAGGACGAACCCGGCGGAGCCGGTGATCTACGGCGCGCAAGGCGCCGGGGCCGGCAGCCAGGGGGGCCGGCGGTCAAAGGCCAGGGGCCTGCGTCAGCGCCTGCGGCGAAGTGCTCGGCCCGCGACGATCGCCGAGGCCAGCACCACCGCGGCCGCGGGCGCGGCCCAGCGCAGGGTGGCCCTCGTGGACATCGACTCGGCGGCGGGCGCCGGGGCGTACCGCCCGCGGGGCGGCGCGTGGTCGACCTCCTCCGCGCTGCGGCCGATCATCGTCCGCCGGGCGTGCGCTGCCTCGGCGGGAGGCACCACGACGTCCTCGATCTCCACGTCGGTGTCGGCGGTGTCGGCGGTGTCGGCGGTGTCGGCGGTGTCGTCGAACGACGACGGCGGCACCTCCGTCTCGAAGACGGAGGGCGGATCGACCGGCTCGACCACCGCTTCCGGCTCGGGCGCCGCGGGCTCGGGCTTCGGCTCGGCCGCCCGGCCGAGCCCCTCGGCGAATCGCTCGAGGAGCCGCCGCGCCGCGCCCTCCACAGCCTGTGGAGAACTTTCGGTGACGCGCCCCTCCCCCGCACCCGTACCGGCGAAGACCACCGTGGTCCCGGCGCCGTCACCGGCGGATTCGAGCCGCACCGTCAGCGAGAGCTTCACGGAGCCGCCGCCCCGCACCTCCACGCCCTCGCCCTCGATCGCGAAGGAACCCTCGCCGCGGCGGGCGACCCGCGCCGCACCGCGGTACGTGATCGTGTGCCCGCCGACCCGCACCTTGAGACGGCCGGAGAGCGGCGACGCGGACTCGTCGGCGTCACGCTGAAGGCCGGGCACCGCCCCAGCGACCTGCTCGGGGTCGCTCAGCACCTGCTGAAGACGGTCGGCGGGAACCGGAACGAACACCTCATGCTCCATGGCAGTCGAGCCTACCCACGTGGCCGAGAACATGTACGTCAGTTCGTCAGTTCGCGTACCGCGGGTGCACCAGTGTGGAGGGGGTGAGGCCCCGCATCCGCGTCCGTTCGGCGGACTCCACGCCCACCCGCAGCAGCGCCGCCGTCCCGGGCGGTTCGAGGGCCGGGCGGGACCTGGCCGCCAGGACGAAGCCCCAGTCGCGCGGCGCGGAAGCGCCTTCCGCCGTCCGGTCGGGGCCCGCCGCGAACCCGGAGATCCTGCCGCCCACGCGGTACGGCTCGGTGAGCAGCCCCGCCGCCCGCAGCGTCGCCTCCACCGTCCAGAAGACGCGCGGCCTGTCGGCCATCGGCCCCGCGTGCACGGCGAGGCGTCCGCCGTCGGCGAGGGCCTGGCGCGCGAGGCCGTAGAACTCCTGGGAGTAGAGCTTCGTGCTGGCGGTGATGCCGGGGTCGGGCAGATCGGAGATCACCACGTCGTACGTACGAGGGGGTGAGCGCAGCCAGCGGAACGCGTCGGCCTGCACCACCCGCACCCGGGGGTCCCTGTACGCGTGTTCGTTCAGCTCGCTCAGCGCCGGGTCGTGCCGCGCCAACCGCACCACCCCCGGGTCGAGTTCGACGACGTCCACCCGGCGTACCCCCGGATGCCGCAGCACCTCGCGCGCCGCGAGGCCGTCGCCGCCGCCGAGGATCAGCACGCGCGCGTGGCGTCCTCTCATCGCGGGGCCGACGAGCGCCCGGTGGTAGCGGTGCTCGTCACGGCCGCTGACGCGCAGCCGCCCGTCGAGGTAGAGGTCGAGCGAGTCGCGCCTGCCGCCGGTGAGCACCACTTCCTGGATGTCGGTCTGCACGGCGACCCGTACGTCCTTGCCGTAGACCGCCCGGCGCGCCGCCTCCTCGAAGTCGCCGACGAGGACGGCCGCCGAGGCGAGCAGGCCCAGGACCGTGGCGTTCGCGACGAGCAGCGCCCAGCGGCCCCGCACACTCAAGTCCTTGCGGAACAGGCCGAACACGAGCGCGCCACCCGCCAGCGCGTTGACCGCACCGGTGATCAGGGCACCGCTGAGCTGGCCGAGCAGTGGGAGCAGGAGGAAGGGGAAGGCTAGACCGCCCACCAGCGCCCCCACGTAGTCGGCGGCGAACAGGTCGGACACCGCGCCGCTGGGGTCCTGCCGTCTGATCCGCTGGATGAGCACCATGAGCAGCGGTACTTCGGCGCCGATGAGCAGGCCGATGGCGAGCGAGAACGCGACGAGGAGGTAGCGCGAGCCGCTGGCCCAGACCTCGCCCCGGTCGCCGGTCCAGGCGAACGCCGCGTACAGCGCCATCGCGCTCAGTCCGCCGACCAGCGCGAGCGCGGCCTCGACAAGCCCGAAGCCGACCGCGGCGCGGCACCGCAGATGTTTGGCGAGCAGGGAGCCGATGCCCATGGCGAAGACCATCACCGAGAGGACCACCGACGCCTGCGTGACCGAGTCGCCGATCAAGTACGAGGCGAGGGCGACGAGTTCGAGTTCGTACACCAGACCGCAGGCCGCGCAGATGAAGACGCCGACCAGGACGAGGAACCGCCCCGTCCTTGGTGTCACCGGTAAATGCGTTAACGGCTCGATCACCTTGGGAACGCTACGTCACCGCACTCGCACATCCAGTCACCCACAAGGATGCAACTCGACGCCGGAGGTGTATATGAGATGTCTGCGGGGCGCGGTGGTCAGAGCACCGCCAGAGCAATGTCAGAGCAATGTCAGAGCACTGCCGGCATGCGCACACCCACGCGGGTGCGGGTCGCCACGAGTTGTCCGTCCTGCGGGTAGGCGTGCCAGGTGCGCCATTGCACCGCGCCGTCGTGCCGCTGCGCCAGCATGGCCGTGAACGCGTGCGGACTGCCGGGGAAGACCCCGGCCAGGCCCCGCGGGTGGTCGGCCACCAGGGCGAGTAATTCCTGTGCGCGGCCCGCGAACTGGCCGCGCGAGAGGGTTTCGACGCGCGCCGCGAATTCGTACTCCCACTCGCCCAGACGCTTGGAGACGCCGAGCGGGAGTGGCGTACTGCTGCCGGGGATGCAGGCGACGGTCTCGGAGCAGGTGCCCTGCTCCTCTTCGAGGATCACTTGGTGCGACGCGCCGAGGAGCCTGAGCTCCATTCTCGCGTCGGAGAGCTCCAGTTCGAGTGTGGCTAGGGCGGGCAGCGGCTCGCGCCCAAGGGTCCAGGCAAGGTCCGCGGCGCACGTGTCGGTGTAGACAGTCTTCAGGGTCGTGAGCATGGGTCGGCTCCGCTAACACGCAATGGAGGTGGGGCCGGCGCGCACGGTCGGAGACCGGGCGGTCGGAATGCCGGCTCGTGCCCACGAGAACGTCCTTGATGTCCAAGTCGTCCGTCCGAGGGCGGTGCTGACGGTTAAGAGGGAATCATGGACTGCTGCACTGCCACTGCGCTTTTACCCAACTTCGGAGGGTTTCCACCCCCGCGGGGGCTGCACAGTTCAACTGTTCAATGACTCAACGACGAAGTGCCCGGCAGGAGTTGCCTCCCACCGGGCACTTCAACAGATGGACGGACCAGCTGCCCCGTGTCAGCTGCCTCCGCCACCGCCACAACCGCCACCGCCGCCGCACGAAGAACCGCCGCCGCAGGACGAACCACCACCGCATGAGCCACCGCCGTGGTGACCCCCGCTGTCACCACCGCCGGCCCACCAGCTGCCGCCGGACCCCGCCGCACCGGCCGCACTGGACCCCGAACCGCCGGCGCTTCCCCGGCCCGCGTACACCGCGAGTCCGACGACCAGAGCCACCGCGATCACCACGAAGACCAAGACCATGACCTCCACGCCCCTTTCCATTCCCCCGAAGCAGGCCCCCCGTGGGTCCGCGTGGGTCAGCGTTCTTCTGCTTGTTTGTTCTTCTTGTTTCTTCTTCTTGTTTCTTCTTCTTGCCTCGTGCTTCTCGTGTGAAAGGGGAATGCCCCCGCACATCCCGGCCCAAAGCAGAGTTGAGGAACTTCAGAGGGTTCTCGCGGGGCAAATGCCCCTGACCTGCTCAGAGGTGCAGTTCAGGGGCCGTCCGCGCCTCACTGGGCCGTCTGTGGGCCGTCATCGCCTGCGGAGAGGGCTCCAAAGACCTGGTCGATGGCGCGCCGGGCGCGCTCCCGGCTATCGGGCATCAGATGGGCGTACACCCGCAGCGTCAGCCCCGGATCGGCGTGCCCCATGTACTCGCTGACGGCCTTGATGTTCTCGCCCGCGTCCAGCAAGGCGGAGGCGTAGAAGTGCCTCAGGGCGTGCATGCCGTGCTCGCGGGCTCCCGCGTAGCGTTCCCCTTCCTCAGCCTCCGGGATGAATCCCACCTTGGCGAGCGCGGGTTTCCAGTCCTTGGCGTTGAAGTTGCTGCGCCACACCATGCCCCCTTGCTCAGCGGTGAAGATCAGCCGGGCGGACACCTTCGGTCCCTCCGGCGTATCCCACGGCAACGTGATCTCCACGGGCTTGCGGGCGTCCATGTGCACCCGGAGGGCTCGCGCCACGGAATCAGGCAATGGCACGTCCCGCTTCTTGCCGCCCTTGGGAAGAGCGAACACCGGGCGTCCTTCAACGTGCTTGATCTGTCGGACCACATGGAGCGTTTGCCCGTCGGCGTCGATGGCGTCCTCCGCCAAGCCGAAGATCTCGCCCTGACGCAGGCCGCACCCGGCACCCACGTCGACCATCGCCCGGTACGGCTCCAGAAGGGCCGCTCGAACGGCGAACACCTGGTCGGGCACCCATGGGACTACCGGGTGCGCGTCAACCTTGGGCAGTCGCACGGTCCGCGCGCTGCAAGGGTTGCGGGACAGCAGAGAGTCATCGACAGCAGCAGACAGGACGGATCGAACGTCCGCGAAGATGTTGCGGGTATAGGACGGGCCCACACCGGGCTTCACTTCCAGCGCGACCAGGAGCTCCCTGATGTGCTCAGGCCGGAAGGTCCCGACCGGCCGGGAGCCGATCTCCGGGTAGACGTGCAACCGCAGGCGCCGGCCGAGTTCCTTCCGGCCCATCCGACTGGAGGTCTTGCTGTCCAACCACTTCTCCGCGTACTGCCGAAACGTGATCCGTACGGACTTCGGGTCGGTGTACTGACCGCGTGTCATGTCCGTCTCGATGGCGCTGAGCCACTTCTCGGCCTGGCGCTTCTGTCCGTCGGGGAAGCTCTTGGACTTCTCGGAGCCGTCCGGCCCGACGTAGCGGGCCCGGTAACGGAGGCCGCTGCCGTGGCGGTCGGTCTTGGCCCGGACGGTCTTGCCGTCGGCGTTGGTCTCGGTCTTGAACCAGCGGTCTTGGATGTGGCCAGCCATGTGGCGGCGGTCCCTTCTGACGCACGCAGGGAGGGCCGCGTGGCGGCCCTCCCTGCGAAGTTGAGTGATCTCGTGCGGACGTCAGGCGGCGTCAGCGTCGGCTTTCTGGCGTTCCATGACGTAGTCGCGTACGTCGGCCGGGTCGTAACGCACGTGCTTGCCGATGCGGAAGCCCGGCGGCCCTGTGCGCTTCCTGCGCCACTGGTAGACGGTCTCCTTGGGCACCTCGAACATCTCGGCGATGTCGTCAGGGGTGAGGTAGCGGTCGGGCAAGCCGCCCCGGAGGGTGGAGCGGGGGTCAGGTGAAGCGGAACGGGTTCGGCTCAAGGCGTCCTCAGGGGGTCGAGTCACGTTGCCGCTAGGCGCGGAAGGCTGCGTGTGTCCGAGGTGCGAATTTCTGCGTCATAGCGTCATCAGCGTCACCGGAGCGTCTGACCTGGTGTTTTGGTTGACGCAGCGGCTAGAGGATGCGTCATCAGCGCGTCATGGACCACGTCATCGGGTGACGCAGATGACGCAGGATGACGCAAAGACTGGCGTCTGCGTCATCGCTGTAGCAGCAGGTCAAGAGCCGTTTACCAGCGTCGGTGACGCAGATGACGCAGCGTCTCTCCTCTTAGGACAAAAGAAGGGGCATCTGCTGTAGTGCGGTGCCCTCAAAGCGCAAAGAAGGAGCCGCTGCGCGGCACGTCCTAAGGCGGCGTTCCGCCGAACAGCAAGAGGAGCACGCCCCAGCAGGTGGTGCTCCTCTTGCTTGTCCGGGTGAACGGCGGGTCACGGGCTAGAACATCCGCTTCTGCTCAGAGGGCGGCGGGGCGGTCAGGCGGGTCATTTCGAGGTAGCGGCCCTTGCTGGTGCGGCCCGCATCGATGAGGACACCCCGGGCGGCGAGGGTGGGCTGGAGGCGCTTGAGGCGGTCGGAGAGGACCTTGCCGGTGGTCGGCCAGCCCTTGGGCAAAGGACGTGATCCCTCATCGCTGTAGAGGCCGCTGAGAAGGTGCAGCCACTCGGTGGACGTCATCCGCTGCTCTGTACCCGGCTCCAAGCTGTCGGCATGCCGCAGGACGGTCTGCGCGAGGAGGTCGCCCTCGATGACGTCGTCGTTGAGATCGTCCAGGCTGGCTCGGTAGGCGCCCAGTGCTCCCAGGCCGGTGGCCTCATCGAGCTGCGCGCACAGGTGCGCGAAGTCGGCCATCCGCAGATCGGTGGGCGTCTCCGCGTGGGCGGCGCGGACTTTGACCGCGAGGTCCAGGAGCGAGCCGAGCACGACGGGCAGGACTTCCGCGTACTCCGCCCACAGTTCCGCTTCGGTGCGTCGGACGGTGGGCCGTTCCAGACGCAGCGGGAGGAGCCGTTCGGCGAGGTCGGGCCGGATGACGCCGACGTCGATCCCGGTCAGCAGCATGGGGCGGCGGTAGCGGGCCCGGACCACGTCCCCATCGGTGAACAGGGCGCGCTTGACGCTTTCGGCACCGGTGACGATGCAGCACATCGCATCCGACAGGTCCGGGGTCATGTGGGAGAGGTTGTCCAGCGCGGTGACCCATCCGGCGGCCACGGCCGCGATGAGGTTCTCCTCGTCCTTGGGGGCGCGGCGCAGGTCACTGCTCATGCCTTCGACGATGCGCACGAGCATGCGGCCCGCGGTGGACTTGCCCGCGCCCTGCGGGCCGGTGAGGAACGGGGCGGGGACGGGCACGGAGGGCCCAAGGCAGCCGATGAGCCAGGCGATGGCCAGGCATTCGGTCTCGGCGGTGGCGAAGTTACACAGCCGCAGCAGGAGGTCGATGCCCTTACCGTCGGTGTCCTTGGCGGGCAGGGGCAGTTCCCCGGTGAGCTGGGTGCGCCGCCAGCACACCTCGCGCGGGTCGGGGACGGTGATGTCCCAGCCGGTGGGGTGGATACGGACGGACTGTCCGTCGTTGCGGCCCAGGTCTAGCCACGTCGCCCCGTCAAATCCGGGCGCGACGCGGATGTGGACGGGCTGTACGTCCTCGGTCAGTGCCAGCGCTTCGATCAAGTCCAACGCCTCCTTGAGCGCGGTCCCGTTGAAGACACCGCGCCCGTCCTTGAACAGGCCGACCATGAGCTCCTGGCGGTGGCTGCCGGTGGTGCCCTGGGAGCGGATCGGGCGGGCCACGGGGTGGCCGTTCTTCTGCGCGTACACGGTTCCGTCGGCGGTGCGGAAGTACCGGAAGTGGGCCTGCGCGTAGTCGGTGATGACCTCGCGGGCGGGGTTCTTCTCGTCCTCGGACATGGCTCACATCCCCAGTGCGGTGCGGGCGTTGTTCCACGCCTCGGTGCAGTGCCGGGCGGATTCGCCCTTGGCCTGCGCGGCGATGAACAGCCGTGCGACGTGGGCGTCGGTGAGGCAGCCACACCGGCCGTGGACGGAGAGCACGGCCAGGAACGTGCGGTAGACGGTGGCGTGCACCGCCTCGCGGGCCTGGGTGATGCGCTGTTCGGCCATGGCGAGGCCACGTTCCAGGTAGGTCGGTGTGCGGTGCGGGCACTGCCCGCTCCCGCCCGGTGCGGGCACGGCAATGGCTACCGGGCGGGCCGTGGCGGGTTCCTTCACGGCCAGCGTGCGCACGATCTCGGGCAGGGCCGTGATGGTGCCGGTGCCGGGGCCGAGCCACCGGGCGTACTGCATGGACGACTTGATATCGACGCTGGGCCGTACCGCGTTAGCGGAGGGCATGGCGCCCTGGTAGATCCAGTGCTCGCCCCGGGTGGTGGGCACGGTCCGGGTGGCGGGCAGGGTCTCGCGGGCCCACGTGATCGCGTCGGCGTCGTCGAGGTCGACGACCGTGAGACCGGCCCCGCCGGGGTGGTAGGCGATGGCGGACGCCTGCGCCCAGGCGCGCCGCCAGATGCCGGAGTTGATGACGGCCGGGTCGGTGGTGGCGGCGGCCCAGCCGTGGCAGGGCGCCGGGCAGGCGCACGGGCCGGGAGTCTTCATGTCCGGCCGCCCGCCGCACGCGTTGCCTGCGCAGGTCCGGCAGTTGCCGAACGGTACCTTCCCCGCCCGCAGAGGCAGGACGGGCACACCGGCGTCTGCGAGGTCCAGGGCGGTGCGCAGGTGCTCGGCGGGCAGTAACGGCCGGTGGCGCTCTCGCCGGTTGGCGGTGAGTTGGGTCATGCTGGGCTCCTCCACAGGTTCTGTAGGGATCAGGTGGACAAGGGCGGCCCCGGACTTTGGCGAGACGGGGGCCGCCCTTGGCGTTACTGCTGGTTGTTGGTCTTGGCCCATACGCCGCTGGTGCGGCTGTGGACGTTGCGGCGGTCCTGGTAGACGGGGCCTTCGTAGTGGTGGTGGATGTCCGGGGCGGGCTTGGCACGTTTGGCGAGCCGGGCGAGGGCGAGCACGAGCACCGTTGGGGCGCCGAACACGAGGCCGCAGACGACCGGGTCAGCGAACTGGGAGACGTACATGAGCACGGCCGCCGTGCCGCCGACCATGGCAGTGGTGGCGCCCCCGGCGAGCATGAGCACGCTGGCATCGGTGGCGCCCTGGCTCATCGGGGGCCGCCCGGGCTGAGCCACGGCCGGGGCGTCGCCGTGGGCGGGCAGGGGCGAGTGGTCACGGTAGGCGGTGGGCCGGTAGGCGTCCGCGATGATCCGGCGGGCCTCGGTTTCGGCCTGGGCTTCGCTCAGGCCGGGGCTCGGGGCGTGGGTTTGAGGGGGTGTCTCGGGATGCATGCGGAATACCTTCCGAGATGGGGCAGGGAGGCGGAGGCACCCCCTGCCGGGTGGCGTGTCGAGGGGGTTTCAGGGGGGCTGACCTGCGGGCCTCCCTGCCTCCCTGAGCGATCATTCATGCAGGTCAGAGCCAGGGATGCGGGCCAGGGAGGCGGTCAGGGAGTTCTCCCTGCCTCCCTGACCTGAACGGGCCCGCCTCCCTCTACTCCGAGGCGGAAGCGGAACCCTCGCCGTCGCGGTTGGCGAGGGCGCGGGCGAGTCGGTCGGCGGCGATGACCATGCGGCCGTCGGACTTGTAGGGCTCGGCCCCGGTGCCGTCCAGAACGCGCTTGAGGTCGACGAAGGACCACTTGCCGTAGGCGTCCGCGTTGAGAGCGGCGAGCCGCTTGAGGACGTCCTGGGTGAGCAGCCGCGGGGACGTGCCGAGCACGGCGGCGATGTCAGCGAGCGGGTCGCGCTCCTCGCCCCGCTCGATGGCGTGCAGGGTGGTGACCCCGTCGCGCAGGGCCTTGGCGCGCTCCGTGATGGCTTCGGCCGCGTCGTCGTCGATGTAGTGCGTGCGCACCGTGATGGACGACTGCCCCTGGGGAATGTCGATCCCGGACGACGCGACGACCAGGGTTCCCTGATCCAGGCCCGGACGCAGCAGGTTCGGCGCGGCCCCGCCGTCGACCGCCTTGTCCCCCAGCGCCATGCGCGCCTGCGACTCCGTGCCCAGGGCGAGCGAGGCGCGGGTGTGGGCGCCCTCGCGGACCAGCTTGGGCAGGTTCTCGTTGGTGGGGTCCTGAGTGCCTTGCCACATCAGGACGTTGACCGCACGACCCTGGTTGTGGATTTTGCGGACGGCCATGAAGTAGCGGGAGTTGGCCTTGGAGCCGCCGTAGGGCCGCTTCTCGTCGTCCTTGGCCGGGCACATGAACGCCACCTGCGCCTCATCCACCAGCACGATCAGCGCCGGGAACACGGTTCCGGGCGGCGCCTGAATGCGGCGGTTCATCTCCTCCACCGCGCCCTCGACCATCTCCGTGACCTGGATGACGTGCTCATCGGTCGGCCCCTGAATGAGGGTGGTGGCCAGGCCATCGAACATGCCCCAGTCACCCACGCCCTTGAGGTCACCCATCAGGAACTGCACCGACCGATCCAGCGCCACCCACAGCGCGAGGGAACGCAGGGCAACGGTCTTGCCCTGGTTGGACAGACCCGTGATGAGCAGGTGGCGCTGGTAGAGGCTCAGCGCCGCCGCGTCGCCGCGCAGGTCCTTGCCCCAGGGAGCGCGGCCCTTGGTGTAATCGGCGGTCATCGTCTCGTCGGTGACCAGCGGAGACGGCCCGATCGGCTCATCCAACGCCCCGGAGTCAGCGATCCACAGCCGCACAGTGCGGGCGGCCTGGGGGATGGTGATGAACACTTCGTGCTCGTGCCGGGTCAGGTTCTCCGCGAGCTTCCGCCGTTTGTTCTGCACCTCGATCGTCGACACCCCGGACGGCAGGGTGACGTCGACCTCGACGCCGCATCCGGCGATCGTGATCGGGCCGAGCATGGCCGCGCCTGCGTCGCCCATCTCCTTGATGGCGTTGCGCAGCGCGGGCACTCCGAGGTCGCGCAGGGCCTTGACCACGATGGATGGGGTGATCGGCTCGCCCTCGCCGTTGCGGATGTTGGCGGGCAGCGCCCAGTTGGGTGCGGCCTGTTGCTTGCGGCCGACGGCCCACAGGGCGAGCAGCGCGAGGAACGGGCCGATCGTCAGGGCGGGGCCCCAGACGACTTGCACGATCCGGATGAGCAGGCCGATGAACTCGATCGTTGCGGCGAGCGGGGTGATGACGTCGGTGACGTTGCCGTTGTTGATGGCCATCACGATGCCCAGCGCGACCAGGGTTCCGATGCCCATGCCGGTGCCGACCAGGGCGCCCTTGGCCGCGTCCACGGGCGAGTGGAGCAGGTCCATGCGGCGGCGGTGGCGCGCGTCGCGGAAGCGCTGGAGGCGCTCCTCCCACTCCTGGGCCACTTCGTAGTTGCCAGCGGCTTCAGCCGCGCGCAGCATGCGTTCGTAGCGGGAGCCGGTGCGGCCGTCCCAGGTGCGGCGGGCCACGATCCGGCCCCCGCCAAACACGTACATGCTGTGGCGGGCGATCGCTCGCGCGGCCGTGGTGGTGCGCTCGTCGGTGGCGATCCGGCGCACTGCGCGTCCGGAGCGCACCCACAGCGGCACGACCGGCGCGGCGGCGGGCTCGGGGACCACGCTCAGCGTGGTCACGGTCGCGGTGCCGGCGGCGGGCGGGTCGGGGTTCTTGTGCAGGTGAACGACGTTCTCGCTCATGACGGAGAAACTCCTGACTACCCCTTCCGGGGCGGGAAGTTGAGGGGCGCCGGGGCGGCTGTGGAGGAGGGGCCGCCCCGGCGGGGGTGCGCTCACGGCCAGCGGGGCTACTTGGGCACGAGGTAGGGGCAGCCGTTGTGCAGGTGGTCCAGACACGGCAGGCAGTCCTGGCCGGGGCTGAGGCGGCGGTGGATGCTCTTGTCGTGGGCGTGCTGCCAGCACTGCGGGCACTCACCGCCAGGCGCGGGTTTGGCGGCCATGCTCACCACCACCCCGAGGACTTCTTTGCGGCCTTGTTGGTGGCGGCCTCGTTCACGAGGCGCTGCCGCTCGGCCTGCAAGGCGGTGATCTCTGCCTGAAGGCGGGTGGTGGCCGCGTTCCACGCGGTGTCGGCGCTCTCCTCGCTGCGGGCACCGCTCTTGCCCCGTGCGACTGTCACGGAGCCGCTGGCGCAGGCGGCGAGGATGGCGCGTCGCTCGCGGCCGGTCAGCGGCCACATCTGGCGTCCCTGGGCTGCTTCGAGCTTGCGGGTGGTGTCCCGGATCTCGCGGTCGATGCGGCGGGTATCAGGCTTGCCCATCAGGCCACCGCCTCCGCGCGCTCGGCCCGCAGCGTCTCGCGCAGGGTGCGGGCGTTCTTCGGGGAGGTGTGCACGGCCAGCCGGATGCCTTCGGCGGTCAGCTTCGCGTCCGGCCATCCGGCCGTTGCGGTGCGGGCCTCGTCGAGCAGCTCGTCCGGGGTGCGCTTGGGGCGGGGCGATCGGGCGACGTCGGGGACGCGGCCGGTTGCCCGGCGGGTGCGGGTCGACTCTGCGGCCACCGCACGCGACTCGATCGACGCCACCGGGGTCGGCTCGATCGCGGGAAGGGGCTTGAGCGGCATCGCCGACTTCAGGAACCCGACCGGAACCGGAGTCGGCAGCGCGACGGGGTTCGCAGCGCGCGGCTCGGGGGTCGATTCGGGGAGGTCAGCGGTAGACCGATTGCTCACGATCTCGGTCGATTCCTCCGTATTTGCGGTCGGAGGGTCGATCGGGGCGGGTTGGTGGTGCAGGACCTTGGCGACCAGATCGGACCCGAAGTAGATCGACCCGACCGGCAGCGAAGTGGCGAGCAGCACCAGGGCCCAGTTGGCGGGGTCCCAGTCGGCCAGTCGACTCCAGTCGACCGTCCGGCCGTGCAGTTCGGGCACCAGGCCGTGCACGTAGTTGAGGACCAGCGAGGCACCGGTGTAGGTGCCCAGCACGCGCAGCGCGAACGTCCGATCCCGCCCGGCGAGCACCAGAGTGGCGACCAGGGCGAGCGCCATCAGTCCGTCGACCACGAACGGGTAGAGCGTGGCGGCAGTGGCGTCGGCGCCGACCGCGCCTGCGATGTCGCGCAGCGCGTTCCACGAGACGCGAAAGGCCATGGCGACGACCGCGACCAGCGCGGCAATCAGGAGGATCTTCCCCTTGCGGTTCATGCCAGTACACCCCCTGCCGCGATGAGGGCGGCGAGGACGAGCAGCGCGCCGCCCACGCGGGTCAGGTCGACCGCCCGCTTCAGGCCGGTGAACTTGGCGACCGCGATCCGGGAGAGTTCCGCGATGTGCTGCGCGCGGTGGTCCTCGGCCAGTTCGGCGGTGATCTGTTCGGCGCTCAGCGTCGCCCACCGGGGGAACCCGACCGGGCGGGCACCGCCCAGGTTCGGGCGCACCGACGACAGCAGCAGTCCCGCCGCAGCGAGCAGCAGCGCCGTACCGAGTCCGCCCACCACATAGGCGGGGAGAGTCAGGGGCGCGTCCTTGGCGATGGTCCAGGTTCCGGCGA
The DNA here is from genome assembly GCF_041435335.1 of Streptomyces sp. NBC_01283. Lineage (NCBI taxonomy): Bacteria > Bacillati > Actinomycetota > Actinomycetes > Kitasatosporales > Streptomycetaceae > Streptomyces > Streptomyces sp. NBC_01283. Next base: position 4,492,412 of record NZ_CP108430.1, read on the forward strand.
GCAGGGCGCCGACGAAGGCGAGCAGCAGGCTGGTCTTGGTGTCGGTCCGCGAGATCTCGGCTTTCACCTCAGCGTGCGCGGCTGTCAGCTTGGAGTCGGTGGCACTCACGCGCCCACCCCCGCAGCCGTGGCGGCGGCGTTGGCGAGCGTCACGCGGGCCGCCAGCGCCTTGCGGCGGGCCCGGCGAAGGCGCCGCTCGTCCAGCTCGTTCGGCGTGCGGTCCAACGTGATGATCTGTGCGTCCAGCAGCTCGACATCCGCCAGGATGACGGGCATCTCGCGTTCGATGGCCTCCAGCTCAGCGGCCGTGGGCTCCATCCACGGCTCGAAGGCGGTAACAGCGGCCTGAACAGTGACGATGTGGTCCATGGGTCGTGTTCTCCCTAGCAGGTGGCAACGGCCCGAACAGCACCCCCGGAGCTGCAACTCCGGGGGTGCGCGCCGTTGAGAAGAAGCCGCACACGGTGCGGCGATGCGGTCAGCGAGTGCGACCGCAGTGCCCCGGCAGGGAGTCGAACCCAGCCTTGCGACCATCGGGGCGATGAAGCTCGGTCAGAAGCGCTTGACGCCACCGGGGACGAACGGCGGGTCGACGATGACGGCGGCGTCGCAGTCGCTGCTTTGGCACGTGTAGTGGCCGCCCTGGTCCGTCATTCCCTGGCCGTGGTGGTCGGGAGAGCCGGTCATCTGCTCGGTGTAGGCGGCGTGCTTGGCCTCGTCTTCAGTCATGCCGGAGTACATGCGCGAGCTCATAGCGATCTCCTTGTGAGACGTGGATGTTCGTTGGAGGGGGCTGTCCGGCCTCCCTTGCCGCCCGGATCACCGGGCGACGCGGGCAACCGTCAGCGCTGCACGACCGCCTTGCCCAGGTCCCGGTGGACGACGGTCACGGAATGCCCGTCAGTGGTGAGCCGCTCGGCCAGTGCACGGGCGAACGTGGGGGCGCGGTGGCGACCGCCCGCGCATCCGTCGGCGACGGTGACCGTTCCGGCGCTGGGACCGGAGGCGAACGCGGCGACCGCTGTGGCGGTGGCCGCCACCAGGTCGCTGATGCCGGGCGTGCCCAGCACGGCGGTACGCACCGGCTCGTCATCCGCCGTCATGTACCGCAGCTCCGGTGATACGTGCGGGTCGCGGAAGTGCTGGCGCAGGTCGATGGTCAGGTGCGCGGCGGGTGGGGCCTCGTGCAGGTAGCCGAACGAAACGATCTCAACAGCAGTACTCATGAAGGACTCCCAGGAAACGAAGGGGTGTTCCGGCTCCCCTCAGCGCTGCTCGTACGAGACGAGCAGCGGAGGCAACCGGCCGCAGCCGTAGGCCGCGAAGCAGTTGAGCTGCGCTGTTCCACGCACGGAGACAGGACCCGTGCGCATCCGCCCTCTTGCAGAGGTGGGGCGGACTGACCTCCTGAACCCATCGACCGCCTGTGTTCAGGCGGCTGGGTCGGCACGCTGTTGAGTTCTCAAGGCGCCACAGGGCGCTGCAATCGCATGCGATGAGCGTGGTAACCCCTGGCCGGGGCTCCCGCCTTCACGGGACTCATCGAGCGCTTTCAGTCCATCCATAGCTCTGTACGGGCCCCCTCTTCCGACTTGTCTGGAGGAGTGGGCCGTGGCAAGAGTTTGCACACCCTGACCTTGGAAGGTCAAGCCTTCTCGTCTAACTTGTATGGAGGAGTCGGAGCGTAGAAAGGAACACACAGATGCGACGGGGACTGACGAAATCTCAAGAAGTGGCTGCTGACCTGCGAGAACAGATCAGTTCCGGAGAGCTCGGAGGAGGCCAAGCCCTTCCGAGCGAATCCAAGATGATGTCCGCCTACGGATACAGCCGAGAGACCATCCGGGCGGGCGTGCGCTTGCTCATCGATGAGGGGCTTGTGGTTACCGGGCAGGGGTCCGGCAAGTACGTGCGGGAGGACTACCCGCCCGTGATCTGGAACTGGTCGACCCTGGAAAGCCGCAGCCGCCACGCCAACGCCGTAGAGGGAAAGACCTCTGGCGATCAGTGGGCGACCGCCGTGACAGAGGACGGGAAGACGCCTCGACAGGACATCAGCGTGAGCATCGTGGAAGCCCCAGAACACGTTCACGAGGCGCTCGAACTTGCCGACGGAGCGCTGGCCGTCTGTCGGCAGCGCGTGCGCTACATCGACAACCGGCCGTATGCCTTGGCCGACTCGTACTTCCCGCAGGAACTCGTCAATGGCACACCGCTGATGGAGCCCCGCGACGTGGCGGCGCCCGGCGGGGTACTAGCTTCCGTGGGCCTGATCCAGTCCCGGTACCGCGATGAGATCGCGGTACGTATGCCCACTCGGAAGGAGGCGGAGCTCCTCGCCCTCCCAGCTGCAACACCCATCGCTGAGCACACCCGGACCGGCTACGACGCGGACGGCAAGCCGCTTCGCTGCATGGTCACCATCCTCCCCGGAGACAGGCACAAGATCCTTTATGAAGTCGACAGTGACTGAGGTACTTCGCCCCGCCGGCCCCGCGGATGTGGACGCGCTGATGGCGCTCCGCACGGAGGCTGAGGCGTGGCTCAAGGACAAGGACACCGACCAGTGGAACGACGCTGAGACGGGCACCCGAGCCATCGCAAAATGGCGGGCGACCATCGACGACGGGCGCACATGGGTGGTCGTGGACACGGGGACGGGCGAGATCCTCGCAACGGTGAGCCGTGGCCCGGCAGACCGTGACTTCTGGACCGACGCTGATGTGCTGGAGTCTGGGCTCCACCTGTACAAACTCATCGTGGCCCGGAGCGCTTCCGGACGTCAGTTGGGCGCCCGGGTGGTCGACTGGATGTCGCGACTCGCAGCGTTGGAGGGGCGGGATTGGTTGCGCATCGACACTTGGCGAACCAACACAGGACTGCACAGGTACTACGAGCAGCTTGGGTTCAAGCACGTGCGCACTGAGGCTCCCGCGCACCGGCTTTCTGGTTGGATGGCTCAGCGCCCCGCAGGAGAACTTACCTATCCAGAGGCCCTACTGGCGGTCTCTGGGGCTGGTTCGAGCGGCGTCAATCACTGACGGCACATGAAGTCGAACCTAGCTACTTCTGTTCGAACTCCGCCGGGCGCTTCGGACAGCGAGGGCCGCACTCGTACACCTCGATGGACAAGTCGTGTGCATCGAGGTGCCCTTCGGCGCGACCGGCGGATCGGGCCCCCTTCCCAAGGGTCTCGCCGCACCAGCAGCACTGCCAGCCGCTGTACTGCCGGGCGTTGAGTTCCCTTGCGGGCGGCGGTTTGGGTCGCCAGGCCTCATTCATGGCTGGTCGGCGTACGGGACCAGGCCGTACATCTCGCGGCAGGGGCCGCAGGCGAACTGCACGCCCCCCGGCCCGGAGCCCTGTTCCTGCACGTTGATGACGCGGGTGTCGGCGCTATAGCCGAGGTGCCAAGCGCAGTAGCCGTAGCTGACCGGCGCCATCGTGGCTCTGTTGGGGCTGTCCGGGGCGTTCTGATCCTGCGTACGCTCGTTCACGTCGACTCCATCCAGTCGTCCACGCCCCTGGGTCGTTCGCGCGACCGCAGGGGTGCTGTTCGTTCACGCAGCGTAGTACTAGCTAGCTAGGGTAGCTAGGCAAGACAGGCAATCTCGTCTCGCCGATCAGGCTTGTACTGCCTAGCTTCGGATCATGGATTGGAAGCCGGACATCCCGCGTTGGAAGCAGGTGTACGCGCTCTTTGAGCAGCGGATCGCTGACGGGGAGTACCCGCCGGGGAGTCAGCTGCCGGGCGTACTCGCGATCCAGGATGAGTTCGGCATCGCGCAGATGACGGCCCGGCGCGTCCTCACGGAGCTCCGAGCCTCGGGGTTGGCGCAGATGCAGCCAGGCATCGGGACGTTTGTCACCGAGTTGCCCAAGCCATAGCGACGGTCAAAACCTGAGATCGATCTCGTGGTGGTGCTTCACCTTGACCTAAAAATCGAACATACGATCTAGTGAATCCATGAACCCCTCGATTCCCGAAGATCTAGTACGCGTGCAACGGGAGTGGAGCGCGACCTACGAGCAGCTCGCCCAGCGTCCGGGCCGCACTGCACTGCGCCGCCGATTGCTAACGCTCTCCACGGCTCTGGCGCGGCACCCGCTGAGTCCCGCCGGGCGGGCCGCGCTACGGCAGCGTGCCCGCTCGGACGGCGCCGGACAGTGAGTCTCACGGAGCGCCAGGAGCAGATCCTTCGCTGCATCAGGGAGGCTATAGCCGAGACGGGGGAGTGCCCCACCCTCGAAGAGATCGGGACCAAGGTAGGGCTCACGAGCAAGTCAGCCGTGCACTACCAGCTGAAGCGCCTCGAAGCGTGCGGGCTCATCGCTCGCGCTGGCCAGGGCGCCCGGATATACCGACTCGCCTAAGTCCCGACTCCGTGAGCGTCGCCCGCCCGATAGGCGCCCCCTTCCTGCTCGTCTCCCACAAGGGCAGACGCACAAGCGGAGCGGCTCAGCCACCTGTTCGTGATCCTTGCATGTCAACGGGTGAACTAGCACGGCTAATTCCGGTTAAGGGCTCCTCAAAGGGAGGAGAGTGGGGGTGGGATCCCTCCGGGTTCTGGTGCTCCCTTGGAAGGTGTCCCAATGAACGCGTCGTCGCCTGAACAGGCTGCGGTGATCGTGGAGATCGTGGACGCGGTCCGTGAGGTGAGCTACTGGCGAGCTGGCGTCTTGATGGAGCTATTCGTGCGCGATGCAGATCTGGCCGGTCTGATCGCTCTACGCACTTCCCTCGCCGAGGAGGCCGCAGCGGTCGGCTGGCCGTCGAAATAGGAACTCCCGCTCGCCACTGTCTCTCACCTTCGCCAGGGGACCCACAACCCTTGGCCAGGTGCTAGGTGAGGTGGCTGGCGGCGAGTGCGGCCACCGCCGCTTGTCGGCGATCGACGGCGGCCGCAAGGCGCGGAGACATTGTGGCTCCCCCACAGGTGTCCCCGCGCCATTTCGTCCTCCCCCGTTGGAGCGAGCGGGAGTCGCCCCAAAGGTGGCGGGGAGGACGGGATGCCGGGGCCCCTGTATCCGCTGCAGGATCCGAGGGCTCCGGCCATCTTCGGCCGTCCTGTCCTGTGAGCGGCCCGGGGTCTGGGAGCCGAGAAGCACAGTGACCATGCGAGGTGTCGGCACGGGCACCAGCCTTTGCTTCACACGGTATCCAGCCCAAGCGCACGTACCCACAGTGCGCACCCTCGGACCGGAGCATTTCCAGCGCACCGGCTCACGCCCAGGCGCATGAAACAGCGCCACTCACCAGGCCACGTCTCAGCAGCCACAGGAGCAAGATCTAGGGACGGGCTCTGGGGTCGTGCGGCTCGTAAGACTGCTCTTTCGGTGCCTTCCTCTCCGCCCTGGTGAGCATGCGCGTGCAGGGCCCGAGCCGGGCCGTCTCCGGGCCGTCCAACAAGGATCGGCAACGACCAACGACGATCAACAACGACGCCCCCGCCGCAGGTCAGGAGCCACTCCCCGGGCATCACTTCAGGCCCCAAAGCCCGTACGTGAGTTGAGGAACTCCAGAGGTTCGGCGCAGGATGGCGGCCATGACCTCCACATCCGGGAGCGGGCGCCCGCTGCTCAACCGCCGCCTCGCCGAGTTCGGTACGACGATTTTCGCCGAGATGTCCGCGCTGGCCGTGAAAACGGGTGCCATCAACCTCGGGCAGGGCTTTCCCGACACGGACGGCCCCGAGGAGATCCGCGAGGCCGCGGTCCGCGCCCTGCGTGACGGGCGCGGCAACCAGTACCCGCCGGGCCCCGGCATCCCGGAGCTCCGCACCGCGATCGCCGCGCACCAGCAGCACCGGTACGGACTCGCGTACGACCCCGACCGCGAGGTCCTGGTCACGGCGGGTGCCACCGAGGCCATCGCCGCGTCCCTGCTGGCCCTGGTCGAGCCCGGCGACGAGGTCATCGCCCTGGAGCCGTACTACGACTCGTACGCGGCGTCGATCGCCCTCGCCGGGGGCAAGCGGGTCCCCGTGACGCTGCGCCCCGACGCGGCCGAGGGGCGCTTCCGCCTCGATCTGGACGAGCTGCGCGACGCCATCACGCCCCACACCCGGCTGCTGCTCCTGAACACCCCGCACAACCCGACGGGCACGGTCCTGACCCGCGCGGAGCTCACCGAGATCGCGAGGCTCGCGGTCGAGCGGGACCTGCTCGTCGTCACGGACGAGGTGTACGAGCACCTGGTCTTCGACGACGGCGAGGGCACGGCGCACATCCCGCTCGCCTCCTTCCCCGGCATGCGCGAGCGCACGGTGACGATCGGCTCCGCGGGCAAGACGTTCTCGTTCACCGGCTGGAAGGTCGGCTGGATCACGTCCTCGCCGGAGCTCGTGACGGCGGTCCGCTCGGCGAAGCAGTTCCTCACCTACGTGTCGTCGGGCCCGTTCCAGTACGCGATCGCGGAGGCCCTCGCCCTGCCCGACGCGTACTTCACGTCGTTCGCCGAGGGCATGCGCGCCAAGCGGGACCTCCTGAGCGAGGGCCTGACGGCCGCGGGCTTCGACGTCTACCGCCCGGCGGGCACGTACTTCGTCACCACCGACATCCGGCCCCTGGGCGAGTCGGACGGCTTCGCCTTCTGCCGGGCCCTGCCCGAGCGCATCGGCGTCGTCGCCATCCCGAACGCGGTCTTCTACGACCACCGGGAGGCCGGGGCGCCGTTCGTGCGCTTCGCGTTCTGCAAGAAGGACGAGGTCCTGGCCGACGCTGTCTCGCGGCTCAAGTCGCTGTAGCCCCGGACACCACGAGAGCCCGGCCGGGGTGCCCAGTGGTGGGCGCCCCGGCCGGGCTCGGTGACGCTGTGGAGACCTAGGCCTCGTCGTCGGGCTTCTCTTCACCCTCGGTGCCGTCGACCTCGGCCTCCAGGCCGAGCTGCTCGACCAGCCACTTGTCGAACTCGATGGCGGCCCGCACCCAGCTGACCGTCGACGACACGAAGTGCTCGAGCGCGACGCCCGTGCCGATCAGCATCTGCGCCTCGCCGATGAGGCGGACGGTGCCGTCGTCGTGCGTGTGCGTGTAGACCTTCGGCCACAGGGTGCGGCGGTTCCAGTCGTCGATCGCCTCAAGGATCTGGGGCTTCTCTTCGATGCCGTGCGCGCGGTCGTAGAACGTCCGCACCGAGAAGACCTGCTGGTCGTCCTCGCCACGGAACATGAAGTACGTGCGGAACTCCTCCCACGGCGCCGCGAGGTCTCCCTCTTCGTCGACGACGTGCTTGAGCTCCATCTGGTCCAGGAGCTGCTTGACCAGGTCCTGGTCGGGGACAACGGGGCCCGCCGGTCCATCGCCCTGCTGCGGTTCGGGCTGTCCCCCGAAATTCGGAATCGAGGACGGGTCGATGCTCACGTGCTTAGTCCCTTCGTACGGATTCCGCCATCCTGCCCCATGTCGGGCGGGGGCCCGCAACCCCCGCCCCCGATGTGACCGGGTTATGCCGTCCCGGCCGTCGCCGGACCGACGATCAGGCCATCGCCGAAGGTGTCCACGCGGACCGTGTCGCCGTCCTTCACCTCGCCCGAGAGGATCTCCTTGGCGAGCCGGTCGCCGATGGACGTCTGGATGAGGCGGCGCAGCGGGCGCGCGCCGTACGCCGGGTCGTTGCCCTCGTCCGCCAGCCATGCCAGCGCCTCCGGGGAGACCTCCAGCGTGAGCCGCCGCTCGGCGAGCCTCGCGGCGAGCCGGTCGATCTGCAGCTGGGCGATGTGCGCCAGCTCGTCCTTGCCGAGCGCGGAGAAGACGACGAGGTCGTCAAGCCGGTTCAGGAACTCCGGCTTGAAAGAGGCCCGTACGACTTCGAGGACCTGCTGCTTCTTCTCCTCCTCGGAGGTCAGCGGCTCGACGAGGTACTGACTGCCGAGGTTGGAGGTCAGGACGAGGATGGTGTTGCGGAAGTCCACCGTCCGTCCCTGCCCGTCCGTGAGGCGTCCGTCGTCGAGGACCTGGAGCAGCACGTCGAAGACTTCCGGGTGCGCCTTCTCGACCTCGTCGAGGAGCACGACGCTGTACGGGCGCCGGCGCACGGCCTCGGTGAGCTGGCCGCCCTCCTCGTAGCCGACGTACCCGGGCGGGGCGCCGACCAGCCTGGCCACGCTGTGCTTCTCGCCGTACTCGCTCATGTCGATGCGGACCATGGCGCGCTCGTCGTCGAAGAGGAAGTCCGCGAGGGCCTTCGCCAGCTCGGTCTTGCCGACGCCGGTCGGCCCGAGGAAGAGGAAGGACCCGGTGGGCCGGTCGGGGTCGGCGATCCCGGCGCGCGTGCGCCGCACGGCGTCGGACACGGCCTGCACGGCCTCGGTCTGGCCGACGAGCCGCTTGCCCAGCTCGTCCTCCATGCGCAGCAGCTTCTGCGTCTCGCCTTCGAGGAGCCGCCCGGCGGGGATGCCCGTCCAGGCACCGACCACGTCGGCGATGTCGTCGGGGCCGACCTCCTCCTTGACCATGGTGTCCTTGGACACCTCTTCCTCGGCCTCGGAAGCGACCTCCAGGTCGTGTTCGAGGGTGGGGATCTCGCCGTAGAGCAGCTTGCTCGCGGTGTCGAAGTCGCCGTCGCGCTGGGCGCGCTCGGCCTGGCCGCGCAGCTCGTCGAGCTTCTCCTTCAGCTCACCGACGCGGTTGAGGGACTGCTTCTCCTTCTCCCAGCGCGCGTTGAGCCCGCGCAGCTCCTCCTCCTTGTCGGCGAGGTCGCGCCGCAGCCGTTCGAGGCGCTCCTTGCTCGCGGGGTCGGTCTCCTTGCTGAGCGCCAGCTCCTCCATCTTCAGCCGGTCGACGGAACGCTGGAGCTCGTCGATCTCCAGGGGGGAGGAGTCGATCTCCATCCGGAGCCGGGACGCGGCCTCGTCGACGAGGTCGATGGCCTTGTCGGGCAGGAAGCGCGAGGTGATGTACCGGTCGGAGAGCGCGGCGGCGGCGACGAGCGCGCTGTCGGCGATCTGCACCTTGTGGTGCGCCTCGTAGCGCCCCTTGAGCCCGCGGAGGATCGCGATGGAGTCCTCGACGCTCGGCTCGTCGACGAGCACCTGCTGGAAGCGCCGTTCGAGTGCGGGGTCCTTCTCGATCCGCTCGCGGTACTCGTCGAGGGTGGTGGCGCCGACCATCCGCAGCTCACCGCGGGCGAGCATGGGCTTGAGCATGTTGCCGGCGTCCATGGCGGAGTCGCCGCCCGCGCCGGCGCCGACGACGGTGTGCAGCTCGTCGATGAACGTGATGATCTGGCCGTCGCTCTCCTTGATCTCGGAGAGGACGGTCTTGAGCCGCTCCTCGAACTCGCCGCGGTACTTCGCGCCGGCGACCATGGCCCCCAGGTCGAGGGAGACGAGCCGCTTGTTCTTCAGCGACTCGGGAACGTCGCCCTTCACGATGCGCTGCGCGAGCCCTTCGACGACGGCGGTCTTGCCGACGCCGGGCTCGCCGATGAGCACGGGGTTGTTCTTCGTGCGCCGTGAGAGGACCTGCACCACGCGCCGGATCTCCTGATCACGGCCGATGACGGGGTCGAGCTTGCCTTCCCTGGCGGCGGCGGTGAAGTCGGTGCCGAACTTCTCCAGGGCCTTGTACTGGCCCTCCGGATCCGGTGTGGTCACCCGACGTCCTCCCCTTGCCGTCTCGAACGCGTCGAGCAGTTTCTTGGCGGTGGCCCCGTGCTTGCTCAGGACCTCTCCGGCGGGACCGCCCTTGGCGGCGGTGCCGATCAGCAGATGCTCGGTGGAGAGGTAATCATCGCCCAGCTCCTTCGCCCGCTGCGAGGCGTCGGCGATGACCGCGAGCAGGTCGCGGTTGGGCTGCGGCGGTGCGACGGTCGACCCGGTGACGCTGGGCAGGGCGCTCAGGGCGCGCTCGGCGTCGGCACGGACGGCGGCCTGGTCGGCCTCGACCGCGGCGAGCAGGTCGGTGATGTTCTCGTTGTCCTGCCCCTCAAGCAGTGCCAGCAGCAGATGCGCGGGGGTCAGATCGGGATGCCCTTCCTGCACGGCCCGACTGCTGGCCGCGTTGATCGCGTCCCGGCTCCTGTTGGTCAGCTCGGCGTCCACGTGCGTCGTCTCCTCCTTGCGTCCTTGCGGTGCGTACGGCGTTCGCGTACGGGTGCGTGCGTTCTCCCTGGCGGGTTCCGCGACCTCACCTGACTTAAACAGCGTACATAAAGTTGAGTCTATTCCACTCAAGGGAAGGTGATGGCCGGAGAACGGCTAGGTTCCCTCGCATGGCCATGGACCCTCACCACCCGACCCCGGCGTATCTCAGCTTCTGGCGTGAACGGCATCTGTGCACGCTGACGACCCCGCGACCCGACGGCACCCCGCACGTGGTTCCCGTAGGTGTCACCTACGACCCGGAGACGGGTGTGGCCCGCGTCCTCGCAAACAAGTCGAGCGCGAAGGTCGCCCACGTGCTCGCGGCGACGGACGGGGAGGGTCCCGGGGCGCGGGTGGCGGTCTGCCAGGTCGAGGGGCGGCGCTGGGCGACGCTGGAGGGGCACGCGCGCATCCGTACGGAGGAGGCCGGGATCGCGGTGGCGATGCGGCGCTACGAGGAGCGGTACGGGAGGGTGCCGAGGCCGAATCCGGACCGCGTGCTGATCGAGATCACGCTGACGCGGGCGATGGGCACGAAGTCCTTGCTGGAGGCATAGCCTCCGGGCCCGCAGCGCCAGCCTTCCCCCCTCGCACACACCACAGCGGCGCCACCGTGTTCAGGTCCACGGTGGCGCCGCTGCTGGGGGAAGCACCTGCGCGATGTACAACGACGGGGGATCGCGTCAGGCGCTGCGGGGGGTGGCTGTAATGGTTCTTGTAGTGGTGGAACTCTGCTGGTCCTGCCGCTCGCGGCCGACGCCGGGCTGCCCCGGCTCACCGACCAGCTGGTGGTCACGCCGGTCGAGATTGACGAAGACCATCCCGTACCGAATGGCACACCGCACGGGCTGTGGGGCGCCCCGCGGCTTGCGGAGGCACCGGTAGGCCCGGATCTCCTCCTCGTCGTCACGGGTGACGACCACCGGCTCCCCGAGGAGCGTGACCATCAGCGAGTCGCCGGCGTGGGGTATCGCGGTGGCGAGATCGATGAAGTGCCAGCCGGAACGGTAGGCGGTGGCCATTTCTCGGCGGAAGGTGCGGTCGTCGGGCGGGGTGCTCATGCGTCGCCCCCTGCCGGCGCCACGCCCCACACGAGATCTCCGGGCAAGGCCGAAACGGAAGGAGCCTTCGCGGGCTTGGCCCCCCAGACAAGATCACACGTACTCACCGTGCCCAGGGCAAGCCCTGCGGAGAAGGTGGTGACAAGCACCGAGCGAAGCATGCGCTTAAACATGGTCGGCTTCGTCCTCACTTGGTAGGTTCCTCTCCCCCGGCTCAACAAGACGATGTCTCAATTCAGCACGTCAAAGCCACAGGGTGGATGCATCATGTTCCTGCACGTTCAGGACCCTGGGGGGTGGAGATTTGCTTACAACAGGCGCAATACCGACACATCCTCACCCCTCAACCCCACTTTGTGTCGAGGGATCAGAGTTGTACGCCACTGCTCTGCGTACAGGACGCCTGACGCGGGCCGAGGCCGAGAAGGTTCCCTGCCTAGTGGAATCCGGGCTCATGCACCCGGACCCCGACGACGCCGACTGGCTGCGTCCCGTGCCGCCGTCCGCCGCGCTCGCCCAGCGGCTGCACCCCATCGAGCGCGAGATACAGGAACGCCGAAGGATCGCCGTTGAACTAACCGATGTCTTCGAGCCATTCATGGCGATCACCTCACAGATGGAACCCACCACTCAGGGGTTCACCGTTCTGGAGGGAGACGCCCGGATCGGCGCAGTCATCGAACGGGCCACGGCGGAGTGCCGTTCCGAGATCCTCACGATCCAGCCCGGCGGCGGACGCAGCGAGAACGTGCTCAACCTGGCGATGAAACGCGGGCAGACCGTCATCGACCGGGGCATCACCATGCGCACCCTCTACCAGCACACCGTCAGGCACAGTCAGGGAACGTTGGCCTACGCGGCACGGATGGCCCAGGGGAACGTCGCCGTACGGACCCTGGAGGAGCTGGTCGACCGACTGATGATCTTCGATCGCACGGTCGCCCTGATTCCCGCGCACACCCGGCAGGACGCGGCTCTGGAGCTTCGTCACCCTGGCCTGATCGAGTACCTGGCCAAGGTCTTCGAGCAACTCTGGAGCCGGGCGACCCCCCTGGTCGACGACGTGCCGTACGCCCCACCCACCAACGGCATCACCGGCGTACAGCGCACGATCGCCAGAATGCTCATCGAGGGCCACGTCGACGAGGCAATCGCCCGCAGGCTCGGCATGAACGTCCGCACCTGCCGCGCCCACATCGCTAAGATCGCCGCCGCCCTGGGCAGCGGGAGCCGAGCTCAACTCGGCTATCTGATCGCCCAGTCCGGAATCCTCGACAAGGATCACTGAACTCGGCGATGGAATGAGTCGACGTGACGACAGAACCCCGTGCCCACGAGGCCGATGAAGCCGCCACCACCACGGAGCTGAGGGGAATCGCCCGCATCAACGAAGCCGTCGGCCGGGCCGAGGCGGCGGCCTCGCAGGAAGTGCTCACCATCCAGCCCGGCGGATCCCGCCCTCCCGACATCCTGGAAGCCGCCCTTCCGCGCGAGCAGGCGCTGCTCACCCGTGGCTGCCGGATGCGGACGCTCTACCAGCACACGACGCGTCACTCGCTGCCTGCTCTGGCCCACTTCGAACAGCTCGACGGGGATGTCGAGGTGCGCACCCTCGACGAGGTCACCGAGCGGCTCTTCGTCTTCGACCGCAAGGTCGCCTTCATCCCCGCGAGCGAGGACCGCAGCCGCGCCCTCGAACTGCGCCACCCCGCCGTGGTCGGCTACCTCGCCACCACCTTCGACCGGCTGTGGCGCCTTGCCACCCCCATGTGGCCCCAGTCGGCGCCCCAGCCTGCGGAGAACGGCATCACCACCCGCCAACGCGCCATCGCCGCTTTCCTCACCGAGGGGCTGACCGATTCCGAGATCTCCGCGCGTCTGGGCATGAATGTCCGCACCGCACGCGTCCACATAGCCAAACTCGCCGCCATCCTCGGCAGCGAAAGCCGGGCCCAACTCGGCTATCTCATAGGCCGGTCAGGAATTCTCGACACGGAAGAGACGGAAGAGACGGGGGAGACCGGGGATACGGGGGACGCGGAGGGCTGAACCTGCCGCAGGTCAGTCGTTCAGGTCCGTCCAGGTGCGCAGCAGGGCCTCGCGGTCCGATGTCTTCGGGGTGCCGCCCTCGTGGCGTCTGCCCCATTCCGCCATCGCCGCCAGCGTCGTCAGCAGCGTGCCCGCGCCCTGCGTGAGGCGGGACAGGAGGGCGCGGGAGAGCTCGTACTCCGTCTGCGAGTAGCCCGTGGCCGCCGCCGTGTACACCGTCAGGTCCGTGTCGCCCTCGGCGCCCGAGACCCGCAGCGTCATCGTGGGCGCCTCGTCGCCGCCGCCGAGGCCCACCGTCAGCGCCAGGTCCACCAGCACGCCCACGTTGCGCTTCAGGGACTTCACGGGGGCGTCCTCGACCGAAAGGGCGTGGACGTCCTCCCAGGGCCACAGACCCGCCTGCTTGTCCCCCAGGGCCACCACTCCCTCCGGAGTGAGCCGCGCCCCCGCCGCGAGGCCCGACGGCTTCGCGCCCACGTACACATCGCCCTCGGCGATCCAGAAAAGTCCCACCATGGTCATGGCGAGCCCCCCACTTCCCCAGCATGAAACAAGCAAAGAATCTTCAGGTCGTCACCGCCAACGCACGTCGGGGCCGGGAGGTTCCCACCTCCCGGCCCCGACGGCGCGCACGGCGCACGAAAAATTACTGCTCCGACGTCCTCTTAGGACGCCACACCACCAAGGCGCTCGCCTGCTGCACGTCCTGGTACGGGACCAGGTCGCGGCGGTACGACGCGTGGACCGCGGCCTCGCGCTGCTGCATCGCGGCGGCCGCGCCCTCCACGGCGCTGGACAGCTCGACCACCCTCGCCTGCAGCGCGGCGACCTGGTTCTCCAGCTCGATGATGCGCTTGATGCCGGCGAGGTTGATGCCCTCCTCCTGCGACAACTGCTGGACGGTGCGCAGCAGTTCGATGTCGCGGGCGGAATAGCGCCGGCCACGGCCCGCCGTGCGGTCCGGGGAGACCAGACCGAGGCGGTCGTACTGGCGCAGGGTCTGCGGATGGAGTCCGCTGAGCTGGGCGGCCACGGAGATGACGTAGACCGGCGTCTCGTCAGTCAGTTGGTACGCCCGCCCAAAATTGGACTGTCGACGACGGCCGTCCATCTCATGCTCCCTTCGCGGCCTGGAACAGTTCTGCCCGCGGATCGTCGTCCGCAGTCGCCTCGCGGTAGCTCTCCAGAGCTTCCTTCGCCTGGTCGCTCAACGACGTCGGTACGGATACCTCCACCGTCACGAGCAGGTCGCCCCGTGAACCGTCCTTGCGGACCGCGCCCTTGCCCCGCGCCCGCATCGTACGGCCGTTGGGCGTGCCCGGCGGCAGTTTCAGCGTGACGGGAGGGCCGCCCAGCGTGGGGACCTTGACCTCGCCGCCCAGTGCCGCCTCGGCGAACGTCACCGGTACCGTCACCGTCAGGTTGTCGCCCTTGCGGCCGAAGACCGGGTGGGTGTCGACGTGCACGACCACGTACAGGTCGCCTGCCGGACCGCCCCGTTCACCGGGGCCGCCCTTGCCTCGCAGGCGGATGCGCTGGCCGTCCGACACCCCCGCGGGGATGCGGACCTGCATCGTGCGCGACGACTTCGCCCGGCCCGAGCCCTTGCAGACCTCGCAGGGGTCCTGGGCGATGAGCCCACGCCCCTTGCAGTCCACGCAGGGATCCGTGAGGGAGAAACCGCCGCCGCCTCCCCGCGTGACCTGGCCCGTGCCGACGCAGGTCGGGCACACGCGCGGTGTGCCGTTCTTGTCGCCGGTGCCGGAACAGGCCTTGCAGGGAGCCTGGGAGGACATCCGGAGCGGGACCGTGGCCCCGTCCACCGCCTCCGTGAAGCTCAGCGTGACCTCGGACTCGATGTCCTGGCCCCGCCGGGGCTGCGTACGCGTGCCCGCGCCGCCCGCGCCCGTGCCGCCTCGGTTGAACAGGCCCCCGAAGACGTCACCCAGACCGCCCCCGAAGCCGCCGCCCGCGCCGCCCGCTCCACCGCCGCCCGGGGCGCCGCCTCCGAAGAGGTCGCCCAGGTCGAAGTTGAACGAGCCGCCGCCGCCCGCGCCTCCGGGACCGGCCCTGAAGCCGCCGTTGCCGAAGAGAGCACGCGCTTCGTCGTACTCCTTGCGCTTCTTGGGGTCCCCGAGGACGTCGTTCGCCTCCGAGATCTCCTTGAAGCGCTCTTCCGCTTTCGCGTTGCCCTTGTTGGCGTCCGGGTGGTTCTCGCGTGCGAGTTTCCGGTACGCCTTCTTGATCTCGGCTTCGGTGGCGTCCTTGGGGACGCCGAGGACCTTGTAGTAGTCCTTCTCGATGAAGTCCTTGGTGCTCATCCCCGACGTCCCTCCTCTCGCTTCACAACAGCTCCGTCATGTCAGCCCTCGTCCGGGCCACCGGTCTCCTTGTCCTCCGCCGCGTCGGCGGAGTCCGTGGAAGCAGCGGTCTCGGACTCGCCCTTGACCGTCTGCGCGCCCGGCTGCGGCTCGGCCACGGCCACCCGCGCGGGGCGGATGGTGCGCTCGCCGATGCGATACCCCGGCTGCAGGATCGCGACGCAGGTCGTCTCGGTGACGTCCGGTGCGTACGAGTGCATCAGGGCCTCGTGGATCGTCGGGTCGAAGGGCTCGCCCTCCTTGCCGAACTGCTGCAGGCCCATCTTGGCGACGACCGTCTCCAGGGCCTCCGCGACGGACTTGAAGCCGCCGACCAGCTCGCCGTGTTCACGGGCGCGGCCGACGTCGTCGAGGGTCGGGAGGAGCTCGGACAGGAGGTTCGCCGCGGCGATCTCCTTGACCGTGACCTTGTCCCGCTCCACACGGCGGCGGTAGTTCTGGTACTCCGCCTGCAGTCGCTGGAGGTCCGCCGTGCGCTCGCCGAGCGCCGTACGCACCTGGTCGAGCTGCGCGATCAGACCGACGTCCTGAGTGGACTGGGCGGACTGAGCCGACTGGGCGGATGCCTTGCTTGCGTCCCCGGCCGGGGCCGCCGGGCCCTCCTCGATGGAGGGCTCGGCGGCCTGCGGCGCCGCGTCATCAGGGGTGGCGCCGGAGGGGACGTCAGGCTTCTCGGCGTTGTCGCCGAAGCCCGGAGTCTCCTCGGTCATGCGGCGCCGCCCTTCGTGTCACCGGGCTTCTCGTCGTCGACGATCTCGGCGTCGACCACGTCGTCGTCCTTGGACATGTTCGGGGCCTCGGCGCCCTCGGCACCGGGGGCAGCGCCCTCGGCACCCGCGGCCTGAGCGTCCGCGTACATGGCCTGGCCCAGCTTCTGGGAGACAGCGGCGACCTTCTCGGTGGCCGTGCGGATCTCGGCGGTGTCCTCGCCCTTGAGCTTCTCCTTCAGCTCTTCGACGGCGGACTCGACCTCGGTCTTCACGTCACCCGGAACCTTGTCCGCGTTGTCCGTGAGGAACTTCTCCGTCTGGTAGACGAGCTGCTCGCCCTGGTTGCGGGACTCGGCCGCCTCGCGGCGCTTGTGGTCCTCGTCCGCGTACTGCTCGGCCTCCTGGCGCATGCGGTCGACCTCGTCCTTCGGCAGCGAGGAGCCGCCGGTGACGGTCATCTTCTGCTCCTTGCCGGTGCCGAGGTCCTTGGCCGTCACGTGCATGATGCCGTTGGCGTCGATGTCGAAGGCGACCTCGATCTGCGGCACGCCACGCGGGGCCGGCGGCAGACCGGTGAGCTCGAACATCCCGAGCTTCTTGTTGTACGCCGCGATCTCGCGCTCGCCCTGGTAGACCTGGATCTGCACGGACGGCTGGTTGTCCTCGGCCGTCGTGAAGATCTCTGAGCGCTTGGTCGGGATCGTGGTGTTGCGCTCGATGAGCTTGGTCATGATCCCTCCCTTGGTCTCGATGCCGAGGGACAGCGGGGTGACGTCGAGGAGCAGGACGTCCTTGACCTCGCCCTTGAGGACACCGGCCTGCAGGGCGGCGCCGATGGCGACGACCTCGTCCGGGTTCACGCCCTTGTTGGCGTCCTGGCCGCCGGTCAGCTCCTTGACGAGCTCCGCGACGGCGGGCATACGGGTCGAGCCACCGACGAGGACGACGTGGTCGATCTCGGAGAGCTGGATGCCCGCGTCCTTGATGACGTTGTGGAACGGCGTCTTGCAGCGCTCCAGAAGATCGGACGTGAGCTGCTGGAACTGGGCGCGCGTGAGCTTCTCGTCCAGGTGCAGCGGGCCCTCGGCGGAGGCCGTGATGTAGGGCAGGTTGATCGAGGTCTCCGTGGAGGAGGACAGCTCGATCTTGGCCTTCTCGGCCGCCTCGCGCAGGCGCTGGAGCGCCATCTTGTCCTTGGAGAGGTCCACGCCGTGGCCGTTCAGGAACTGCTTGACCAGGTAGTCGACGACGCGCTGGTCCCAGTCGTCACCACCGAGGTGGTTGTCGCCGTTCGTGGCCTTCACCTCGACGACGCCGTCGCCGATCTCCAGGAGGGACACGTCGAAGGTGCCGCCACCGAGGTCGAAGACGAGGATCGTCTGGTCGTCCTTGTCGAGGCCGTACGCGAGAGCGGCGGCCGTCGGCTCGTTCACGATGCGCAGGACGTTCAGGCCCGCGATCTCGCCGGCCTCCTTCGTGGCCTGGCGCTCCGAGTCGTTGAAGTACGCCGGGACGGTGATGACCGCGTCGGCCACCTTCTCGCCCAGGTACGACTCCGCGTCGCGCTTCAGCTTCTGCAGGATGAACGCCGAGATCTGCTGGGGGTTGAACCCCTTGTCGTCGATGTCCACCTTCCAGTCAGTGCCCATGTGGCGCTTGACCGAACGGATGGTCCTGTCGACGTTGGTGACCGCCTGGCGCTTCGCAACCTCGCCGACCAGCACCTCGCCGTTCTTCGCGAAGGCGACGACGGACGGCGTGGTCCTGGCGCCCTCGGCGTTGGTGATGACGGTGGGCTCGCCGCCTTCAAGAACGCTGACGACAGAGTTAGTCGTGCCCAGGTCGATGCCGACCGCACGTGCCATTTCGATTCCTCCAGATGGTTCTTGAGTGGATCTGACTCAAGGATGCATGAGCGCTTCACTTGAGTCAACAGAGCTGAGTCTGGGGCACTCAACTCTTATCCCGGCCTTACGCGCAACCTGGCCTTCGGGGGCGCTGACACGGCAAGGGTTGCCTGAGCGACGCAGATCACCGCCTCGCTGGCTACAGTGCGGCTGAGTAAGTGGGTAGTCTCAGACGGACTGCATAAGTTACCGCTTAGTAATAGTTCGCCTCGCAGGCCCGAGGAGCCCCCAAATGCAACTCGCCGCGATCATCGTGTCGCTGGTCCTAATCGCGGTCGGCGTAGCGCTGTTCGGCCGTGCCATCGTGCAGATCTACCGGTTCGTACGGCTCGGACAGCCCGTACCCGCAGGTCTCAGGACCGACAACCCCTGGCAGCGCGCCCTCACCGTGGTCAAGGAATTCCTCGGCCATACGCGGATGAACAAGTGGGGCATCGTCGGCTTCGCGCACTGGTTCGTGGCGGTGGGCTTCTTCTCGCTGCTGCTGACGATCGTGAACGCTATCGGCCAGCTCTTCCAGGCCGACTGGATGCTCCCGATCATCGGCGAGTGGGCGCCGTACAACATGTTCGTCGAGTTCATCGGCACGATGACGGTCCTCGGCATTCTCACGCTGATCGTCATCCGGCAGCTGAACCGCCCCGACAAGCCGGGACGCAAATCCCGCTTCGCGGGCTCCAAGACCGGCCAGGCGTACTTCGTCGAGACCGTCATCCTCATCGTCGGCGTCTGCATCTTCACGCTGCACGCCCTTGAGGGTGCCCAGCACCACGTGGACGGCTACGAGGCCTCGTTCTTCATCTCGTACCCGTTCGTCTCCTGGTTCGAGGGGATGGACGTCTCCACCCTGCAGAACCTCACGTACTTCTTCGCCGGGCTGAAGATCGCCACCTCGTTCATCTGGATGATCGTGGTCGCCCTGAACACCAACATGGGTGTCGCCTG
Organism: Streptomyces sp. NBC_01283; assembly: GCF_041435335.1. Classification (NCBI taxonomy): domain Bacteria; kingdom Bacillati; phylum Actinomycetota; class Actinomycetes; order Kitasatosporales; family Streptomycetaceae; genus Streptomyces; species Streptomyces sp. NBC_01283. The sequence goes on from NZ_CP108430.1 coordinate 4,511,550, forward strand.
GCACCGCTTCCTCGCCTTCCCGAACATCTTCTTCAAGCGCGAGGCGAACGGCGCGGTGGCGCTCGGCGAGCTCCAGCCGATGACGTCCGGCGGCAAGCCGATCGACTGGGAGGACCCGGGCGAGGACGACGTCTTCGGCGTCAGCCAGGTAGAGCAGTTCTCCTGGAAGGGCCTCCTCGACTTCAGTACGTGCACCGAGTGCGGCCGCTGCCAGTCGCAGTGCCCCGCCTGGAACACCGGCAAGCCGCTCTCCCCGAAGCTCCTGATCATGTCGCTGCGCGACCACGCGCACGCCAAGGCCCCGTACCTGCTCGCCGGTGGCGGCAAGGACATGGAGGGCAACGAGAAGGCGACCGAGGAGCAGCTCAAGGACGTTCCCGCCGCCGCGATCGCCGAGGCCGAGCGCCCCCTCATCGGCACCGCCGAGGAGAACGGCGTCATCGACCCGGATGTCCTGTGGTCCTGCACCAGCTGCGGCGCCTGCGTCGAGCAGTGCCCGGTGGACATCGAGCACATCGACCACATCGTCGACATGCGCCGCTACCAGGTGATGATCGAGAGCGCGTTCCCGTCCGAGGCGGGCACGATGCTCAAGAACCTGGAGAAGAAGGGCAACCCCTGGGGTCTCGCCAAGAAGCAGCGTCTTGAGTGGCTCAAGGAGCTCGACTTCGAGGTCCCGGTCGTCGGCAAGGACATCGAGGACCTCACCGAGGTCGAGTACCTCTACTGGGTCGGCTGCGCGGGCTCCCTGGAGGACCGCGCCAAGAAGACCACCAAGGCCTTCGCGGAGCTCCTCAACATGGCGGGCGTCAAGTTCGCGATCATGGGCGGCGACGAGAAGTGCACCGGTGACTCCGCCCGCCGCCTGGGCAACGAGCCGCTGTTCCAGCAGCTCGGCCAGGAGAACGTGGCGATGCTGAACATGGCGTTCGGCGAGGACGACGAGGACGAGTCGACCAAGAAGCCGAAGACCGCGAAGAAGATCGTCGCGACCTGCCCGCACTGCCTCAACACGCTCGGCAACGAGTACCCGCAGCTCGGCGGTGACTACGAGGTCATCCACCACACGCAGCTGCTCCAGCACCTCATCGACGAGGGCAAGCTCATCCCGGTGACGCCCGTCGAGGGCCTCATCACCTACCACGACCCGTGCTACCTGGGCCGGCACAACAAGATCTACACGCCGCCGCGCGAGATCATGTCCGCCGTCCCGGGCCTGCGCCAGCAGGAGATGCACCGCCACAAGGAGCGCGGCTTCTGCTGCGGCGCCGGTGGCGCGCGGATGTGGATGGAGGAGCGGATCGGCAAGCGCATCAACACGGAGCGGGTCGACGAGGCACTCAGCCTCAACCCCGACATCGTGTCGACGGCCTGCCCGTTCTGCCTGGTGATGCTCACCGACTCCGTCAACGGCAAGAAGAACGACGGCAAGGCCCAGGAGTCCCTCCAGGTCGTGGACGTCGCGCAGTTGCTGCTCGACTCCGTGAAGACCCCGGTGGACCCCGCCGGTGAGTCCGAGACCGCGGACGAGCCGGAGCCCGAGCCGGTGAAGTAAGCACGGCCACGCGGCAACGAGGCCGGTTCCGCCCCTGGGGGCGGGGCCGGCCTCTCGCGTTGTTGTGATGCAAACGGCACCCCGCCGTCCTTATGGCGTGAGCATGAGGGGAGCATCATGTGCTGGTTGTTGTCGGTTGGGGCGGTCGGGGTGGGTGATGGGCATGCGGAGTGCCGGGATACATGGCGTCGGACGCGGTGGTGTCAGACGCGGTGGCCTCGTGGGTACGGCCGCCGTCGTGAGCTGCGCGCTGCTGCTCGCCGGGTGCGGCGGGAGCGATGACGGCACGGGCAAGAGCGATGCCCGGCACGACCCCGTCAGCATGGCCGGCAAGGGCGCGGCCCAGCTGCCCGTCCCCCGCGGCAAGGGCAGCAAGGTCGAGGACGACTTCAACGGTGACGGCGCCCCCGACCTCGTACTCGACGACCTGGTGCACAGCGGGCACGGCGACGACGCGGGCATCGGCGTCGTCTACGGCTCGGAGAAGGGACTGCGGCCCGGGGCACGGCAGTTGCTGAGCGCGCGGGCCAACGGGGCCCGTACCAAAGGGGAGTTGCCCGCGGCCTTCGAGTCGGAGGCCTCCTGCGACCTCGACGAGGACGGCTTCACCGATCTGCTGGTCTCCACCGACCCGCCGTACGACGGCATCGGCCGGCCGCCCGTGCCACTGCAGATCCTCTTCGGTTCGCCGAAGGGCCTCACCGGCAAGGCCGTGAAGGTGCAGGTGCCCGCGAAGTCCCGCTTCGGCAACGACTGGTCCGACCAGCCGGTGTGCGGGGACTTCGACGGGGACGGCGCAACCGACCTCGTCCTGCACGCGAGCGGCGCCCGCCTCACCTACCTGCGCGGCCCGTTCAAGCGGACAGGCGCCCCGCGCGCGGCGGGCAAGCCGCTGACCGCGCCGGGCAACGACCTCGTCACCGGCAGGGCCACGGACGTCGACCGCGACGGCTACGACGACCTCCTCGTCCGCAAGGCCGCGAACGCGTCCGGCGCCGCCACCAGCGCCCTCGTCCTGGGCGGCCCGAAGGGCCCCGCCGAGACCGGCGTGCTCTTCCCGGCCGGCACGGAGATCGCGTTCGGCCGCTTCGGCAAGGGAAAGGCGACGGACGCGGCCGTCGCGGGCCCGAAGGGCGTCGCCCTGCGCTACGACGTGCCCGGCACCGCACGCGCCGCCATGGAGTCCAAGAACGTCGCCGTGGACACGGGTGACCTCGACGGCGACGGCCTGAGCGAGCTGATCCTGAGCGGCGGGAGCAGCGGGGACGGCGGCGGCACCGGCGAGGTGCGGGTCTTCCGGGGACGCGCGGAGGCGCTCGACAGCAACGCCTCCGCGCTCGTGGTCCCCTCGGCCAAGGGCACCACGCAGGTCCTCGCCATCGCGGACTTCGACGGGGACAAGCGGGCCGATCTGGTCCTGCGCACGTACCGGGGAGACGGCGAGGACACCATCGGGATCTACCCGGGGGTGAAGACCGACCTCGTCGCGCGCAAGCCGCAACTGGCCTTCTCCAGCGCCGAGTTCGTGGCCCTTGGGGACGGCGCCTGAGAACCCTTCGTTCACCCTGCGGCCACCCTCACGCCCTCGTCGCACAACCATTCGTACGCCTCACCTGTCACACCTCCGGAAGCCTTCCCCCACTCCCGGGAGTCCCACGTGCGCCTACGAAACCTTGCCATCGCCGCGAGCGTCGCCGCCCTCGCCGGGGCGGGCCTGACGCTGCCCCTCGCGGGCACCGCGAGCGCCGCGTCGACGCTCAAGGACGACTACAACGGCGACGGCTACCGCGACCTGGCGGTGGGCACGCCCCGGTCCAACTCCGTGACCGTGACGTTCGGTTCGGCGTCCGGGGTCTCCGGGGGCCGTTCCGTCACCGTCACGCAGAACACGGCCGGGGTGCCCGGAGTCACCGAGGCCGAGGACGAGTTCGGCGAGAACGTCAGCAGCGGTGACACCGACGGGGACGGCTACGCCGACCTGATCATCGGAGCCCCCGGCGAGCAGGTCACGGGCAAGCCCTCCGGGTCCGTCACCGTCATCAAGGGCGGCAAGAACGCCTTCACGAGCGGCGGCCACGTCCTGAACGCCCCCGATGACACCGCGGGCCGCTACGGCGAGGCCACCGCGTGGACCGACCTCGACGGCGACGGCTCGCCCCAGCTCGCCGTGATCAGCGGCGACAACTGGTGGTACTACTCCGGTGCCGAGGGCCACGCGTACGGCCTGGAGGTCGACTTCATCCCCGAGGGCGCCCACCTCGACGGCATGGTCGCGGGCAACTTCAAGTACAAGGACGGCGTCGGCTTCGTCCTGTACGGCGAGCGCGCGGACGGCGGCGCCTGGACCGCGCACATGTACGGCGGATCCGGCGACTACGGCTACCAGGCCGAGGTCCTCGGTGAGGGCGCCGACCCGACGGTCACGCGCGACGCGGCCACCGCCGGTGACGTCAACGGCGACGGCTACGACGACCTGGTCACCGGCAACTCCCGGGACGGCAAGGGCGGTTCGGTCACCGTGCGGTTCGGCGGCGACCGGAAGTTCGGCGCTCCGGTGACGTACGACCAGGCGAGCGCGGGCATCCCCGGTGCCGACGAGGCGGACGACGGCTTCGGCGCGTCCGTGGCCGTGGGTGACGTCACCGGCGACGGTCTCGCCGACCTCGCGGTGGGCGCGCCCGGCGAGGAGGTCGGCACGGTGGACGGCTCCGGCAGCGTGACCCTCCTGAAGTCCACCGCGGGCACGTTCACCTCGGGCAAGGCCTGGCACCAGGAGACCGCGGGCGTGCCCGGTGTCTCCGAGGCGGGCGACAGCTTCGGCGCGTCCGTACGCCTCAAGGACATCAACAGGAACGGCAGGGCGGACCTGGCCACCGGCGCGGTCGGCGAGGACATCGGCTCGACGGTGGACGTCGGCGCCGTGTGGGTCCTGCGCGGCACGTCGACGGGCCTGACGTCCTCGTACGCGGCGTCCTTCAACGGCTCGGACTTCGGACTCGGCGCGGCGAGCTTCGGCACGACGCTGCGCTGAGCGCCTTTGCCTTACATCACCCCCCACACCTCATGAGTGAGTTGGAGATACCCCAGTGGCATCAATGCCTCAGCACACCCAGAAACTCGCGCGGAACAAGGCCCTCGCGGCGACCGCGCTCTGCGCCGCGACCGTGCTCGGTGTCGCGGGCCTGACCGCGGGCGGCGCGTCCGCCGCCGACCGTGGTGTCGAGCCCGCCAACCCGACGGCCGACTACAACAACGACGGTTACGCGGACCTCGCGGTCGGCGTGCCCGGCGCGACGGTCGACGGCAAGGCCAAGGCCGGTTACGTGAACGTCGTCTGGGGCGGCAAGTCGGGCCTCGGCAAGCACGGCTCGACCACGGTCAGCCAGTCCACGGCGGGCGTGCCCGGCACCGCGGAGGCGGGCGACGGGTTCGGCACGGCCGTCGACTCGAACGACATGAACGGCGACGGTTACAGCGACCTGATCGTCGGCGCGCCCGACGAGGACACCGACGCGGGCCTGTCCGCCGGTACCGTCGCTGTCGTGTGGGGCGCGGCGAACGGCTTCAAGGGCGGCTTCACCGCGGCCAACGGGCAGGTCAGTGACGGCAGTTACGGTGCGGTGCTCGCGAGCGGCGACTTCGACCGGGACGGCGACGAGGACATCGCCCTCAACTCCCACTTCGACGAGACCAGCTCGATCGTGATGCGGCCGGGCCCCTTCACCGCGGGTTCTCCCTCGGACGTGTCCCGGGTCGAGGGCTGGCACTTCGCGGGGCCCCGCACCATGGTCGCCGGTGACTTCGACGGCGACGGCAAGGACGACCTCGCGTTCAGTTACGCCGGTATGGAGGTCAGCGGTACGGCGGTGATGAGCCGTGAGGCGGGGAGCGGCGAGTGGAAGACGACGTGGTCCACGGGCGACAGCACCGACAGCGCGCTCGCCGCCGGTGACTTCGACGGCGACAACACGACGGACCTGGCGATCGGCAACGTCCGGCCCAACCCCGAGTCGGAGACCACGTACTGCGAGGAGCGTCTCGGCGGGGCCATCGCGACGGTCTACGGCAAGAAGGGCACCACACTCGGCGGCCCGTCCTCGTGCACGACGCAGAGCGGTCCGCAGGTCGGCGGGGACCCGGAGGCCGAGGACAACTTCGGGGCGCGGCTCGCGTCCCTCGACTCCGACCAGGACGGGCGCGAGGAGCTGATCGCGGGCTCCGACACGGAGGCGGTCGGGACCGCCAAGAACGCGGGCTCGTACTGGTTCCTCACCTCGACCGGTGCGGGGACGACTCTCGCGGGGCCGGCCTTCAGCCAGAACACCGCGGGTGTGGCGGGCACGGCGGAGGCGGGCGACCGCCTCGGCGCGGCGGTCACCGCCGGTGACTACAACGGCGACGGCCTCCCCGACTTCGCCGTGGGCGCGCCCGGCGAGGACGCGAAGTCGGGCGGCGTCTGGTACGCCGCGACCCCCACGGACGGGCCTAGCCCGGCGGTGACGTCGGTGACGCCGGGGAAGCTGGGGCTGGCCGGGGCCAGCGGGTACGGGGCGGTGCTCAGCCGCTAGCCGCCGGGTGCTGGCCGCTGGGCTGGACGTACCGCACCGGCCGCCGTGTGTCCGCGGGCCCGCCGTGGCCGGGCGCGCAGTTCCCCGCGCCCCTTAAGCCGCCATGCGCCCGCGGGCCCATCGTGGCCGGTCGCCCAGTTCCTCGCGGGACGCCTCACCGCGGGCGCTTGGTGACGGCGGCCCCGCGGGCGCAACAGGCCGTCGTGCGCCCGCGGGCCCGTCGTCGCTGGGCGCGCAGTTCCTCGCGCCCCTTCGGGGCGCTGCCCCTGGACGGAAACCCGACCGAACCTCCGTAAGACGGCCAACTCCCCTCTCCCATACAACCCTTGCCCCGCGCCGCGAGTCTCCCGTTCGCCAACAAGGTGTGATGTCCGGGCCAAAACCCGGTGAACGCGCCCCACCGGCACCCCATCGACTGCGGATGTCCGCCAGGCATCCCCGCATGCAGCAGGAGACCGACGGAATGCCCAAGCACAAGCGCACTTCCCCGCTCGCCCGATCCAGACGCGGCCGCCTCGCGGCGGCAACGGCCACCGCCGCCGCGCTGACGGGCGGACTCCTCACTCTCACGGCCACCACGGCGACCGCCGCGCCCGCCGCGGCCACCCAGCCGGACGACGCCGACTTCAACGGCGACGGCGTGGCCGACCTCGCCACCAGCGCCCCGCACGCCAACGTCGGCGGCAAGGACAAGGCGGGCCAGGTCGTCGTCACGTACGGCGGTGCCGAGCAGCGCCACGTCACCTACAGCCAGAACAGCGCGGGCGTGCCCGGCTCCGCCGAGACGCGTGACTACTTCGGCGGCGACACCGCGTACGGCGACTTCGACGGCGACGGCTACGACGACCTCGCCGTCGGCGCCCCCGGCGAGGACGTCGGCAGCGACACCGACGGCGGCACCGTCCAGGTCCTGTGGGGCTCCCCCGGCGGCCTGTCCGGCGGCTCCACGATCAAGGACCCGCGCCCCACCAAGCACGACAACTTCGGCGGCCCGATCCAGGCGGGTGACTTCGACGGCGACGGCAAGGACGACCTCGCCGTCGGCGCCGCGTCGGGCGCCGCCACCATCGACGTCCTCGACGGCGGGATCTCCCGCTCCGGCGCCACCGGCGGCCGCTACACGGTCCTGCCTCCCATCCACAGCGGCGAAGGCGCGGGCCCCTTCAACCTGCACTCCGGGGACGTCAACGGCGACGGCAAGGACGACCTGATCGTCAACGGCTACTCCACCGGCGACGACTACAACGCCAACCTCTGGCTGCCCGGCAGCGCGAACGGCGTCACCACGAGCGGCGTCCAGCGGCTGCCCGCCGGCATCATCACCGACGTCGGCGACACGGACAGCGACGGCTACGGCGACGTCATCATCGGCCTGGACTGGGACGAGGGCATCGACGGCGCCAACAAGGGCGGCACGGTGTACGTCGTGAAGGGCAACGCGAACGGCCCGTACGGCGACAGCCAGGCCTTCACCCAGGACACTGCGGGCATCCCCGGCGGCAGCGAGAAGGGCGACTTCTTCGGCTCCGAACTCGACCTCGGGGACATCAACGGCGACGGCCACCTCGACCTGGTCGCCAGCTCCCCCGGCGAGGACCTGAACGGCGTCACCGACGCGGGTTCCCTCACCGTCATCTACGGCGCGGCGGACGGCTCGGGCCTCTCCACGGCAGGGGCGGCCCTCTACAGCCAGGACACCCCCGGTGTCCCCAACGCCAACGAGAAGAGCGACTTCTTCGGGTCCGACGTCCACGTCGACGACCTGAACGCCGACGGCCGGGGCGATGTCGCCGTCGGGGCGATGGGCGAGAACGGCCTGAACGGCGCGGTGTACATCCTGGACGCCCTGCCCGACGGCTCCCTCGCGGGCACGTCCGGCGTCTACACGTCCACGGTCGGCATCTCGTCCTCGGGCACCCCCCGCCTCGGCGTCGGCTTCGCGGACTAACCCCGCAGCCCCCCCTCTCTCTCCACTGCCGGGCCCGCACCTCCTCCGATGCGGGCCCGGCCTCTAGACCATCGACAAGTTGGAGTCCCCGTGACCCTGCGCCCACGCACCATCGCCCTGGCCGCCGCCACCGCCCTCGCCGCCACCGGTCTTGTCCTCCCTCTCGCGGGGGCCGCCGGTGCCGCGCCCGGGGCCGCCGATGCTCCGCTCGTCAGTGACTTCAACGGGGACGGTTACGACGACCTCTTCGTCGGTGTGCCCAGTGGCAGTGTCGGGGGTGAGGCCAAGGCGGGGTACGTGAGTGTCGTGTTCGGGGGGAAGTACGGGCCGGGGCCGCACGATGTGCGGCGGATCACCCAGGCCACCGTCGAGGTGCCCGGCACGCCCGAGGCCGGGGACCGGTTCGGAGGGTCCGTCGTCGCCGCGCACGTCGACGGCGACCAGTACGCCGACCTCGTCATCGGCGCTCCCGGCGAGGACATCGACGCCAAGACCGACGCCGGTTCCGTCACCGTCCTCTACGGGACAGGGGACGGCTTCGCCCTGGCCAACACCGCCGCCAGGGGCGCCGCGTCGAACGACGCGTACGGCAACGCCCTCGTCGCCGCCGACTTCACCGGCGACACGGACGTCGACCTCGCGATCGGCGGCAAGGACAAGGTCGTCGCGAACTTCAACCCGTTCGCCGCCGACACCCAGCCCCTCATGGCCGACCGCATGGGCGGGCGCGCCCCCGTCATGGCCACCGGCGACTTCGACACCGACGGGCTGCCCGACCTCGCCCTCGGCTACTACACGCAGAACCAGCCCTACACCCAGTCCCACCTCCGCCTCTACGGCTGGAACAAGGACGAGGGCTCCATGGCCAACTTCTGGAACAACTCCAACGGCGCCGCGAACGCCCTGGCCGGCGGCGACTTCGACGGCGACGGCTACGACGACCTCGCCCTCGGCAACTGCCGCGAGATCGCCGACGAGAACATCACCGACCCGTGCGGTCCGGAGCAGCTCGCCAAGGGCGGCGCCGTCCACATCCGCTTCGGCGGCCCGAACGGCAGCTTCGGCTGGGAGCAGCAGACGTTCAACCAGGACACCCCGGGCATGCCCGGCGTCGCCGAGACCGGTGACGGCTTCGGCGACGCGCTCTCCGTGGCGGACATCGACGCCGACGGCCACGACGACCTGATCGCGGGCGCCCCCGGCGAGGCCATCGGCAGCGCGGCGAAGGCGGGCAGCGTCACCGTCCTGAAGGGCGGCGAGATGGGCCTGCTCGACCCGGCGGGCGCGGCGAACCCGGGCACGGCCGCCTACCAGCAGAACTCCCCAGACATCCTGGGCGTCGCCCAGGCGGGCGACCTCTTCGGGGCGGCACTCGCCTTCGGTGACCACAACGGCGACGGCGTACCGGACCTGTCCGTCGCGGCGCCCGGCGAGAACTCCGCAGCGGGCGGCGTCTGGGACCTGCCGGGCGCGAAGGCAGGCGGCTCGGTCGTCACCCCGAACTCCCTTGGCCTGCCCGCCTCTTTGAACCCGCTGGCCTACGGATCGGTGCTCGGGAAGTAACCGGTCCCCGGCGGCACCCGGACCGTGGGAGGACCCTGGGGAAAACCCCTCAGGGTCCCCCTAAGGGTTGTCACAGGTCAGCGGCAAAGCCGCTCTCCTCCACAGGACGGACGACCCGGGCCCTCCAGACCAGGTACGTTCGATTCGTGGCTGGATTCAGGATCGGACGCGGCCGGGACAACCGCACCCCGCAAGCGCGACCCCAACAACGACCGCGGCAGGAGCCGTACGGGCAGCAGGCCCCCCAGGGCCAGCAGCCTCCGTACGGCTCCCCTCAGCCGCCCCCGCAGCAGTACGGCAGGCAGCAGCCGCCGTACGGCCAGGGCCAGAGAGGCCAGGGCCAGGGCGGATACGGCGGGCAGCAGTGGCCGCAGCCGGGCGGCAACCACGGCAACCACGGCGAGCCGGAGTACTTCGGCGGGCCGGGAGGCCAGGGGCACGGCGGCCAGGGCGGACAAGGCGGACAGGGCTTCGATCCGTACGCCGCCAACAACCCGGGTCACACCCAGGCCTTCTCCGTGGGCGAGGACCCGTACAACCAGGGCGACACCTACCGCGCGGGCCAGGCCCCCGCCCCGGTGGGCCCGCGCCTGCACTGGAAGGACCTGCTGCGCGGCATCGTGCTGCGCCCGGGCCCGACCTTCCTCCAGATGCGGGACTACGCGATGTGGGCCCCGGCCCTCATCGTGACGTTCCTCTACGGCCTGCTCGCCATCTTCGGCTTCGACGGCGCCCGCGAGGACGCCATCAGCGCCACGCTCTCCACGGCCGTGCCGTACGTCCTCACCACGGGCGTCGCGATCACGATCAGTGCGTTCATCCTGGGCGTGGTCACGCACACCCTCGCCCGCCAGCTCGGCGGCGACGGTGCCTGGCAGCCGACGGTCGGCCTCTCCATGCTGATCATGTCCATCACGGACGCGCCCCGCGTGATCGTCGCGATGTTCCTCGGCGGCGGCCAGTCCTTCGTCCAGCTGCTCGGCTGGCTGACCTGGATCGCGGCGGGCGCGCTGCTCACGGCCATGGTGAGCAAGTCGCACGACCTGCCGTGGCCGAAGGCGCTCGGCGCGTCGGCGATCCAGCTGCTCGCGCTGCTGTCGATCATCAAGCTCGGCACGTTCTAACCCCGCGGACAGAGCAGACAGAACAGACAGAACAGGACGGCCCCCGGCGGATCACTCCGCCGGGGGCCGTCCTCGTCCGTCCGGGTCTCAGGCGTCGAGAACCTGCCCGGCACGCTTCACGACGGGAGCCTCGACACTCCACGGGAAGTTGATCCAGTCGTCGGTGCGCTTCCAGACGTACTCGCACTTCACGAGCGACTGCGACTTCTCGTAGATGACGGCGGACCGCACCTCGGCCACGTGGTCGAGGCAGAAGTCGTGCACGAGCTTCAGCGTCTTCCCGGTGTCGGCGACATCATCGGCGATGAGCACCTTCTTGTCGGTGAAGTCGATGGCGTTCGGCACGGGCGCCAGCATGACGGGCATTTCCAGGGTCGTCCCGACGCCCGTGTAGAACTCCACGTTGACCAGGTGGATGTTCTTGCAGTCGAGCGCGTACGCGAGGCCACCCGCGACGAAGACGCCACCGCGCGCGATCGAAAGCACCACGTCGGGCTGGTAGCCGTCATCGGCGATGGTCTGCGCGAGCTCGCGCACGGCGCCGCCGAACTTCTCGTACGTAAGGTTCTCGCGCACGTCACTCATGCTGGATGTCACACCTGTGTCCGATGGAAATTGAGGAAGGAACGGGAGGCGGTGGGTCCGCGCTGGCCCTGGTAACGCGACCCGTACCGCTCCGACCCGTAGGGCTCCTCGGCGGGCGAGGTCAGCCGGAACAGGCAGAGCTGCCCGATCTTCATGCCCGGCCAGAGCTTGATCGGCAGCGTCGCGAGGTTGGAGAGCTCCAGGGTCACGTGCCCGGAGAAGCCGGGGTCGATGAACCCGGCCGTGGAATGTGTCACAAGCCCGAGGCGCCCCAGGCTGGACTTGCCCTCCAGCCTGCTCGCGAGGTCGTCGGGCAGGCTGATGACCTCGTACGTCGAGGCCAGCACGAACTCGCCGGGGTGCAGGATGAACGGCTCGTCGCCCTCGGGCTCGACGAGCCGCGTGAGGTCGGCCTGCTCGACGGAGGGGTCGATGTGGGGGTAGCGGTGGTTCTCGAACACCCGGAAGTAGCGGTCGAGCCGCACGTCGATGCTTGAGGGCTGCACCATGGATTCGTCGTACGGATCGATCCGTACTCGTCCGGTGTCGATCTCGGCCCGGATGTCCTTGTCTGAGAGAAGCACGCACCGAGGATACGCAGAGCGCGCGGGCCCGCCCCAATCGGACGGCCCCGCGCGCTGTCGTTCTCTGCGTCCGGTGCCTGCCTGCGCCTGCCTGGGCCTGCCTGGGCCTCTGCCGCTACCGCTTCTGCGACGCGACCGGCACGGCATGCCGCAACCGGGCACATCGTGGACAGCGGATCAGCCGGCCGGGTCCGAGCCGGTCGGCCTTCTGCATCGGGAACGAAGCAGTGCTGAACACGTGCCCTTCGGCACATCGGACGACGGTGTGCTCCATCAAGTCCTCGAGTCCCTTCCCCAAAGCCGTAGTTGAGCTCGCAGCGTCCCGCACTCTGCTCGTACGCGAGCTGACGACGAAAGGCCACATTACGGGACGAATGGGGCGCCCCTCCAGGCGGCACTCCGGTCCCTCACCGTACGCCCCAACTCCCGCGTCCCGCAGCGCCATCCATGCCCCGGACAGCACGCAGGCCCCACGGCAAAAGCGCCCGGGGCCTGGGATGAGGTAGAGTGTGCGACGTTACGACACCGCCACAGACGGTGTCTTTCGCGGGTGTAGTTTAGTGGTAGAACATCAGCTTCCCAAGCTGAGAGTGCGAGTTCGATTCTCGTCACCCGCTCCACAGTTGAGACCCAGGTCGGCGACCTGGGTCTTTTTGTTTCCCCTTGCTTCCCCGTTCAGCCGAACTGGCCCGGCTGGTAGTCACCCGCCGGCTGCTGGACGATGACGTTCACCCGGTTGTACGTGTTGATCAAGGCGATGAGCGACACCAGGGCGGCGAGCTGGTCCTCGTCGTAGTGCTTGGCGGCGTCCGCCCAGGCCTCGTCCGTGACACCGCCCGCCGCGTCGGCGACGCGCGTCCCCTGCTCCGTGAGCTCAAGGGCGGCGCGCTCCGCGTCCGTGAAGACCTTGGCCTCGCGCCAGGCGGCGACGAGGTTGAGGCGCGTCGACGTCTCGCCCGCGTGCGTGGCGTCCTTCGTGTGCATGTCGGTGCAGAACCCGCAGCCGTTGATCTGGCTGGCGCGGATCTTCACCAGTTCCTGTGTCGCGGCGGGCAGGGTCGAGTCCGTCACGACCTTGGACGCCGAGTTGATGTGCTTCAGGACCTTGCCCGCGAGCGAGCTGCCGAAGAGGTTCAGACGAGCTTCCATGGTGATCTCCTATGCCGCTGCCGATGCTTCCATTCCTCTGACGGATGCGCTCGGCAAGATGTGACAGAGCAGGCGTCCCACAGTGCGCGCGTTACAGTCGGAGATTCCTTGAGTTCAACTGAATGGGGGGTCTCTCATGGCACTTTTCGGAAACGCTCACACGATCGATCCGATGACCGCGCAGCAGGACTACGCGCGTCTGCTGGGCCACGGTGAGCAGGTGCAGGCCGCGTTCCTGCTGATCCGCGACACCATGCTCTTCACCGATCGTCGCCTCGTCCTCGTCGACAAGCAGGGGATAACCGGCAAGAAGGTCGAGTACCACTCGGTCCCCTACCGCAGCATCACGCACTTCGCGGTCGAGACCGCCGGGCACTTCGACCTCGACGCCGAGCTCAAGATCTGGATCTCCGGGACCCCCGAGCCGATCCAGAAGACGTTCACGAAGGGCGTCGACATCTACGAGGTCCAGGCGATCCTCACGCAGTACGTGGCCCGCTGACGCACCTCGGGCCGGTTCGCCCTACGGGCCTGTAGTGGTTCGTAGGGCGAACGCCGATCGTGGATCCCGCCGTGCACCGGGCCTCAGGCCGTGGGCACGCGGTCCAGGAAGCCGTGCACGGACCGGATCCGGCCGTCGTCGGCGAGCGTGATGACGTCGAAGCCCGCGACGGGGGCCGAGCCGTCCGCGACCGACACCAGTTCCCAGCCGAAGCGCGCGACGTGGTGGTGGCCGTCGACCGCCCCGAGCTGCCGGAACTCGAAGCCGGGGAACTGCTCGTGGGCTCCCGCGATCACGGCGGCGAGGGCTTCGTGCCCGGTGACGTCGGCCAGCGGGTCGGTGTAGCCGCCGTCCTCGCTCCAGCAGGCGGCCACGGCCTTGGCCAGGTCCTCGGCGCCCTCGGCGTTCCACGCCTCGAAGTAGCGGGCGACGGCGGTCTCGTACGCGGTGGTGGCGTGTGCGGTCATGGCGGGTGCCTCCTGCGGCTGGTCATCCGGGCTGTTCTTTCCGATGACCTGAGCTTGCCGCGCGGTCCGCGAGGGGTCGATTACGTCCGGGGTAATGCGAGGCCTGAAGCGGGCCAAAAGCGCCACCCGCTCTCTTCTCACACGACGGTGACTGTGCTTGCCTAAGGGGCTATTTCGGTCGCCTGAACGGGAGTTGGCGTATGCGCAAGCCGTGGATCGGTGGGGTGCTGGCCGCTGTGCTGCTCCTCGGGGCGTGCGGTGACCCCGGCTCCGGAGGGGCGTCGGACGAGGTCCCGGAGACCCCCGCCGCCGCACGGACCTCCGACGCCGCGCGGGACGAGCCGCCCGCCGGGCCCGCCGACCCCTCGCCCTCCTCGACCACCCGCCGCCGCGCCGCGGAGAAGCCACGGCCCGCGAACGCCCCGAAGGTCCTCTACCTCGGCGATTCCCTCGCCATGGAGAACCAGACGGTCCTCGGCGACCACCTCCGCGACGGTCTCGGCGCCCGCTACCGCAGCGCGCCCTACTCCGGCACCACCCTCTGCGACTACCTCGAAGGCACCGGCAAGGACTCCCTCGTCCCCGACAAGGACAAGGCCGCCACGCTGGTCCGCGAGCAGCGGCCCGACTACGTGGTCCTCCAGTTCTGGGGCAACGCGTGGGGCTATACGCCCTGCATGGACGGCATCACGTACGACAAGGCACGCCAGAAGTACTTCGACCGGTACGCCGCCGACGCGAAGGAACTCGCCTCGCAGATCCGCGGCGCCGGGTCCGGGGCGGGCCGGCCGCGGATCGTCTGGGTCCTCCAGGGCCCCGACCCGATCACGCCCGACCGCGTCCGGCGCGTCAACGGAATCTACGCGGCGCAGGCGCGGGCCTCCGGCGGGGTCATCGCCGACGCGGGCCGCGCGGTCGCTCCGGCGGCGGATCGGTACACGTGGGTGGAGAAGCTGCCGTGCACGTCGTACGAGCGGTCGCACCCGGCCTACTGCACCGGGGCTGGCCGCGCGGCCTTGCACCGGGGGGATGACTACCTGCACTTCTGTCTCGCCCCGACCACGGCCAAGTCCCGGCCCTGCCCTGCGCGTTCGCCCGGCATCCGCCGGATGGCCGCGGAGATCACTCGGGCCGTGGCCTCGGCGGGGTGAGGCTGGCGTCGCCGTCTCGCCGCCTCGCCGCTGCGGGTGCGTCGTGGCTTGTCGCGCAGTTCCCCGCGCCCCTGCGGGGCGCTTACCTCAGCGTGCCGTTTGCCGCTGCCGCTACGAAGGTGGCGAAGGCTCGGGGGGTGGTGGTGAAGGCGGGGCCTTCGGGGTCCTTGCTGTCGCGGACGGCGATGGTTTCGTTGCACTGGGCTTGGGCGAGTTCAATGCAGTCGCCGCCACCGCTGCCGCTGTACGTCGACTTGAGCCACGTGGCGCCATCGAGGGGAGCGCATTCGATGCAGTCGCCTCCGGTGCCGCCGCTGTAGCCCGACTTACGCCATGCCGTGCCGTTGAGCGGGGCGCATTCGATGCATTCGCCGCCGGTGTCGCTGCTGTATGTCGACTTACGCCACGCTGTGCCGTTGAGGGGGGCGCATTCGATGCAGTCGCCGCCGGTGTCCGAGCTGTAGGACGACTTACGCCACTGCGCGCCCGTCAGCTGCTGGTTGGTCCCCATAGCGCTCCTCCATTACACGGGCGATCAGCGCCGCCGAGGCTTCTACGGAGAGCGCGGCGGCTCGCAAATGATCGTAACGGAGTGAACCCTCCCTGAGGGCTTGCGGGTTGGCGGTCATGTGCCCCTGGACGAAGTCCTCGGTGTAGACAAGATCCGGGTCGTCTTTGAAGCGCAGGAGGGTGAATGTGCCGGACAGCCCGGCATGCGCGCCGACCGCGAACGGCAGGACTTGCACCCTCACCCAATCTCGACGTCTGTGCAGGTCCGATAGGTGGGCCAGTTGATTGCGCATGACCTCTCGGCCACCGATCTCCTGGTGCAGCACCGCCTCGCTGAGCACCACCCACATCAGCGGCGGACTCTCCCGCTCCAGGATGCGCTGCCGCTCCATTCGGGCGGCTGTCCGAGCGTCGAGGTGGTCGTCGGTCCTGACGCCGAGTACGGCACGCGCGTAGGACTCGGTCTGCAGAAGTCCGTACACCAACTGGCACTGATACGTGGAGATGTAAGTAGCCCGAGCCTCCAGCTCCGCATACGCCTGAAACCACGTAGGCAACTGGCTCCGCAGCACCAGCCCCACCAACCGCGAAAACACCCCGTCAGTCCCGAGCGCCGCATCCACCCGCTCGGAGAAATCCCTCGTCGGTACCTTCTTCGCCGTCTCGATCTGGCCGATCAGTGACGCCGTACAGAAGATGCAGCTCCCCAACTGGCCCTGTTTGAGGCCCGCGACCTCTCTGAGGCGGCGCAGTTCCGAGCCGTAGTAGTCCAGCGGGGACGCGCTGGGGTCCAGGTCGCGGATGTTGACCATGCGTGGGCCACCCCCATAACCGGCGCCGTGTGACGCTCAGTTCATCTGGTAGCCCAGCGTAACCAGTCAACTCCACGCCGGAGGCGTGAATCATGAAACCGGCGGGTCCTCTGACGTGCCGGTCTCGCCGTCCGTACGCGGACGTCGGCCGCGGAGGCGTTCCAGGGCGGCGGCGCCGAGGAGGACGAGGCCGACGGCCACGATCTTGCTCCCCTGGTAGCCGGCCACCGGGTCGTCCGCGGAGGCGGTGCCGAGGAAGGCCCACAGCGTCCAGGCGATCCCGGTGAGGATGATGAGGATGGCCCCGACGGGGCCGACGCCCCACCACCACGGCGCCTGAGGGTGCTCGTCGGACTGGTCGTTCTTCGTCACGGACTCTCCAAGGTTCGAACCGTGTTCCCTGGGTCCCGCGCTTACTGGTGCTTGGCCGGCGGGCAGGTGCCGGTGTCCTCGCCGATGCTGTTGATCTCGGCGTTGGAGCGCGGGTCACCGGCGTAGTTGATCTGGTCGGTGCAGCTGACGCCGGGCTTGTGGGGGGTGCCCGTGGGCTTGGTGGCCTTCTGCGGCTTGGGGCAGGTGCCGGTGTCCACGCCGATGGAGTTGATCTCGGCGTTGGAGCGCGGGTCGCCCGCGTAGTTGATCTGGTCGGTGCAGCTCGCACCGGACTGGGTGGGGGTGCCCGAGGGCTTGTTGCCCTTCTCCGGCGTCGGGCAGGTGCCGGTGTCCGCACCGATGGAGTTGATCTCGGCGTTGGAGCGCGGGTCACCCGCGTAGTTGATCTGGTCCGTGCAGCTCTTGCCGGACTTGTTGGGCGTGCTCGTCGACTTGCCGTCGGCGGAGTTCCCGGCGGACTTGGTCGCGGAGCTGGAGGCGGAGCTGGAGGCGGAGGACGACGAGGTGTCGTTGCCGCTGCCCTGGCAGGCGGTGAGCCCGAACGCGGCGACGGTGATCACCATGGCGGCGGCGGCCTTGCGGGCGTTGCGGAGGGTGGTGTGCGTCATTGTTCTTCCCGTTCTTTCCGGTCGTTCGGGCTGGTGAGAACAAGACTGTCCGCTGCTGCTGTTGATCTGGCGCTGTCTGACTAACGCCCCGCTAACGTCCGATCCGATGGCGGAATCGTGCGGCGCCGGAGGCCCCGAAGGGACCCGTTCGGCCCAAGCCCGGTCGCGTGCCCCGTAGGGCTGTCACACGCTGTGAACTCCTGACCGGCTAAGAAAGGGAGCCCATGAGCAGCGGAGCGAGCAACCCGCGGGGCGAGAGCCCCTGGGCGTCGGGCGGCACGGTGTTCGCGGGTGTCCTGATGCTGGTCAGCGGCATCCTGGGCATCCTCGAAGGCATCGCGGGCATCGCCAAGGACGACGTCTACGCACGCATCGGCGACTACGTCTACAAGTTCAACCTCACCACGTGGGGCTGGATCCACCTGATCCTCGGCATCCTGGTCGCGATCGCCGGTTACGGCATCCTCAAGGGCGCGACCTGGGCCAAGGCGTGCGGTGTCGCGCTCGCCTCGCTCTCCGTGATCCTGCACTTCATGTGGCTGCCGTATCAGCCGATCTGGGCGCTGATCGCGATCGCGATCGGCATCTTCGTCATCTGGGCGCTGTGCACGGACCACTCGGACCGTGACGACCGCCGCGGCGGTCCGGGCGCACCGGGCGGCTGGGAGCCCCGGCGCACCACCTCCGGCCCCGGCCCGTTCGCCGAGGGCTCCGCGGGCGCCGACCCCGGTCCGCCCGGAGACGCGGGCCGTACGCCGCCTCCCACCGTCTGACCGAGCGAGAGGCGGGGGCTGCCCCGGAGGGTCCATGACCGAGACATCCACGCCGGACCGCAGCCCCTCGCTCTGGACGCCGCAGGCCCGCGCCCTGCTCCCGCTCGTGCTGCCCGCCCTGCTCGTCGGCGTCGGGTCCAGCCTGGCCCTGCTGCTGCTCAGCTTCGTCGCCGAGCGGCTGCAGGATCTGCTGTGGGACGCGCTGCCGGACGCGGTCGGTGTCTCCGGCACGTCGGCGGGGTGGATCATCGGCGTGCTCACCGTGGCGGGGCTCGTCGTCGGGCTGATCGTGTGGAAGGTCCCGGGGCACGCCGGGCCCGACCCCGCGACGCTGGGCCTCGTCGACCCGCCGCTGCCGGTCCGGGTGCTCCCCGGCATCGCGCTCGCCGTCGTCGTGGGCCTGGCGGGCGGTGTCAGCCTGGGCCCGGAGAATCCGATCACGGCGATCAACATCGCCCTCGCCTACGCACTCGGCGTACAGGTCATGCCCCGTACTCCCGCCGCCGACTGGGTCGCGCTCGCGGCGGCGGGGACCATCGGCGCGCTCTTCGGTACGCCGGTCGCGGCGGCGCTCATCCTCTCCGAGACCGTCACCGCCCCCGGCCCCGACCCGCGCCCGCTGTGGGACCGCCTCTTCGCACCGCTGGTCGCGGCGGGCGCGGGGGCGCTGACCACGGTGCTCATCGCGCACCCGACGTTCCAGATCGACATCCCGGCGTACTCGGGGCCGCACTGGGGCGACATCCTCTCCGCGATGGTCATCAGCACGGGGGCGGCGGCCGTAGGGCTGTGCGCGGTGTACGCCTTCCCCCACCTCCACCGCGCCTTCCGCCAACTCGGGCATCCCGTGCTGATGCTGACGGTGGGCGGTCTCGTGCTCGGCGCCCTGGGCGCGCTCGGCGGCCATCTCACGCTCTTCAAGGGCCTGGAGGAGATGAAGGAGCTGACGGCGGAGGCCGCCGACCACGACGCGGGCAACCTGCTGCTGCTCGCCCTGGTCAAGATCCTCGCGCTCTGCGTGGCCGCCACCTGCGGGTTCCGTGGTGGACGGATCTTCCCGGCGGTCTTCGTGGGCGTGGCGCTCGGCATGTTCGCGCACGCCCTCGTCGACGGGGTGCCGCCCGCTCTGGCGATCACCTGCGCCATCCTCGGCGTGCTGCTCGCCACGACGCGGCAGGGCTGGCTGAGCCTGTTCACGGCGGCGGTCGTGGTGATGGACCTCTCCGTGCTGCCCATCCTGTGCGTCGCGGCGCTGCCCGCCTGGCTGTTGGTGACGGGGCGCCCGGAGATGCTGATCGAGGAGGGCCGTTCGAAGACGGCGGGTTAGTGGCGGTCCAGGCCCGGGACGCCGAGCGAGGCGAGCCCGTCCAGGACCAGGTCCACGCCGACCGCCGCGAGGAGCAGGCCGAGCAGCCGGCCGAAGAGCTCGATCGTGGCGTGGTGGGTGCCCCGCAGGACGCGCGCGAGCAGCACCACGCAGACCAGGTCCAGGGCGACCACGGCGACGTACGCGCCGACGACCGTGGAACGCCACGACCAGGTGTCGCGGGCCGCCGCCTCGATCAGCACGGCGGTCATGGCGAGCGGACTCACGATGTACGGCATGAGCAGTTCGCGTACGCCGCTGACGAGGTCGGGGGCGTCCTGGTTCGCCCCGTCCGAGCCGAGGTGGACGCCGAGGACGAGGCCGACGGCGTAGATGAAGAAGATGACGCCGCCCGCGAGTTGGAGCGCTGGTGTGGAGATGTGGAAGAGCTCCAGGAGCCAGGGCGCGGTGAAGCCCGCGATCAGGCCCACCACGACGGCGGCACCGGACGAGACGAGCGCGATCATCCGCAGCTCGCGGACCGGATGGTTCTGCGCGAGGCCGCCGAAGGCGAGCAGCACCTTGGGCGGCCCGACGACGGAGAAGAAGGTGATGAATGCGGCGGAGTAGGTCAGGGCAGCGGTCACGCACGGCATCTTCCCGCGCGGGGGCCGCGCGTGAGCGTCAGAACCGCGCCGGTCCTCCGTTTGCCGCGACGGAGTCACGCACCGCGCGGACGAACGCGTCGAGGCGCGGGGTGCCCTCGGCGGCGGTGCGCCAGATGAGGGCGACGTCGGCCGACGGGACGTCGTCCAGCGGGACGAAGACGATGTCCGGGCGGGCGTAGTACTTCTCCACGGACGCGACGACCGGCGACACCCCCTGCCCCATGGCGACCAGCGTCATCAGCTCCTGGAACCCGGCGACGGACTGACCGCGGCGGATCGGCAGGCCGCTGGGGGTGCGGGGCGGGTGGTGGAAGTCCCACCAGTAGCCGGGAGCGCCGTTGACGACACCGAAGAAGGTCTCGCCCGCGCACTCTTCGAGGGACACGCTGTCGCGCCCGGCGAAGCGGTGGCCGAGCGGCACGGCGAGCATGCGGGATTCGTTGATGACGACCGGCCCGACCGTGAGGTCCGGCTCCTCGACGGGGAGGCAGGTGAACAGCGCGTCGGCGTCACCGCCGCGGAGCGCGCCGAGCGGGTCGCCGTACTGGGTCTCGCGCATCCGGACGTCGCAGCCCGGGCAGCGCTCGCGGAACGTCCGGAGGATCGCGGAGGTCAGCGAGCCCGCGCCCGACCCCAGGAAGGCGACGGTCAGTTCGCCCTCGACGCCGCGTGCCACGTCCTTGGCACGGGCGACGGCGGCCTCCATGCGTACGTGCAGAGGCGCCAGGTCGTCGTACAACTGCCGCCCCAGCGGGGACATCTCCACCTTGCGGCTGGTGCGCTCGAAGAGCGGGGCGCCGATCTTGCGCTCCAGCTTCTTCACGGTCTGGCTGACGCGGGCCTGGGAGAGGAGGAGGCGTTCGGCGGTGCGGCCGAAGTGGAGCTCTTCGGCGAGCGTGAGGAAGGTTTCGAGTTCTTGGCGTTCCATTGCTGTTCCCCGCCCCGTCCGTAGGTCCTTCTCTGCCCTTTACGGCTCTGACCTGCATCGATAAGCCTGAGCGTGGTAATCGTTTCACGGATCGCCGTTGATCGGGGGTGGGCGGAGGCGGATCTTGGAGGAGTCCGGTCACCGGATGCCTCCTTCCACTCCTTTCAACTCCCCGGAGATTCCCATGCGTTCGCGTACTCGTACGTCCGCCGCCGTCGCCGCCACCGCCGCGCTCGCCCTGACGGCCGGTCTCGGCCTCGCCGTCACGGGGGCCCACGCCTCGGGCTCGAAGCCGTCGGGCCCCGCCTGGACCGCCGCCTGGGCCGCGTCGCCGCAGCGTGCCAGCACGGGCTTCAAGGCCAACTGGTCGGAGGACGGCTTCTCCGGCCACACCCTGCGCCAGGTCGTCCGCGTCACCGAGGGCGGTGACAGAGCCCGTATCCGGCTCTCCAACGCGTACGGCACGTCGCCGCTGCACATCGCGGGGGCGACCATCGCCCGCACGAAGCAAGGGGCGGCGGTCGAGGAGGGCTCGGTGCGGCGCCTCACGTTCGAGGGGAGGCGGTCGGTGGAGATCCCGGCACACGGCCAACTCTCCAGTGACGAGGCGGGCTTGAGGCTGAAGCCCTTCGAGTCGGTCACGGTGACCCTGCACCTCGCGCGGACCACGGGTCCCGCCACGTTCCACGCGCAGTCGTTCGCGACGAGTTACCGGGCGGACGGGGATCATGTGGGGGACGCGGGTGCGGGGGCGTTCGACGAGTCGACGGAGTCCTGGTACTTCCTGTCGGGTGTGGACGTGAGGGGCGCACGCGACCGTGACCGTGCACATGCCCGTGACGGCATCGTCCTGTTCGGCGACTCCATCACCGACGGCTTCGCCTCCTCCACGGACCTCAACCGCCGCTGGTCCGACGCGCTCGCCGAGCGGCTCGCCAAGGCGGGGACGCCCCGGCCGGTCCTGAACGCCGGTATCGGCGGCAACCTCGTCCTCAACGACTCGGCCTGGTACGGGGAGAGGGGTACCGCCCGCTTCGGGCGGGACGCGCTCGACCTGCCCGGGGTGGGGACGGTGGTCGTCCTCGAAGGCCTGAACGACATCGGCTTCAGCGAGAGCGATACGCCCACGTACAAGCCCGCGCCGAAGGTGAGCGCGGCCGAACTCATCGCGGGGCACCGGAAGCTGATCCGGGCCGGGCACGCGAAGGGGGTCAAGGTGGTGGGGGCGACCTTGCTGCCGCTGGGGGGTTCGGATCACTACGGGGAGCGGGCGGCGAAGGTGAGCGACGAGTTCAATGAGTGGGTGCGTAACTCCGGGGAGTACGACGGGTACGTGGACTTCGACCGGGCGCTTGCGGATCCGGCGGACGGGGAGCGGATCGCCCCTGAGTTCGACAGCGGGGATCACCTGCATCCGAATGATGCGGGGTATCGGGCGATGGCCCGAGCGGTAGATCTGGAAGCGCTGTAATCACCGGCTTCGCCCAGTTCGGCCTCAAACGCTGGCCAGGCCAGATATAGCCTGGCCGGCGTTTGAGGCCATCTTTTCGGGGGTCCAGGGGGCGGAGCCCCATGGTTTCGGGAAGGGGTGGGATTGGGGAAAGCCCCGCAGGGAACGCCCGAACCTCACACCCGCGGCGGCGACGCGATCGCCCTCGCCGCCGCCACCTCCTGGCGAAGCGGCTCCAGGACACTCTCCTGGGCGCCCATGAAGGAAGCAGAGACCTCCTCCAGGGTCTCCGAGTCCCGCAGACCCTGCGCCAACTCCCGCAACTGCCGGGCGACCTCCCCCACCTCAGTGAGGCTCGGCTCCCCCGCCCCATGCCGAATCCGCACCCGCGCGGCGGTCGTCGCGTCCACGATCCGTTCGACCGCGATCACCAGCGGCCACCACGCCGCCGCCCGCGCCCCCATCGGAGGCGGTTCCGTCAGGGCGCGCTGGAACTCGGTGCGGATGACGGACAGGTCCCGGTACAGGCCGCGCCGCATCCGCGCCCGCGCGGCCACGTCCACCGCCGTGCCGAACGCGCTCTCGACGTACGACGCCGTATCGGCCACCGCGTCGGCAAGGCTGTCGCCGATCCGGGTGTGCCAGCTCTCCGGCCACAGCAGGTAACCCGCCACCAGGGAGATGCCGCAGCCGATCAGGCTGTCCACCAGGCGGGGCACGACGAGACCGAAGCCCTGGTGGTTCAGGACGTCCGACAGGAGCAGGATGACCGGGGTGATCGCGGCGGTCTGGTAGCCGTAACCCCGCGTCGTGAACACCGGGATCAGCGCCGCGAGGACCAGCATCACCGGCACGTCCCACCAGCCCCGCGGCACCTCGGCGAGGACGGCGGCGGCGACCACGAGCCCGGCCGCCGTGCCGATCGCCCGCAGCACCGCCCGCGAGAAGACCGAGCCGAAGTCCGGCTTGAGGACGAACGTGACGGTGAGCGCCACCCAGTACGAGCGGGGCACGTCGATCAGGGACACCAGCGACTGCGCGATGCCGATGCAGAGCGCGAGACGCAGGCCGTAGCGCCAGGACGCGCTCGACAGGACGACGTTGCGGGCGGCTCTGCGGGCCCGCACGCGCAGGGCGGCGGGGCGGCCGAGGCGGTCGTCGACGTGCACGACGCCGTGCGGGTCGGGGTCGTTGAGGAGTTCGGCCACGTGCCGCAGGGCGTGGTCGACGGCGTCGGCGGAGGGTTCGACGGGCTCGGGGAGCACCGGTTCGGGGACCCGGGCGGCTCCGGGGGACGCCACCTCGTCCGCGAGGCGCCGCACCTCGGCGGGGAACTCCGGCGGCATCGGAACCCCGCACTGGTGGGCGGCCGGCGCGGCCTCGATGACGGGCGTGATCGCGTTCAACTGGGCGATCAGGCGCACCAGATCGGGGTTGCGGCCGTGCGCGCGGGTGCGCCGGGCGAGGACGAGGTCGTACGACTGGTTCAGGGAGGCGGTGACGGCGGTGCGGGCCTCGTCGTACCGCTCGGTGCCCGCCGCTTCGAGGAGCGCGGCCACGCTGCGGTAGGTCGCCGCGACGGCGGCCCGCTCCGGGATGCCGGACCGCAGCGGCCAGGCGAGCAGGGCGAGGAGGAGGACGAGCAGGCCGCCGCTCGTCATCAGGGCCGGGGCCAGCCACCATTCCCCCGGCATCGGAAGCCCCGCGCCCACCACGGAGTTGAGGAGGAGCAGCAGCCCTGACACGGATGCCACCGCGCCGATCGTGGACATCATCCCGGAGACGAGCGCGACCAGGGTCACCACGCCGACCGCGACCCAGCCGTGGCCGAAGACGAGCGAGCCGATGGTGACGCCGATCGCGCCGAACAGCTGCGGCACGGCGATGTTGAAGATCCGCATGCGGTACGCGTCGGCGGTGTCGCCGATGACTCCGGACAGGGCGCCCATGGAGGCGAGCGCCCCGTACGCGGGCTGCCCTGCCGCGAGGCCGATGAGGAGGGGCAGCGCCATGGCGACGGCCGCGCGCGCCACCGCGGCCCACGGGACCGGCGCCGTCTGCGGTTTGAGCGTCCTGACCAGCCAGGGGGGTGGGGCGAGGGCGCTCAGAGGGCCCGGTGGTGCGGGTGACTCACGGCGGGGCATGCGGCCATTATCGCTGCCGCTGTTGCCGCGCTGCCCGGCCTGACCTGCGTTTTACCGGTCCGTTCCGTGCAGCGTCACGTCCACCACCAGGGCCCGGTGGTCCGTGTGGCCGATCTCCAGGAAGCGGGCGTCACGGGCCGAGAAGTCCGGGGTGAGCAGAACGTGGTCGATCTGGGTGCCCAGCGGTGACATCAGGTCGGCGGGCCAGCTCGGGGTGCGGGCGGAACCCGCGAGGCTGGCGGCGTCGCGTACCCCGCCGGTGTCCAGGATGTCGCGGAAGGCCGCGTGGTCCTGGGTGGCGTTGAAGTCGCCCGCGATGATGGTGGACCGGTTCGCTCGCTTGCCCTCGGCGGCGTAGTCGCGGATCCCGGCGAGTTCGGTGCGCCAGGTGGAGAGCTGCCTGGGCAGCGGCGGCATGGGGTGGGCGAGCTGGACGCGGACCTGGTGGCCGTTCTTCAGCTCGGCGACGGCGCCGGGCATGCCAAGGGTGCCCGCGAGGCCGCTCGCCTTCTTCAGGGGCAGCTTGCTGACGATCACCGAGCCTTCGGCGCCGCCGGCCTCGCTCGCGGTGCGGTAGGGGTAGTCGGAGCGGGGCAGTTCGTCGCGCAGGGTGTCCGAGCAGCTGTAGTCGCACTCCGGGACGAAGAGGAGGTCGGGTTTCTCCTTGCGGACCGCCTTGAGCAGCCCCTGGGTGGCCTGGCCGAACTCCACGTTGGACGCCATGACGCGGATCTCGGCGACGGCGTGCCCCTCAGGGTCGTCGGTCTTGCCGTACGGCTCCATGAACCAGGCGACGCCGCCGAGTACGACGACTCCCCAGACGAGGCCGACGCGCCAGCGGGCGAGCGCGGCGAGCAGCAGCCCGGCGACCGCAGGGACGATGAGCCAGGGCAGGAACGCGAGGATCTGCGGTACGGGCGTGACGCCGTCGGAGTCGGCGGTCCGGAAGCCGATGACGGTGCTGACACCGGCCAGGAGGAGAGCCGCGAGCCAGGCGGAGAAGCGGTGCACCGGCCGCCGCTTCGCCCGCGGCTCGTGCCGCTCCTCGTGGGGAGCCGTCCTGGCTGCCGTTGCGCTGTCTGCGCTGTCCAAGGCCGGCCTCTCCGTCTGATCCGTCTGGGGTGCTGCGCGAATCTTCCCCTAGAGACGGCGGGAGGTACGGGAGGGTTGCATTCGCCGGAGCAGCCATGCGGCGAGCGCCGCCGCCAGGCCCACCCCGAGGATCACCCAGCCGGCCACGCTCAGCGAGGACGTCAACGCGTCGTAGACCGCTTCCGCCGCCGGGCGGGAGACGTCCTTCGGCAGGTCGTCCAGGGTCAGACCCCGGCCCACCATGACGGCGAGGGCGAGGGCTGCTCCCGCGAGGGCCGCGCCGAGGGCCGTGCGGATGATCGCGCGGCGGCGGTGCACCGCCAGGAAGATGCCGGCCACGGCGAGCAGTACCGCGGCGAGGGGGAGCCAGAGGCCCGCCACCTGGAGCATGTGGAATCCCTTCCCGAAGGGCCCGAGGTCCGACGACTCCATGAGCGTCACCTCGGTGTGGGTGACGGGGATGCGGTCCGCGAACGGCACGCCGTCCGCGTCCAGTTGGCGCTCGACCTGCTCGGTGATCGGCGCGAGGTCGATGGTGACGGCGCCGCCGTCGGCCTGGTCGGTGAGGGCGTCCTGCACCGCGGCGTGCGCCTCGCGGTTGGCCGCCTTCCAGGCCGCCTCGAACGCCGGGGTCCCGGTGAAGGACCGCACCGCGTCCCGTACGAACGACTCGACGGTGTCCTGGAGCGGCCCCGCGTCGATCGCCTTCGCCACCCCGTCCGTGACCGCGTCCGCCACCGCGTCCCGCACATCGGGGTCGGAGGCCAGCGGCGCCATCGTGGCGACGTACCGGTCGGCGTCCTCGATCTCGTACTTCGCCCAGGTCGAGAGCGCGCCGAGCGGCACGAGGAGGACGGCGAGCACGAGGAGGACGGCGGACAGCGAACGTCTGAGCACGTCCCCCAGCAGAAGTCCCGATCACGCGGGGCGCGACCGGGACGAGTGCATACGGGGGCAAGAACTCCCACCTGTGAACTCACTCGTCCGGTGGAGCCCTAGCCCGAACGGGTGTTTGCTGGAGGGGGGAGAAAAGGGGTGGAGGGATCCGGGGGAACAGGGGGAACGAGGAGGTCGATCATGCGGACCACTCCGGCCCTGAGGCGCACTCCGGCCGCCCTGGGAACTCTCGTCACCGCGCTCCTGACCGCGGGCGCGCTGTCCTTCGGGGGCGCGTCACCGGCCGTCGCCGCGGCACCCACGCACGACCACCATGTGGTCTGGGGGACGATCGTCGCCCCCGTCGACCTGAAGATCCGGGACGCGCCGTCCACCAGCGCCTCGATCGTCGCGAAGCTCCCGGCGGAGAGCCAGGACCGCGTCGAGTGCGTCACGCAGGGGTCCAGCGTCTGGGGCGACACGTCCTGGTACTGGCTCGGCGGGGTGCAGGGCTGGGCCAGCGCCGCGTACGTGGACACCGGCGGGCAGCATGTGCCCAGCTGCGCCACCGCGGACCCGTGCCAGCAGTACAAGCCGTGCTGGGACTCGTGCCAGGGCGGCTACAACCGCTACCACTGAAGCCGCCGAGTTGCCGGGCGGCGCGGGCGGGTGTGCCCTGGATGGGGGGCGACCGTGTCTGGAGGACCCGTCATGGCTCACGTGGCATCCACTTCGACATCACCCCGCGTGCTCGGCGGCTCCGCCGCCACCAGGGCGGCGACGGCCACCGTGCTCCTCGGCCTCGTCTACGGCATCTGGGCGGCGGGCATCGCACGCGACGCGGGGCCCATCACCACCGGCAACGTCCTGCTCGGCGTCGTGGCCGGAGTCGTCGTCGCGGCGGTCTTCATGGGGCTGCGCACGATCGCGCCCCGGCTGCCGCGCGAGCTGCGCGCGGCGGCCTGGGCGGCCTTCGCCGGAATCGCGTTCGGCTATCTCTACAGCCTGACCGACGCGACGGTCCTGCGGTCCGTGATCATGTCGCTCGCGGTGGCGGGCGGCGTGTTCGCGATGACGTTCTACCGCTACTACACGAGCGAGTGACGGACGCCGGGACCGGCACCGGGACCGGCGGCAGCACTGTGCCCATCAGCGTCGAGCGCGCTGATGGGCACAGTGGGTGAAGCGGCAGGTCAGCCGACCTTCTCCATTCTGTCCAGCTTGTCCAGCGCCTTCGCCAGACCGTTGGCCCAGAGCTGGTCCACCTGGGACCGCTCATTGGCGTCCGGCTGCGAGTTGGTGCACGAGGTGCCCGGTCCGCCACCGGACATCAGCTCGCTGCACGGGCCTTCGTAGTGGTCCGGAAGGCCGAGGACGTGGCCCGTCTCGTGCGCGGTCACACGGGTCGAGTCGTACTCCTGGTTCTGCGCGTAGTCCAGGAAGATGTACCCGCTGCCGTGGCCGTCCGTGCTCGCGTACGAGCCACGCGGGTCATTGCCCTCGCGGTACTCGAAGTTCGCGCCGCTGCTTCCCGCCTGGAGCTTCACGTTGGAGACCGCGCTGTTCCAGATGGACGTGCTGCTGGCTATCTGCTGCGCGAAGGTGGGGGCACCGGAGGCGTCGTACACCACCGTGACCTGCTTCGTGCCGGGGTTGGCCGCGCGCTTCTCGGCGACCGACTTCAGGACGGCGTCGAAGAAGGCCTTGTTGGCCTTGGCTTCCTCGCCGGAGCCCGCGTAGTTGGCGTACGCGGAGACGGACGACGGCGCGGTGGGGGTCGCGGCCGTCGCTGATGTCGTGCCGATACCTGCGGCAGCGAGGCCGATGACGGCCGCGACAGAGAGGTAACGCTTGTTCATGTGGGGGGCTCCCTACTCGTTCGGTGAAAGGTGAACGGTTCGGTAGGGGGAGTCTCAGGGAACCGGGGCTTCCGCGGATGATGGCAAGTGGTGATAGTGCCGGGCTATCGCCCGCCCTTGGCCAACCTTCGGGCGGGCTCCGGGTGTGCCCAACTCAGGTGGTTCACGTGGGGTTTGTGAGTCTGGTGCACCGACGCCCACCGCTCTACGCTCACAGCCATGGAGCTCGAGGTGAGGCACCTCCGCGCGCTGTGCGCCATCGCCGACACCGGCAGCCTGCACAAGGCGGCGCGCCAACTCGGCATGAGCCAGCCGTCGTTGACGACCCAGCTGCGCCGCATCGAGCTGGAGATCGGGGGCCAGCTCTTCGCCCGCGGACGCACCGGCTGCCGTCCGACCCCGCTCGGGCGCCTCGTCCTCAGCCGTGCCCGCCCCCTGGTCAGCGAGATGCGCTCGCTGGTCAACGAGACCAAGGCCGCCGCCGCCCGCGCCTCCGAGGGCCCGCAGCTGCGCATCGGCTCCACGGCGAGCTGCGCCATACCGGGCTGGCTGCGCCGGCTGCGGCTGCGCCTGCCCACCACCGAGACGTCGCTCCAGATGGACGTCTCCGCGAACGCGCTGCTCCGCATGGTCGCGGGCGGGCAGCTCGACGTGGCCTTCGTGCACGAGGTGGAGGGGAGTCCGCTGCGCATGCCGGAGCGGCTGCGGCGGCGCGTGCTGGTCGAGCGGGAGCCGCAGTTCGTCTTCCTGCCCGCCGACCACCCGGCGGCGGGCAAGGCCGTCGTGCACCTCACCGATCTCGCCGATGACCGGTGGATGGTGGACCCTACGGTGGACGGCGAGTGGGACGGGCTGCTCCGGGTGCTGCGCGAGGCCGGGCTCAACCCCCGTGTCCTGCACGGCGATTACCTCACCGCGTCCTCCCTCGTGGCCACCGGCGAGGTCGTCACGGTCTGCCAGCCGACCTCGCACGCGAGACCCAACATGACGGTCCGGCCACTGCACGGCGACCCGCTCGGCGTACGCCTCGTTGTGGCGGCCCGTACGGAGGGGGAGCTCGACGCGGTGTACGGGGACCTCGAAGCCTCGTACTGGGAGGCGGCACGCCAGGCGCCCGCTTACGGGGAGTGGCTCGCGGGGCGGGCGGAGGCGGCATGACGTAGGTCCCGAACAACCGATGACCTTCGACCTGACCACCTCTGACCTGCACTTTTACCCGCTTTACGGTTCCGCGCCACCGCATGCGGCCGGTTGTTACGTTCCCTACGGATGACGCACACACAGCGCCCGTAGCTTCATGTCTGTCGCCGCCACAAAGAGGCATAAAGACGGACAGTTCGACCGACCAGTCATAAGGGATCCGCTATGCGTGCCACCCGCCGTACCTTCCGCACCGCCGCCATCGCCACCGGGGCGATCGCCGCTCTCGCCGTCCCGACGACGGCGGCCTTCGCCGCCGACGCCCCGTCGAACCCGCAGGGTCAGGTCGCCGCGGGTGACCGGCCCGGCGCCTCGGACCAGGACGGGAACGGCCAGGATCAGACGGACCAGGACCACACCGACAAGGACCAGACGGACAACGGCCAGAAGGACAAGGACCAGGCCGACAAGGACCAGACGGACCAGGACAAGACCGATCAGGACAAGTCCAAGGACCCGGAGACGCCGAAGCCCGGCAGCTGGGAGTCCAAGGGCACCACGGACCTCGGCAAGGGCTGGTCCGCCAAGGTCGACGTGAACGCGTCCGCCCGCAGCGCCAAGGCCGCCG
Source organism: Streptomyces sp. NBC_01283 (assembly GCF_041435335.1). NCBI lineage: Bacteria > Bacillati > Actinomycetota > Actinomycetes > Kitasatosporales > Streptomycetaceae > Streptomyces > Streptomyces sp. NBC_01283. The sequence continues at coordinate 4,541,933 of NZ_CP108430.1, forward strand.
TCACCCTCAACGGCAAGGCCAAGGGCTCCCTGGAGGCGTACATCAACCCGAAGACCACCAAGATCGACGGGAACACCTTCAAGCTCTCGGCGGACGGCACCATCACCCGCACCGGCGCCAAGCCGGTCCCGCCGAAGCCGCAGCCCAAGCCGAAGCCGGACCACAAGCGCCACCTGGTCCACCAGTACACGAACCTCGGCGGCACCGGCTTCGACGCGAAGGTCTACAAGACCAAGGCCGGCTACGAGGCCGACATGATCGCCAAGTCCACCGACACCGGCAAGAAGGTCGTCTGGGACACGATCAAGCAGTCCGGCCACAAGCCCGCGTACGGGCAGCACAACGGCGCGCACTTCGTGCTCAACCCGGACGGCACCATGAAGGGCTGGACCGAGGGCAAGACCCACGGCAACGGCAACACCGGTCACGGCCAGAAGCCGCAGGTCCAGGTCCAGCCGAAGAACGGCGCCTCCCACGTCGTCCCGAAGGGCGGCGTCAAGGCCGGGGCCGACGGCATGTCCCCGGCAGGCGACAGCGCCCCCCTGATGGCGGCGGGCGGCGGCATGGCGGCACTCGGTGCGGCGGGCCTCGGCTTCGCGCTGTACCGCCGCAAGCAGAACAACTGACGTCGCGGCAGCGGCGGTACGACGATGGGGCACCCCCTGGGAGAGGGGGTGCCCCAAGACGCGTACGTGGTCGTGCTCGGCCTGCTCAGACGCCGATGTCGCAGCCGTCCTTGCGCCACACGGAGACGACCGACGGCCGGACGATCTTACCGGCGCCGTCGGGCCACGCGCTCGCGGGCTTCTCGACGGACGCGCCGTCGACCTCGCCCGGGTGCTGCACCGAGACGAGCACGCGACGGTCCTGGACCAGCGGGCCACAGGTCTCCGCGCCCGTCGGCATGGTCAGGAACTGCTTGAGCTCACCGCGCCGGTCACCCTTGGTCGCGACGCCGAACAGGCCGTCGTGCGAGCCGAGTTGGTTGCCGTCCGTCGAGATCCACAGGTTGCCGTGCGGGTCGAAGGCGACGTTGTCCGGGCAGGAGATCGGGCTGACCTTGTCCTTCGGGAAGCCCGCGAAGTACGTGGCCGGGTCCTCCGGGTCACCCGCGACCAGGAAGAGCGACCAGGCGAAGGTCGTCGACTCCGGGCGGTTGCGGCGCTCGGTGAGCTCCAGGATCTGCCCGTGCTTGTTGAGGTTGCGCGGGTTGGCCTCGTCGGCCGGGGCCTTGCCCGCCTTGCCGCGGTCGGAGTTGTTCGTGAGCGCGACGTACACCTTGCCGGTGTGCGGCGACGGCTCGATGTCCTCGGGGCGGTCCATCTTGGTGGCGCCGACCTTGTCACCGGCCTGGCGCGTGAAGACGTACACCTCTTCGGCGGTCATGCCCTCGACGTGCGAGACGGCGTGGCCCTTGGGGCCCGCGGTGGCGAGCGGGATCCAGACGCCGCTGCCGTCGAACTCGCCGTCGGCGGGCAGCTTGCCGGTGCCGTCGATGTCACCGGCGGGGGAGTCGCCGGTCAGCTTGGCTACGTACAGCGTGCCCTCGTCGAGGAGCGTGAGGTTGTGCGCGTGCGCGGCACGGGACGAGCCCTTGGCGACGTGCTTGCTGCTGACGAACTTGTAGAAGTAGTCGAACTTCTCGTCATCGCCCATGTAGACCACCGGGCGGCCGTCGTGCGTCAGGCGCGGCTGCGCGGCCTCGTGCTTGAAGCGGCCGAGCGCGGTGCGCTTGCGCGGGGTCGAGTCGGGGTCGTACGGGTCGAGTTCGACGACCCAGCCGAAGCGGTTGGCCTCGTTGGGCTCCTTGGCGAGGTCGAAGCGGTCGTCGAACCGCTCCCACTTGCGCTCGGACGCGGCGCCGATGACGCCGTAGCGCTTGAGGCGCGCGGCGGCGGTGGGGTCGGTGACCTTCTCGGCGTTGGCGAAGTACTGGTTGAAGTTCTCCTCGCCGTGCAGGGTCGTGCCCCACGGGGTGGTGCCGCCCGAGCAGTTGTTCAGGGTGCCGAGGACGGTGGTGCCGCGCGGGTCGGCCTTCGTCCGGACGAACGCGCTGCCCGCGGCGGGGCCGCTGAGCCGGAACTCGCTGGTGGCGGTGAGACGGCGGTTGAGCTGGTGGCGCGTGACGGCGGCCAGCTTCCCGCTCCTGCGCTCCTCCTCGACGACCACGACGGAGAGGCCGTGGGCGGCCCAGGCGATCTCGACCTGCTCGCGGGTGGGGTTGGCGGCGTCATACCCCTTGAACATCAGAATCTCGTCGGTGTACTCGTGATTGGCCACGAGGACCTGACGCCCGCGCTCGCGGTGCAGCGGCAGGAGGCTCAGGAAGTCGTTGTTGTAGCCGAACTGTCCGGCCTGCGCCTTCGCGGTCTGCTTGTCCGCGTCGAAGGCGGGGGCACCGCGGAGGATGGGCTCGCCCCAGCGGATGACGACGTTCTGGGCGTAGCCGTCCGGGATCGTCACGGAGTCGGCGGTGTTGGGCGCTACGGGCGTGAAGCGAAGGCCGCGCGCTCCCTTTTTGCTCTTGTTGCTCTTGTCGCTCGTCGGCGCCGCCGGTTTCCCGGCCGCGGCGGCGGCCTCGGGGGCGGCGGGGCCCGCGAGTACGGCGCCGCCCGCGGCGGTCGCCACGGTCACGACGGCGGCGGCGCGCATCATGGAGCGGCGGCTGAGCGCGCCGGCTATGACGTCACCGACGTACTCGTTGTCGCTGGTGTTGGGCACCTCGTGGAAGCAGGCATCACCACACCGGAACCGGCAGGTCATGGCGGAACGGCCGCCGCTCCCCTGGTGCGAGGTGATGATCGGCAGCAGCTTGGGCACGTTTCCTCCGCTGGGTGGGCATGGCTTGATTCCGCCGTGACGCTAGGCGCGGAGGTCGGCAGGGCGACGGCCTGAGGGTGAACGGGAGGTGAATCGCGGGCGCACAGAGGGCAGTTGAGGTGCGTGTGCTCGGTGAGGGTGACGCTTGGGCGACCCTCACCAAGATCGCCTGTCGCGGCGGCTAACCTTACGTGTCCGCCCTGGCCAGGGGTTATCGGGAATCAACTCACGCGAAGGGGTGCACCCATGGGCATTCTGAGTGTCCTGCGGAACGCGTTCGGACGGTCGTCACGCAAGGGGGATCAGGCTCCGGAGCCCGGGGCGAGCCTCCCGGAAGCTTCGGAGAGCCGGGAGACCCCGGGGGCCGGGGAGGCTTCGCTGACCGCGGAGACCTCTGAGGCTGCGGGGGCTGCGGAGGCCTCTGAGGCGGCCACCTCTTCCTCTGCCGCTTCCGCCACCTCTGCGACCGTTCCGGCGCCCTCGTCCGAGCGGGTGCCTCCGGCTGACGAGCCGAAGGCGACGGTTCCCGGACCGTCGTCCGAGCCTTCGCCTTCGGCGGTGGACGATCTCGTCGCGGCGGCGTTCGACCGCGACCGCGTGACGGTGCCGGCACCTTCGCCGGAGCCGACGCCTGAGCCTCAGCCTTCGAAGGCTGAGGCTGCCCCCGAGGTCGAGGCGGAGGCCCCCGAGGCCCCCGAGGCGGTGGAGCCGGAGGCCCCCGAGGCCGTGGAGCCGGAGGTCGAGGCCGTCGCCCCGGAGCCCGAGGCGGCGGAGGCCCCCGAGGCCGTGGAGCCGGAGGTCGAGGCCGTCGCCCCGGAGCCCGAGGCGGCGGAGGCCCCCGAGACCGTGGAACCGGAGGTCGAGGCCGTCGCCCCGGAGCCCGAGGCGGAGCCCACGGCGGTTGTCGCGGACGCCGCTGACCCGGAACCGTCAGTTGTGCCCACCCGTCCCGCCCAGCGGGACGAATGCCCACAACAAGCGACCCCCACTGCCGCCGAGGCCGAGCCAGTGGACGAGCCCGCCGCCGCTGCGGCGGACGCCCCCGTGGCGGAGGAGGCGCCGGTCGCCCCCGCCACCCCCGCGAAGCCCGCTCTCAGTGCTGCGAAGTTGAAGAATCGGGCCCCTGGGCTCGTCAGTGCGTACAAGGCCGCCGGGCAGGCCCTGCAGAAGCGGGAGCTCACCGGGGTGCGCGCCCCCGTCTACCTCGTACTGGACCGCTCCGGGTCCATGCGCTCGTACTACAAGGACGGCTCCGCCCAGAGCCTGGGCGAGCAGGTGCTGGCCCTGGCCGCGCACACCGCCCCCGACCCCGAGGCCCCCACCGTCCACGTCGTCCTCTTCTCCACCGAGATCGACGGCACCGGCACCCTCACGCTCCCCGAGCACGAGGGCCGCGTCGACGAGCTGCACGCGGCGGCGGGCCGCATGGGCCGCACCAGCTACCACGCCGCGATCGAAGAGGTCGTGGCCCACTACGAGAAGTCGGAGCACAAGGGCGAGCCCGCCCTCGTCGTCTTCCAGACGGACGGCCCCCCGGACGCGAAGGGCCCCGCCAACCAGGCTCTCGCGGACGCGGCCAAGCACCCCCTCTTCTTCCAGTTCGTCGCGTTCGGCGAGCACGAGGCGAAGGGCTTCGACTACCTCCGCAAGCTGAAGGCGGAGAACGCCGCCTTCTTCCACGCGGGCCCCACCCCCCGCGAGCTCACGGACGCGGAGCTGTACGAGGGCCTGCTGGCGGCCTGGCGCCCGTAGTCAGGAGTGACAGGGGGTGGACCGCCGGGTCCACCCCCTGGAATCGAGGTGAATCGCCCGCTCCATGGCCGTTAGGATTTCGACCATGGCGGCCACTGGATCCGAGAAGCAGGGAGCGGGCGAGAACGCGAAGGCGTTCTACGTCTCGACCCCTATCTACTACGTAAACGACGCTCCTCACCTGGGCCACGCCTACACGACCGTTGCAGGGGACGTGCTCACGCGCTGGCACCGTCAGCGCGGCGAGAAGGTGTGGTACCTCACCGGCACGGACGAGCACGGTCAGAAGATCATGCGCACTGCCGAGGCGAACGACGTCACGCCCCAGGAGTGGTGCGACAAGCTCGTGGACGAGGCCTGGCGGCCTCTCTGGGAGCACCTGAACATCGCGAACGACGACTTCATCCGCACGACGGAGAAGCGTCACACGGACCGCGTGCAGGAGTTCGTCCAGGATCTCTTCGACAAGGGCGAGATCTACAAGGGCGGCTACGAAGGCCCGTACTGCGTGGGCTGTGAGGAGTACAAGCTCCCCGGCGACCTGATCGACGGCGAGGCCGGGAGCGAGTTCGAGGGGCAGAAGCTCTGCCCCATCCACAAGAAGCCGGTGGAGCTCCTCAAGGAGGAGAACTACTTCTTCAAGCTCAGCGAGTACGGCCCCAAGCTCCTCGCCCACTACGAGGCGAACCCCGACTTCATCCAGCCGGAGTCGGCGCGCAACGAGGTCGTGAACTTCGTCAAGCAGGGCCTGCAGGACCTGTCGATCTCGCGCTCGACGTTCGACTGGGGCGTCAAGGTCCCGTGGGACGACAAGCACGTCATCTACGTCTGGATCGACGCTCTCCTCAACTACGCCACGGCCGTCGGCTACGGCGCGGACGAGGAAAAGTTCAAGTCAACGTTCCCCGCCGACGTCCACCTCGTCGGCAAGGACATCCTCCGCTTCCACGCGGTGATCTGGCCCGCGATGCTGATGGCGCAGGGTCTGCCGCTGCCGGGCCGCGTCGCGGCCAACGGCTGGCTGATGGTCGGCGGCGAGAAGATGTCGAAGTCGAACCTGACGGGCATCAAGCCGCAGGACCTCACCTCGCACTTCGGCGTCGACGCGTACCGCTGGTACTTCCTGCGTGCCATCGCGTTCGGACAGGACGGCTCGTTCTCGTGGGAGGACTTCACCGCCCGCTACACGAGCGAGCTCGCGAACGACTACGGAAACCTCGCCTCGCGCGTGGCGGCCATGGTCGGCAAGTACTTCGGCGGCGCGCTTCCCGAGGCGACGGCGGTCGGTGCCGCGGAGCAGGCGGTCCAGGAAGGCCTGGCCAAGGCGGTCGCGACGGCCGACCTGAAGATCGGCGAGGAGCTGGACTTCCAGGGCGGCATCCTGGCGGTCTTCGCCTTCGTCAAGCAGGTCAACGGCTACATCACGGAGCAGGAGCCGTGGAAGGTGGCCAAGGACGAGTCGCCGGAGGGCCAGGCCCGCCTGGCGACGATCCTCTACACGGCCGCGGAGTCGCTGCGCGCCGTGGCCGTCCTGCTCAACTCGATCATGCCGGAGACCTCGCAGAAGCTGTGGGACTCGCTCGGCGCCGAGGCCTCGCTGGGCGCCCTCGCCGACCAGCAGGTCCAGTCCGCGGGCACGTGGGGCCAGCTCCCGGTGGGCGCGACGGTGACGAAGGGCGCGGTGCTGTTCCCGCGCCTGGAGGAGCCGAAGGCCTGAGCGCATGCAGGAAAGTCCCGGTGCCCACCCGTGATTACGGGTGGGCACCGGGACTTTCTCGCATCTCGGGCCACCGGATGCGCGCCGCCGGACCTCTGCTTCTTGCCCAACTTGGCTGATTCATGCGGGTCAAATAGCGATACCGATCACATTCGACCAGAACTCACGTCGTCTTCACATCTTCATACGTACGCTTCACTGTATGACCACGACTCCCGGCACCCCCGACCGGCCGCGCCCCGCGGCCGAGGTGAACGAGGAGATACGTGCGCTCTGGCTGCGCACCGGCGGATATCTTCGCCCCGAGCAACACCTTGAGTACGAAAAGCTGGTGGCGGAGTGGGCCGAGGCGACCGCCGATGCGGCGTCGCACTCACCGGCCGTGTGAGCGAACGGCGTGAGCCGGACGCGACGGGATTCAACAACCGAGCGGCTCGCATGAGCCACCCGCGACGCGATGCGACAACGGCGGCACAGCGGCACCTTTCGCCCTCCACGTGAACCGCCGCCCCGCGGGCCGGATCGCGCCTTGCGCCGACTGGTTCGGTCAGCAGCCTCAGCCGCCCGCTTCGACCTCGTACGACCCCACGAGCCGCGCCAACTGACGCCCCACGGCCCGTAGTGGCTCCTCGCTGCGGTTGACCTGGGCCGTGACCTCGGCTCCCTCGATGGCGCTGATCACGGTGGTCGCCAGCTCCCGCGCGTCCCGCGCGGCGAAGCCCGCGCCGAGCAGCTTCTCCTCGACCAGCCGCTCCCAGCTCGCCAGCGCCGCCGCGCACACCCGCTGGATCTCCGAGTCCGTGCCCAGCGTCTCCAGGGCCGCGGCGGTGACGGGGCAGCCGTCGACCCAGCCCGACTCCCGCAGCCCCACGGCGAGTTCCGCCACGCAGGCCTCGATCGCGGCGCCGGGGGCGTCGACCGTGGTCAGCGCGTCGCGCAGCAGCACGGCGAACTCCTCGCCGCTGTGCGTGATCGCGGCCACCGCGACGGCCTCCTTCCCGCCGGGGAAGAAGTGGTAGACGGAGCCGAGCGTGGCCTCCGCGTCCTTCGCGATCTGCTTGATGCCGGTGCCGACATAGCCCTGACGCTGCAGCAGCCGTGCGGCGGCGATGACGATGCGGTCGCGGGTGCCGGTCGTTGCGGCTGCGCTGCTGGTCCGAGACATGCGGCCACCTTACCTCCCATCTAATTAGAGCGTTCGTTCCAGAGGCGTGCTACGTTTCCCGCATGCTCTAGATAGAGCGCTCGTTCTAATCGTGGAGGTAAGACGTGAACGCCACTCCCGTCACTTTGATCGGACTCGGTCCCATGGGCCACGCGATGGCCACCGCCCTGCTCGACAAGGGCCATCAGGTCACCCTCTGGAACCGCACGGCGTCCCGCGCCGACGATCTGGTCGAGCGCGGCGCGACGCTCGCCGCGAGCCCCGAGGAGGCCGTCGCCGCCAACGAGTTGGTGATCCTCAGCCTCACGGACTACGACGCGATGTACTCCGTACTGGGGCCGGCGGCAGCCGCCCTCTCCGGCCGGGTGATCGTCAACCTCAGCTCGGACACCCCGAAGAAGGCCCGCGAGGCGGCGGAATGGGCAGCCGGGCACGGTGCCGCCCACCTCACGGGAGGCGTGCTCGTGCCGCCCTCCGGCATCGGAAAGCCCGGGTCGTCGACGTTCTACAGCGGGCCGCGCGAGGCGTACGCGAAGCACCGCGCGACCCTTGAGGTGCTGACGGGCGAGACGGACTACCGGGGCGAGGACCCGGGCCTCGCGGCGCTGATGTACCAGCTCAACATGGTCATCTTCTGGACCAGCGTCTCCAGCTACTGGTACGCGGTCGCGCTCGCCAAGGCCAACGGCCTGTCGGCCACGGACATCCTCCCGTACGCCTCGCTGAACATGACCGGGATGCCGGAGTTCCTGTCCTTCTACTCGTCCCGCATCGACGCGGGCAACCACGAGGGCGACGTGGACCGTCTGGCGATGGGCCTGGCCAGCATGCGGCACGTCGTGGACACCCACACCGACTCGGGGGTGGACGCCGCGCTGCCGACGGCGGTGGCGGACCTGTTCCGCCGCGGCATGGCCGCTGGCCACGCGGCGGACAGCTTCTCAAGCATCGTGGAACTGCTGGGGCAGGAGCAGCTTTCCTAGGCTTTCCCAGGGGCCGCCGCTACGTCCCGTCGTGCGTCACGTCCCCACAGGAAAGGGCCCGGAACCGAACGGTTCCGGGCCCTCGACTGGTCAGCTGCCAGGGTTACTTGTCCGCGTCGCCCTTGCCGGAGGCCACCGGCTTGCGCAGCTGGATGTTCAGCTCGCGCAGACGGGACTCCTCCAGCTCGGAGGGGGCGCCCATCATCAGGTCCTGCGCGTTGCCGTTCAGCGGGAACGCGATCGTCTCGCGGATGTTCGGCTCGTCCGCGAGGAGCATGACGATGCGGTCGACGCCGGGGGCGATGCCGCCGTGCGGCGGGGCGCCGAGGCGGAAGGCGCGGAGCATGCCCGCGAACTCCTGCTCGACGGTCTCGCGCGCGTAGCCCGCGATCTCGAAGGCCTTGAGCATGACCTCGGGCTCGTGGTTACGGATGGCGCCGGAGGAGAGCTCGATGCCGTTGCAGACGATGTCGTACTGCCAGGCGAGGATGTCGAGGGGGTCCTTCTCCTCCAGGTCCTTCATGCCGCCCTGGGGCATCGAGAAGGGGTTGTGGGAGAAGTCGATCTTGCCGGTGTCCTCGTCCTTCTCGTACATCGGGAAGTCGACGATCCAGCAGAAGCGGAAGACGCCCTCTTCGAAGTGGCCCGCGCGCTTGGCGGCCTCGACGCGGACGGCCGACATGATCTTCGAGACCTCCTCGAACTCGCCCGCGCCGAAGAAGACCGCGTGGCCCGCTTCGAGGCCGAGGCGCTTCGTGAGCTCCTCTACGTTCGCCTCCGTCAGGAACTTCGCGATCGGGCCCGTCAGCGAACCGTCCTCGGCGACGCGCACCCAGGCCAGGCCCTTCGCGCCCTGCTCGACCGCGTAGTCACCGAGGCCGTCGAAGAACTTGCGGGACTGCGAGGCCGTGTCCGGGACCGGGAGGGCGCGGACGTGCTTGCCGGCGAACGCCTTGAACTCGGAGTCGGCGAAGATGTCCGTGATGTCGGTCAGTTCGAGCTTCGCGCGCAGGTCGGGCTTGTCGTTGCCGTACTTCAGCATCGACTCGCGGAACGGGATGCGCGGGAAGGGCGAGGTGACCTCGCGGCCGTTCCCGAACTCCGTGAAGATCTCCGTCATGAGCTTCTCGATGGGCTGGAAGACGTCTTCCTGCTCCACGAAGCTCATCTCGACGTCGAGCTGGTAGAACTCGCCCGGCGAGCGGTCGGCGCGCGCGTCCTCGTCGCGGAAGCACGGCGCGATCTGGAAGTAGCGGTCGAAGCCCGAGATCATGAGCAGCTGCTTGAACTGCTGCGGGGCCTGGGGCAGGGCGTAGAACTTGCCCGGGTTCAGGCGGGACGGGACGACGAAGTCGCGGGCGCCCTCGGGGGACGTCGCGGCGAGGATCGGCGTCGCCATCTCGTTGAAGCCGAGGGCGACCATCTTCGAGCGGATCGAGGCGATGACCGAGGACCGCAGCATGATGTTGCGGTGCATGCGCTCGCGGCGCAGGTCCAGGAAGCGGTACTCCAGGCGTCGCTCTTCGTTCACGCCGTCGTCCGCGTTGACCGTGAAGGGCAGCGGGGCGGCGGTGCCGAGCACCTCGACCTCGGCGGCCTCCATCTCGACCTCACCGGTGGGCAGCTCGGGGTTCACGTTCTCCGCGCCGCGCGAGACGACCTTGCCGTCGACCCGGACGACCGTCTCCTTGGAGAGCTTGTCCAGGACCTCGGCGGCCTTGGTGCCGGGGCGGGCCACCAGCTGCGTGATGCCGTAGTGGTCGCGCAGATCGATGAAGAGGATGCCACCCAGGTCTCGGCGATTGTGCAGCCAGCCGCTCAGCCGGACGTCGGAGCCGACGTCAGAGGCGCGGAGCTCGCCGCAGGTGTGGGACCTGTACCGATGCATCTTCGTTCATCCAGTCTTCGCGAATAGGGGAGAGAGCAGACAGTCCCCAAGGCTACCGTCCGGGCGGAGATCGCTTTCCGTATTACTTCGCGGATCACTCCCGGAGCGCTCCTCACCGCCCCCGGCGGTGGCGGTGTGTCCGCGGATCTTCCTAAAGTGGGTCAATGCGCACCGACGATCCCTTGCAGCAGGCGGGGGACGAACCCCTGCCTCCCGTACGGGACGTCCTCGCCGCCATCGCCACCGGCCTGTGGCGCTGGAACAACGCGGCCGGCACCGTCACGCTCGACGCCGAGGCGGCCCGGCTCCTCGGGCTTCCCCCGCACGCCCAGGTCCTGACCGAGGCGGGCGTGCGCTCCCGCTTCCACCCCGTCGACTGGAACGAGATCGACGGCATCGTCCAGCTCGCCGTCGCCGAGGGCACCCTCGCCGAGGCCCGCCTGCGGATCATGGACGACCAGGGGCGGGTCCTGCGCATCGTGCGCAGCCGCTCCAAGCCGATCGTCGACGAGGCCAGGCAGTCGTACGAGCTCATCGGCACCCTCCAGGAGGTCAGCGAGCCCCCGCCGGGCGCCGCGGCCCGCACCCCGGTCACCGGTGACTGGCGGCGCTCCCGCGAGGCGTTCCTGCTGGACGCGGGGCGCGCGCTCGCCGAGGCACGGTCGACCGCGGAGGTGCTGCGGGTCGCCAGCGGGCTCTCCATGCCGGGGTTCTCGCCGGACGGGCTCGGGGTCTTCGGGGTCGAGGGCGACCGGCTGAAGATCATCGGGCATTACGGCCACCAGCCCGGCGACGACCTGCCCTTCTCGGCGATGCCGCTGGACACGGACTACCCGGCCGCTGAGGTGGTCCGCACGGGCCGCGCGGTCTATCTCTCGTCGCCGGAGGAGTATCACCGCCGCTACCCCGCCACATGGCCGCTGGCCAGGCCCTTCGACCGGCAGTCGTGGGCGTTCCTGCCGCTGACGGTCGCGGGCCGCACGATGGGCGCCTGGCTGGCCGCCTTCGCCTACCCCGTCTCGTTCACGCCGGACGAGCGCTCCGTCCTGACGACGGTGGCCCGGATGCTGGCCCAGGCCCTGTCGCGGGCCGGGGTCGCCGAGTCGGAACGGGAGCTCACGGAAGGGCTGCAGCGCTCGATGCTGCCGCTGCTCGGGCCGCGCATCCCGGGGATGACCGTGGCCGCGCGGTATGTGCCCACCGGCGGCGGGCTCCAGGTGGGCGGCGACTGGTACGACATGATTCCGCTGCCCAACGGCCGCATCGCCTTCGTCATCGGTGACGTCCAGGGCCACGATGTGCGGGCCGCGGGCCTGATGGGGCAGCTGCGGATCGCCCTGCGCGCGTACGCGTCCGAGGGGCACCGCCCGGACGCCGTGCTCTCCCGGGCGACGCGCTTCCTGTCAGGGATCACGGACGGCATCGCGATCGGCTCGGACGGCGACGCGGGGGGCGACCCCGCCGACCCGCGCTTCGCGACCTGCCTCTACGTGGAGGCCGACCCGGCCACCGGCGTCCTGGAGATCGCCCGCGCGGGCCATCCGGAGCCGGCGATACGGATGAGTGACGGAACGGTCCTGCTGCGCCCCACGGCGGGCGGCCTGCCGCTCGGCATCGACCCGGACGCGGACTACCCCACGACGCGCCTCGTCCTGGAGGCCGGCGAGACGATGCTGGTCTGCACCGACGGCCTCATCGAGACCGGCGGCCACGACCTGGACAGCGGCTGGAAGCGGATCCGCAAGATTCTTGAGGAGGACGGGGGTGATGGCGACGACGGCCTCGAAGAACTCGCCGACACCCTCGTACAGGCCGTGCACGGGCCCTCCTCGCACCAGAACACCGGGCCCCTGGTGGACCGCCGCGAGGACGACATCGCGGTCCTGCTGCTCCGCAGGGCTGGCCACCCCGCGCATCGCACCCCCGCCCGCCGCACCGTCCTGACGGTCGCGCAGGCCGAGCCCGAGCGCATCGCGGGGGCGCGGCGCCATGTGCGGGAGCTGCTGCACGACTGGGCGGTGGAGGACCAGGTCGACTCGGCGGTCCTGATGGTCTCCGAGATGATCACGAACGTACTGGTACACACGGACGGCGACGCGCTGCTTGTCGCCGAGGTCATCGGGGAGCCGGGATCGCGGCGGCTGCGGGCCGAGGTCTCGGACGGCAGCGACGACCTGCCGCACAAGCGCCACCCCGGTGAACTGGCCTCGTCCGGGCGGGGGTTGGTCCTGATGGAGCTGCTCGCCGACGAGTGGGGCGTGGACCCCAGGGGCGAGGGCAAGAGCATCTGGTTCGAGCTCTACGAGGGTGCCGTGGAGCCCTCCGACGGGCCCGCCGAGGCATCGGACCCGGCTGAGGACCCTGCCGGGTAGCGCCCCCGCAGCTCCGAGATCACCCCGAAAGCGGCGGCCGTCACCGGCACCGCGAGCAGCATCCCGAGGATCCCGGCCACGGACGCCCCGGCGGTGATCGCCAGCATGACGACCGCCGGGTGCATCTGCACCGTGCGGCTCTGGATCACCGGCTGGAGCACGTGCCCCTCCAGGACCTGTACGGCCAGCACGACCCCGAGCGCCCACAGCGCGATGACGAAGCCCCGGTCGGCCAGCGCCACGAGCACGGCGACGGCCCCGGAGATGAAGGCACCCAGATAGGGGATGTAGGCGCCGATGAACACGAGCGCGCCGAGCCCCCACGCCCCCGGCACCCGCAGGATCAGGAGCCCGGCGGTGATGCAGATGGCGTCGATCAGCGCGATGAACGTGGTCCCGCGCATGAAGCCCTCGACGGCCTCGAAGGCCCGGCGGCCCATCGCCTCGACGGTGTCGGCGGTGCCGCGCGGGGCGAGCGAGCGCATGGACCCGAGCGCCCGGTCGGAGTCACGCAGGAAGAAGAAGACGAGCAGCAGCGCGAGGACGCCCATGGCGATCATCTCGCCGACGACGCTGAGCCCGCTGATCACCCCGGAAGCGGCGGAACCGCCGAACTTGCCCAGCAGGTCCTTGGCGTTGGACGCCATGTCGTCCAGGGAGGTCCCCGCCGCACCGAAGTGCTCGGAGAGGTCGGCGGCGGCCTGCTTCAGGGAGGCGACGATCTGGTCGCCGGTGTCGATCAGGGCCTTGACCACGATGTACATGGCGCCGCCGACGACCGCGACGACGGCCGCGCAGGTGAGCCCGGCCGCCAGCGACCGCTGCACCTTCATCTTGAGGAGCCAGCGGTAGACGGGCCCCAGGAGCGCCGTGCCGAGGAGGGCGAGCAGCACCGGGGTGACGGCCGTCTTGAAGGTGACGAAGAGCCAGATCGCCACGGCGGCCACGCCGGCGACGAGCAGGAGGAAGACGCACCAGGCAGCGGTACGGCGTGCGGGCTCGGGCAGAAGGGTGCTCACCCTCCTACCCGAGCACGGGCCGTGCGGCCCCGCACGTCGTGTGCGCCGAACAGCCGTGCCTACATTCCGTGCACGGCCGTGCCTACATGCCGTGCACGGCGGGGACCGTGCCGAGCAGGCCCTTCTGGAAGTCCTCGAACGCCTGCTGGAGCTCGGCCTGACTGTTCATCACGAACGGCCCGTAGTGCGCCATCGGCTCGCGGATCGGCTGCCCGCCGAGCAGCACGACCTCCAGGTCGGGGGTGTGCCCGTCCTGCTTCTCGTCCGCGCGGACGGTCAGCGAGGAGCCCGCGCCGAAGACCGCCGTCTGGCCCATGTGGACCGGGCGGCGCTCGGCACCGACCGTGCCGCGCCCGGCGAGGACGTACGCGAGGCCGTTGAAGTCCTCGCGCCAGGGCAGCGTGACCTCGGCGCCGGGGCGCACCGTCGCGTGGATCATCGTGATCGGCGTGTGCGTGACGCCGGGGCCCTGGTGCCCGTCGAGCTCACCCGCGATGACGCGCAGGAGCGCGCCGCCGTCGGGGGAGGTCAGCAGCTGGACCTGGCCGCCGCGGATGTCCTGGTAGCGCGGGTCCATCATCTTGTCCCGCGCCGGGAGGTTCACCCAGAGCTGGAGGCCGTGGAAGAGGCCGCCGGACTGGACGAGGGACTCCGGCGGGGCCTCGATGTGCAGGAGGCCGGACCCGGCGGTCATCCACTGGGTGTCGCCGTTCTGGATGGTGCCGCCGCCCCCGTTCGAGTCCTGGTGCACGAAGGTGCCGTCGATCAGGTACGTGACCGTCTCGAAGCCGCGGTGCGGGTGCCAGGGCGTGCCCTTGGGCTCCCCGGCGCCGTACTCCACCTCACCCATCTGGTCCATCATGATGAACGGGTCGAGGTACTTGTAGTTGATCCCCGCGAACGCCCGGCGCACCGGGAAGCCCTCGCCCTCGAAACCGCTGGGCGCGGTTGTCACGGCGAGCACGGGGCGGGCCACGGCGTCGCCGGACGCGGCCACACGGGGCAGGGTCAGCGGGTTCTCGACGGTCACAGCGGGCATGTCGTGCCTCCTTCTTCGTACGTCCACTTTAGTTGAACGTAGAACTTCTTGCCACCGGGAACGCGAGACGCCCGGAGGGAATTCCCTCCGGGCGTCTCGGTGGCTTGTTCTCGGCGGCGGCCAGCCGTCTGCGCAGCAATGGCGTCTAGCCATACATCCGGCGCATCGCGAAGTCGACCATCTGCTCGACGGCCTTGGCGTCGAAGACCATGCGGTGCTCACCCTCCATGTCGAGGACGAAGCCGTACCCGGTGGGGAGGAGGTCGATGACCTCGGCGCCCGTGATCACGAAGTACTTGGACTCCTTGCCCGCGTACCGGCGCAGCTCCTTGAGGGAGGTGAACATCGGGATCACCGGCTGCTGGGTGTTGTGCAGGGCGAGGAAGCCGGGGTTGTCGCCGCGCGGGCAGTAGACCTTCGAGGTGGCGAAGACCTGCTGGAAGTCCTCGGCGGACATCGAACCCGTGGTGAAGGCGCGCACCGCGTCCGCGAGGGACGGGGGCGACGGCTCGGGATAGAGCGGCGGCTGCTGCGCGTACCCGCCCGCGCCGCCGGACATCTGCTGCGGCGGCGGCTGGGCCCCGGGCGGGGCGTACTGCTGCTGGGCGCCTGGGCTCTGGTCGTAGCCGTACATGCCCGCAAGAGTACTGAGCCCGCACGAGTAGTGAGTCACAGATGACCTATTAGGGGTTGCTTCTTATTACTGGCGGGTAGCATCATCGTAGCTACTTGCTGGTACTTACTCCCTTTCTGCTTACGGAGCCGTCGCCATGGGGCACTACAAGTCGAATCTCCGCGACATCGAGTTCAACCTCTTCGAGGTACTCGGCCGCGACAAGCTGTACGGCACCGGCCCGTTCGCGGAGATGGACGTCGACACCGCCAAGAGCATCCTCGACGAACTGCGCCGCCTCGCCGAGAACGAGCTGGCCGAGTCCTTCGAGGACGCCGACCGCAACCCGCCGGTCTTCGACCCGGCCACCAACACCGCGCCCGTGCCGGCGTCCTTCAAGAAGAGCTACCAGGCCTTCATGGACTCCGAGTACTGGCGCCTGGGCCTGCCCGAGGGCATCGGCGGCACCACCGCTCCCCGCTCCCTGATCTGGGGTTACGCGGAGCTGCTGCTCGGCGCCAACCCGGCCGTGTGGATGTACTCCTCCGGTCCGGCGTTCGCGGGCATCCTGCACGACGAGGGCAACGAGGCGCAGAAGAAGATCGCCGCGATCGCCGTCGAGAAGCAGTGGGGCTCGACGATGGTCCTGACCGAGCCGGACGCCGGTTCGGACGTCGGCGCGGGCCGCACGAAGGCCATCAAGCAGGAGGACGGCTCCTGGCACATCGAGGGCGTGAAGCGCTTCATCACGTCCGGTGAGCACGACATGTCGGAGAACATCCTCCACTACGTCCTCGCCCGCCCCGAGGGCCACGGCCCCGGCACGAAGGGCCTCTCGCTCTTCCTCGTCCCGAAGTACGAGTTCGACTGGGAGACCGGCGAGCTGGGCGAGCGCAACGGCGTCTACGCCACGAACGTCGAGCACAAGATGGGCCTCAAGGCCTCCAACACGTGCGAGATGACGTTCGGCGACCAGCACCCCGCCAAGGGCTGGCTGATCGGCGACAAGCACGACGGCATCCGCCAGATGTTCATGATCATCGAGTTCGCCCGCATGATGGTCGGCACGAAGGCCATCGCGACGCTCTCGACGGGCTACCTGAACGCCCTGGAGTACGCCAAGGAGCGCGTGCAGGGCCCGGACCTGGCCCAGTTCATGGACAAGACGGCCCCCAAGGTCACCATCACGCACCACCCGGACGTGCGCCGCTCGCTGATGACGCAGAAGGCGTACGCGGAGGGCATGCGCGCCCTCGTGCTGCACACCGCGGCCGTCCAGGACGACATCCAGATCAAGGAGGCGGCGGGTGAGGACGCGTCGGCGCTGATCGCGCTCAACGACCTCCTCCTGCCGATCGTCAAGGGCTACGGCTCGGAGAAGTCGTACGAGCAGCTGGCGCAGTCGCTCCAGACGTTCGGCGGCTCGGGGTACCTCCAGGAGTACCCGATCGAGCAGTACATCCGGGACGCCAAGATCGACACCCTCTACGAGGGCACGACGGCCATCCAGGGCCAGGACTACTTCTTCCGGAAGATCGTCCGCAACCAGGGTGCCGCGCTGAACGGCCTCGCCGAGGAGATCAAGAAGTTCCTCGCGGTCGGCACGGGCGGCGAGGACCTGGCCGGGGCCCGCGAGGAGCTGGCCAAGGCCGCGGTCGACCTGGAGGCCATCGTCGGCGCCATGCTGACGGACCTCGCGGCCACCGAGCAGGACGTCAAGTCCATCTACAAGGTCGGTCTCAACACGACCCGCCTCCTGATGGTCTCCGGCGACGTCGTCGTCGGTTACCTCCTGCTGCGGGGCGCGGCCGTCGCCGCCGAGAAGCTGGAGACGGCCTCCGCGAAGGACAAGGCCTTCTACGCGGGCAAGATCGCCGCGGCCAAGTTCTTCGCCGCGAACGTCCTGCCGTCCGTCGCCACCGAGCGGAAGCTCGCCGAGGGCGTGGAGCTGGACCTGATGAACCTGGACGAGGCGGCGTTCTAGCCTCCACCCGACACTCCAGGGTGGCCCGCTTCCGGTTACGGGGGCGGGCCACGGTCGTTTCCGGGCGGCCGGCGGACGGGGAGATCCTGCACGGAACGGCGCTACAACTGTCCCGGTTACGGGCACATCCGGTACAGAACCTCCCGGAAAAGGCCCCCCGCACCAGGGGGTGACCGCTAGCTAGGCTGGAAGCCATGAGCACACCCGCCCTCCCGTCTCCCGCCGCCACCCCTGCAAAGAGCGCTCCGCGCACCGCTCTTGCTTTCGACCGCGGCCACTCCGACGACCTCATGACCTTCCTGGCGGCAAGCCCCTCGCCGTACCACGCGGTGGCGAGCGCCGCGGAGCGGCTAGAGAAGGCCGGTTTCCGGCAGGTCGAGGAGACCGACGCCTGGGACGGTTCGACCGGCGGGAAGTACGTGCTGCGCGGCGGCGCGATCATCGCCTGGTTCGTCCCCGAGGGGGCGTCCGCGCACACCCCGTACCGCATCGTCGGCGCCCACACCGACTCCCCGAACCTCCGCGTCAAGCCGAAGCCGGACAGCGGCGCGCACGGCTGGCGGCAGGTCGCGGTCGAGATCTACGGCGGGCCGCTGCTCAACTCCTGGCTGGACCGCGACCTCGGCCTGGCGGGCCGGCTCTCGCTGCGGGACGGCTCGACGCGCCTCGTGAACATCGACCGGGCGCTGCTGCGGGTCCCCCAGCTGGCGATCCACATGGACCGCGGGGTGATCGCCGACGGCCTCAAGCTCGACAAGCAGAAGCACATGCAGCCCATCTGGGGGCTCGGTGACGACGTGCACGAGGGCGACCTCATCGCCTTCCTGGAGGAGGAGTCGGGGCTCGCCCCCGGCGACGTCACCGGCTGGGACCTGATGACGCACCCCGTCGAGGCGCCCGCCTACCTCGGCCGCGACCGCGACCTCATCGCGGGCCCGCGGATGGACAACCTCCTCTCCGTGCACGCCTGTACGGCGGCGCTGGCCGCCGTCGCCACGGCGGACGGCGCCGACTCCCTGCCGTACATCCCCGTGCTCGCCGCCTTCGACCACGAGGAGAACGGCTCGCAGTCCGACACGGGCGCGGACGGCCCGCTCCTCGGCTCGGTGCTCGAACGCTCCGTCTTCGCGCGCGGCGGCACGTACGAGGACAGGGCGCGCGCCTTCGCCGGCACCGTCTGCCTCTCCTCCGACACGGGCCACGCCGTGCACCCCAACTACGCGGAGCGGCACGACCCGACGCACCACCCGCGTGCCAACGGCGGCCCGATCCTCAAGGTCAACGTCAACAACCGGTACGCCACGGACGGCGCCGGACGCGCCGTCTTCGCCGCCGCGTGCGAGAAGGCCGGGGTGCCTTTCCAGACGTTCGTCTCGAACAACGCCATGCCCTGCGGCACGACGATCGGGCCGATCACCGCGGCCCGGCACGGCATCAAGACCGTCGACATCGGCGTCGCGATCCTCTCCATGCACAGCGTGCGCGAGCTGTGCGGGGCGGACGACCCGCATCTGCTGGCCAACGCCCTTGTGGCGTTCCTCGAAGGCTGAAGTCCGATCTGAAGGCTGAAGGCCGGTTCGAAGGCTGAAGGCCTATTTCCGCTTCTCCGTGTGACCGTGCCGGGCCCGGGTACCCGGGAGCCCTGCCACGACTTAGGGAGGCGGTCCACATGGGCCTGGGCGGATGCATCATCCTGATCGCCGCGGGCGCCATCCTCGCGTTCGCCACCGACTGGGAGATGGAGGGCATCAACCTCACCATCACCGGTCTGATCATGATGGCGGTGGGTGTGATCGGCGTCGCCGCGTTCACCAACGCGCGCCGCAAGACCGTCGTGCCCCCGGGCGCGACCGTGGTCGAGACGGAAGACGACCACCACCACCGCTACTGACGGCCCGCCCCGCTCGCGGGCGGGCGTTTCAGCCGCTCCTTTTCGCCGGGCCCGGCAGCCATCTCCATGGCTGCCGGGCCCGGCGATAGTCTTGGGCCTTGTTCGAAGTGTTATTCGAGGCGTTGTCCAGGCGTGCGGCACGGGCACGGCAAAGGAGTTGAGGCCAGGTGGAGTTCCAGCTGCTCGGGCCGGTGACCGTCGCCGGAGGCAGCGGATCCGTCCCCCTCGGCCCCGCCAAGCGCAGCAGCCTGCTCGCGGCGCTGCTGCTGCGGGCGGGTACGCCGGTATCGGTGGACGCCCTGACCGAGACCCTGTGGGACGGCGAACCGCCGATGCACGCGCGCACCGTCATCCAGGGGCACATCTCCCGGCTGCGCGCCCTGCTCGTCGAGGCGGGCCTCGACGCGTACGGCGTCGAACTCGCCACGCAGGGCGGTGCGTACTCCCTCCAGCTCCCGGAGACCCTGCTCGACGTCAACCGCTTCGAGGACCTCGTCACGCTGGCCGGGCGGCAGCGGGAGGCCTCGGACGCGGCCCTGATGCTGCGGGAGGCGCTCGCGCTGTGGAACGGGCCCGCGCTGACCGGCACCGTCGCCACGGAGCCGATGCTGGCCGCCGCGCGGAGCCTGGAGGAGAGCCGCCTCGTCACCGTCGAGCAGCTCGCCGATGCCTACGGACGCCTCGGCTCGCACGGACAGGCCGTGGGCCTGCTGACCGCGGAATCGGTCCAGCACCCGCTGCGGGAGAGCCTGGTGGCCGCCCTGATGCGGGCGCTGCAGCGGTGCGGCCGGCAGTCCGAGGCGCTGGAGTACTTCAACCGGACGCGGGAGCTCCTTGCCGAGGAGCTGGGCGTGGACCCCGGCAAGAAGCTGCGCCGTGCCTACGAGGAGATCCTCGCCGGTGAGCCCGACACCGGGGCCCACCCGATGCTGGGCAATCCGCCGCCGCGCCGCCGGGGGCGGTACGACCTGGGGCTCGGGGGCGCGAAGGCTGCCCCTGCCGCGCCCGGCGCTCCCGCCTCGCCCGGCGCTCCCGCATTCCCCGCGGCGCCCGCAGGCCCTGGCGGGCCCGGCACTCCCGGCGCACCTGTGGCTCCCGCGCAGGCCGCCGAGGGAAGCCGTACCGTTCAGCGCGTGGGGCCGCCCACGGCCGAGCGGGGCCGTGAGTCCGGCGACGGGCGGGCACGGCTCACGATCCCGGGCGCCGACAGCCGTGGCGCCGGGCCTGCGGCCACCGGGCCTGCGGCCACCGGCCCCGCAGCTCCCGCGGCCCCGGCGGAAGGCCCTCCGCCGGGGCCCGTGATCCCCCGCCTCCTGCCCAGGGCGCCCCGCGCCTTCGCGGGCCGTGAAGAGCAGCTCGCCGCCCTGAAGGCCGTACTCGTCGAGGAGACGGAGGCGCCGATCGTTCTCCTCACCGGCGCCGCGGGCGTGGGAAAGACCGCCCTCGCCCTGCAGTGGGCGCACCACCACGCGGCCCCCCACCCGGACGGCCAGCTCTTCGCGGACCTGCGCGGCTTCAGCGGCGGCGCCCCCGCCCACCCCGAACGCATCCTGCGGGAGCTCCTCCTCGCCCTGGGCGTGCGGCAGCAGGAGGTGCCCGCCGGCATCGAACCGGCGGCTGCCCTCTACCGCTCGCTCCTCGCCGAACGGCGCGTCCTCGTCGTGCTCGACAACGCCCACGACTCCGCCCAGGTCCGCCCGCTGCTGCCCGGCGCGCCCCACTGCACCACCCTCATCACCAGCCGCAACCGCCTCGACGGCCTCGTCGCGTCGGACTGCGCGCGGCCCGTGCCGGTCGGCATGCTCGGCGAGCGCGACGGCGCCGAGCTGTTCCTCCGCGCCCTGGGGCAACGGGCCGGCCTGGACGCCGACTCCGCGGACGTACGCGAGATCGCCCGCCTCTGCGACGGCCTCCCGCTGGCCCTGCGCATCGCCGCCGCCCGGCTCATCGGGCGCCCCCAGCGGACCGTGGCCGGACTCGCCGCCGAACTCGCCGACGGAGAGCAGCGGCTGGCCCTGCTCTCCGCCGAGGACACCGGCGTCGCGGCTGCCCTGCGCACCTCGGTGGCCCAACTCCCGGGAAGTGACACCCGGTTGCTCGCCTGGCTGGCCCACGCCTCCACTCCTGACGTGGACGCGCACGCGGCGTCCGCCCTCGCGGGCATGGACGTGGCCGCCGCGCACCAGGGACTCGACCGCCTCGCCGCGGCCCACCTGATCCGGGAGGAGGGGTCGGGGCGCTACGTCCTGCACGACCTGGTGCGGCTCTTCGCCCGCGGCCTGGAAGCACCCGGGCCCGCTGCGGCCCCCCGGCCCCGTGCCGAGGAGCCGCTCCGGTCCGTGCCGGACTCCTCTCTGTGAGCTCTGTGAGCTCTGTGAGTTACGTGAGTTGCGTGAACGATTCATTAGTCAGGTGTTAGCGGAACGCCAGTGCGGGGCGGCAGGCTCAGTGCAGCAAGCACGACCGGCCACCGCTCACGGGGGAGTCACCGCAATGCGCACCACCGCTCGCGCCACACGCTCCACCCGTATCGCCGATACTGCCCGTTCCTCCCGCTCCACCCGTAAGAACACGGCGGTCGCCGTCGCGGTCCTCGCCGCGCTGTCCCTCTCGCTCACCGCGTGCAGCGGCGACGGCGGGAGCGACGACGGCAAGGCAGCCGGTGCGGGCCAGGGGGCGGCGGGCACGGACGCGTCGGGCGGCGAGGGCAGTGCGGGCGGCTCGTCGAGCGGGGAGGAGACGGCCAGCACGCCGGGTGATGCGGCCCCCGCGCCACGAGCCGCCGGTGACGGCTGCACCCTGGCCACCACGAAGATCACGCTTGAGGACACCGGCGGCTCCGCGCCCTTCGTCCTGCTCAAGATCACCAACAACGGCGGCAAGGC
Source organism: Streptomyces sp. NBC_01283 (assembly GCF_041435335.1). Lineage (NCBI taxonomy): Bacteria > Bacillati > Actinomycetota > Actinomycetes > Kitasatosporales > Streptomycetaceae > Streptomyces > Streptomyces sp. NBC_01283. The sequence continues at coordinate 4,564,061 of NZ_CP108430.1, forward strand.
CTGCTCGGTCCTCGGTGCCCCCGTCGTCAGCGACCCGACGACGGGCGAGGACTTCCCGACGGCCGAGAACACCCGTCCCCAGTCGGTCGTCCGCGTCGGACCGGCCCGGTCCGCCTACGCCGCGATCAACCTCGCGGGCATGGACGCCGTCAAGACCCACCGCGCCAAGACCCTCGGCATCACGCTCGCGGCAAAGAACGCCAAGGACGCCAAGGACGGCCAGAACGGCCAGGTCACGGTGAAGTCCCCCGGCGCCGCGGGCCTGCTGCTCAACGCGGACTCGCACGTCACCTACTGGCAGAACACCCTTGAGGACGCCATGTCGTAAGACCGCGCGGCCTCCCCTGATCCGCAGCCGGTCCGTGTCCCACTTTCCCCCGAGTGGCGCGGACCGGCTGTGTCGTGCGCTGTCATGGGCGCGGCGGGGTAGTCATGGACCCATGAAACTTCTCGTACGCGACCGGCTGCTCGGCATCGGTGACGACTACTGGATCGAGGACGACCAGGGGCAGAAGGTCTTCCTCGTCGACGGCAAGGCGATGCGCCTGCGCGAGACCTTCGAGCTCAAGGACATGCAGGGCCGCGTCCTCATCGACATCCGGGCCAAGATGCTGGCCCTGCGCGACACGATGGTGATCGAGCGGGACGGCGAGGAGCTGGCCACGATCAAGCGCAAACGCCTCTCGCTCCTGCGCAACCACTACCGCGTGGCCCTGGTGGACGGCACCGAGCTCGACGTGAGCGGCAAGATCCTGGACCGCGAGTTCGCCATCGAGTACGACGGCGAACTGCTCGCCGACATCTCCCGCCGCTGGTTCACGGTCCGCGACGCGTACGGCCTCCAGATCGTCCGGGAGGACGCCGACGCGTCCCTCCTGCTGGCCGTCGCGGTCTGCGTGATCCGTCTTGCGGAGAAGGAACGGGGCGACGACGACTGAGGCGGCCGACCGGGCCGGAGGTCTCAGTGGCCCGAGGCCTCAGCGACCCGAGGCCTCAGCGCCGGGGCGTGTCCATCCCGAGCAGCCGGTCCTTCAGCGCGGGGAACTGCTCCCGCGTGGCCGCGACCTTCGCCGGGTCGAGCTCGACGGTGAGGACCTCCTCGCCGTCCCCCGCCTCGGCGAGCACCTCGCCCCACGGGTCGACGACGATGCTGTGCCCGGCCTGGGGAACCCCGGCGTGCGTACCGCCCGTACCGCACGCGAGGACGAACACCTGGTCCTCGACGGCGCGCGCCCGCGCGAACAGCGTCCAGTGCTCGCGCCGCCGCGCGGGCCACCCCGCGGGGACGACGAACATCTCGGCGCCCGCGTCGACGAGCCCCCGGAAGAGCTCGGGGAAGCGGAGGTCGTAACAGGTGGCGAGGCCCAGTGTCGTGGACGGCAGCCGCACCGTGGTCAGTTCGGTCCCCGCGCCCATCAGCACGGCCTCGCCCTTGTCGAAGCCGAACCGGTGGATCTTCCGGTACGAGGCGGCGAGTTCGCCCTCGGGCGAGAAGACGAGCGAGGTGTTGTAGAGGTCCCCCGCAGCGTCCTGCTCCGGGATGGACCCCGCGTGCAGCCAGGCGCCCGCGTCGCTCGCGGCCTTGGCCATGACTTCGTACGTGGGACCTTCGAGCGGCTCCGCCTCGCTCGCGAACGACTCGTACGCGAAAGCGCCCGTGGTCCACAGTTCGGGAAGAACGACGAGATCCGGCCGCTCGCTCGCCGCGACCTCGCGGACCAGCGAAGAGACCCGCGAGCGACGGGAATTGACCGATTCGCCCTCGTCTACGGCGATCTGGATGAGGGAGGCGCGCACACTACCACCGTCCTGGCATTCGAGCCGTCAACACGGGCCTACGATCGTCACACGAAAGCACTGCCGGGGTGCCTGCGGGCAGCGTACTGTGATTTTCCGGGGGACTCCCCCGGGCCCCCACAACGCGTCTCAGTCACCCACCGCCCGCGTACGACCGTCGAGGGGTCCCGTGAGTCTCCATCCCAGCCTGCAAACCTACGCCGACGCCTGGACCCAATCCGTATCAGCCATATCCGAGCTGGTGTCACCGCTCGCCGAGGCAGAGTGGAACTGGGCCACGCCCTGCCCCGGCTGGTCGGTGCGGGATGTCGTCTCCCACGTCATAGGCCTGGACTGCGAGATGCTGGGCGACCCGCGTCCGATCCACACCCTGCCCCGCGACCTGTACCACGTACAGACCGAGGGCCAGCGCTACATGGAGGTCCAGGTCGACGTCCGGCGCCACCACACCGCGCCCGAGATGACCTCCGAGCTGGAGTACACGATCATCCGCCGCTCGCGGCAGCTGCGGAACGAGTCGCGTGACCCCTCCCACAAGATCCGCGGCCCGCTCGGCACCGAGCAGACCCTCGAACTGGCCACGCGGATGCGGGCGTTCGACGTCTGGGTGCATGAGCAGGATCTGCGCACCACGCTGAAGAAGCCCGGCAACCTCGACTCCCAGGGGGCGTACGTGGCGCGCGACCTCCTCCTGCACGGACTGCCCAAGGTGGTCGCCAAGAAGGCCGCGGCACCGGCGAACTCGGCGGTCGTCCTCGACGTCAGCGGCCCCGTCGAGTTCCTGCGCACGGTCCGCGTCGACGCCGACGGCCACGCGACGGTCGACAGTACCCCCTCCCTCGGCCCGCTCGCCACGCTGAGCCTGGACTGGGAGACGTACTTCCGCCTCGCGTGCGGTCGCGTCACGTACGCCTCGGTGGCCGACCGGATCAAGATCGAGGGCGATCACGGTCTGGGCGAGGCGATCCTGCGGGAGTTCGCGGTCACGCCGTAGCCCCCGACGCGGCCTCAGACGGGCACGTGGACGGCCTCGACGCGGCTGGCGACCAGCCGTTCCTTCTCCCTGCGCACCGCGCGCGTCCGCAGCCGCAGGATCTGGCTGAGGCCGACCGCCTCCAGGACGAAGACGGCGGAGAAGGCGATCCGGTAGTTGTCGCCGGTCGCGTCCAGGAGCACGCCGATGGCGAGCAGCGTCGTCATGGAGGCGACGAAGCCACCCATGTTCACGATGCCGGAGGCGGTGCCCTGGCGCTCCGGCGGATTCGCGGGCCGCGCGAAGTCGAAGCCGATCATGGACGCGGGTCCGCAGGCGCCGAGCACGGTGCACAGCGCGATGAGCAGGCCCATCGGGGCGTGGTCGCCGGGGTAGTGGATCGTGACCGCCCACATCGTGGCCGTCGCGGCGACGGTGCCGATCGCCAGGGGCGTGCGGGCCGCGTGGTGCCGGGCGACGATCTGGCCGTAGACCAGGCCCACCACCATGTTGGACAGCACGACGAGCGTGAGCAGCGTCCCCGCCGTCGCCCGTGAGAGCCCCTGCGCCTCGACGAGGAACGGCAGCCCCCAGAGCAGCAGGAAGACCATCGCGGGGAACTGCGTGGTGAAGTGCACCCACAGCCCGAGCCGGGTGCCGGGCTCGCGCCAGCTCAGGGCGATCTGCTTGCGCACGAAGGCCCCGCCGGTGTGCCGGGCCGGCTCCGGCTCGTGCCCCTCGGGGTGGTCCTTGAGGAACAGGGTCATCAGGACGAGGACGACGACACCGCAGAGCGCGCTGCCCGCGAAGGCCGCGGTCCAGCCGACGGAGTGCAGGAGCCGGGCGAGGACGAGGGTGGAGACGAGGTTGCCCGCCATGCCGACCAGGCCCGCGAGCTGGGCGACCAGGGGGCCGCGCCGGGCCGGGAACCAGCGGGTGCCGAGGCGCAGCACGCTGATGAAGGTCAGCGCGTCACCGCAGCCGAGCAGCGCGCGGGACGCGAGCGCCATTCCGTACGAGGGGGAGAACGCGAAGCCGAGCTGCCCGAGCGTGAAGAGTACGACTCCGATCGTCAGCACACGCTTGGTGCCGAGCCGGTCGACCATCAGGCCGACGGGTATCTGCATGCCCGCGTAGACGAGGAGCTGGAGGATCGAGAAGGTCGAGAGCGCGGACGCGTTGACGTGGAACCGGTCGGCGGCGTCGAGCCCGGCGACGCCGAGGGAGGTCCGGAAGATGACGGCGACGAAGTAGACGGCGACACCGATCCCCCAGACGAGCACGGCCTTCCTGCCACCGGGAGGGTCACCGGGGAGGGAAACGGGAGCGGAGGCCGAGCTCATCGCACGTCCCCTCGCGCGAGATTCTGGAACCACCCGACGTGCCGGGTGACCACCGCCTCCGCGGCATCCGCGTCCCCGCCGCGCAGGGCGTTCAGGATCTCCTCGTGCTCGGCGAGCGTCTTGGCGATCCGGTCGGGGTGGGAGTGCATCACGGCGACGCCCATCCGCAGCTGCCGGTCACGGAGCTGGTCGTACAGACGGGCAAGGATTTCGTTCCCCCCGCTCCGCACGATCTCGGCATGGAAGCACCGGTCGGTCACGGCGGCGGCGGAGAGGTCCCCGGCAGCGGCCTGCTCGCGCTGCTGCCGCAGCAGCTCCTCAAGGCGGGCGATCAGCGCCCCGGGCGCGGGCACCGCCTTGCGCACCGAGTGCGTCTCCACCAGGAGCCGCGTCTCGACGACGTCGGCGATCTCCTGCACGGACACCGGCAGGACCAGCGCGCCCTTCTTCGGGTAGAGCCGGAGAAGCCCCTCCACCTCCAGCTTCAGGAGTGCCTCGCGCACCGGGGTGCGGGACACCCCGACGGCCTCGGCGAGCTCACCTTCGGTGAGCAGCGTGCCGCCCTCGTACCGGCGGTCGAGAACCCCCTGCTTCACGTGCGCGTACACACGCTCGGCGGCGGGTGGTTGCTTCAGGGCGCGAGTGGGGGACGAGGCGGGTGCGACAGGCATGCGCACAGCATAGATACAACACGTACCCATGGGGTCGTCCATTCCACGATCCGGACATCACCCTTATAGGACCGCACTCAGGCGCATCCATTTGCCTCCCTCGTGTGTCTCACTATCAAGCGGCACCCTCATGTGGCCGCATTCCAGGGGCATTTGGAGCATTGAACTTGAAAACCCCCATTAAGGGCATTCGCCGCACATCGGCCGTTATCGTCACCGCGAGTGCGGTTCTCGCGGGCGGAGCCCTCACGACCCCGGCCCATGCGGCCTCGCTGCCCAAGCCGTCGATCGTCGCCAAGGGCGGCTTCGTCATGAACAACGGCACGGGCAAGACGCTCTTCACCAAGTCGGCGGACACACGCCGGTCCACCGGCTCCACCACCAAGATCATGACTGCGAAGGTGGTGCTCTCGCAGCCGAACCTCAACCTCAACTCCAAGGTCAAGATCGAAAAGGCCTACAGCGACTACATCGTCAGGAACACCGCCTCGTCGGCCCGGCTGATCGTCGGCGACAAGGTCACCGTCCGCCAGCTCCTGTACGGCCTGATGCTGCCGTCCGGCTGCGACGCGGCGTACGCCCTCGCGGACAAGTTCGGCAAGGGCTCAACCCGCTCGGCCCGCGTGAAGTCGTTCATCGGCAAGATGAACACCCAGGCCAGGAGCCTCGGGCTGCGGAACACGCACTTCGACTCGTTCGACGGCATCGGCGGCGCGGGCAACTACTCGACGCCCCGCGACCTGACGAAGCTCGCGAGCAGCGCGATGAAGAGCTCCACGTTCCGTACGGTCGTGAAGACGAAGTCGACGAAGCAGAAGGTCACCACGAAGAGCGGCGGCTACCGCTACATGTCGTGGTCGAACACGAACAACCTGCTCAGCAGCTACAGCGGCGCCATCGGCGTGAAGACCGGCTCCGGCCCGCAGGCCAAGTACTGCCTGGTCTTCGCCGCGTCCCGCAACGGCAAGACGGTCATCGGCACGGTCCTGACCTCGTCCTCCGTGAACAACCGCACGAAGGACGCGAAGAAGCTGATGGACTACGGCTTCAAGGTGTAGCCCGGAAGCGGCACTTCAGCAGTTCTCGCATACGCCGACGGGGCCCCGCCACGATGTGTGGCGGGGCCCCGTCGGCGTATGCGTCCAGCTCTACCGGACGCTGTACCCAGGCACTATGCCCAGCTGATGAGCCGCTTGGGCTGCTCCAGGATGGCCGCCACATCGGCGAGCACCTTGGAGCCGAGCTCGCCGTCGACCAGACGGTGGTCGAAGGAGAGCGCGAGCGTCGTCACCTGGCGCGGCTTGACCTTGCCCTTGTGGACCCAGGGCTGGAGCTTGATCGTGCCGACCGCGAGGATCGCGGACTCACCGGGGTTCAGGATCGGCGTGCCGGTGTCGACGCCGAAGACGCCGACGTTCGTGATGGTGACCGTGCCGCCCTGCATCGCGCCCGGCGACGTCTTGCCCTCGCGGGCCGTGGACACCAACTCGCCGAGCGCCTCGGCCAGTTCGGGCAGTGTCTTGGCGTGCGCGTCCTTGATGTTCGGGACGACCAGACCGCGCGGCGTGGCGGCGGCGATGCCCAGGTTCACGTAGTGCTTCTGGACGATCTCCTGATTCGCCTCGTCCCAGGACGCGTTGACGTCCGGGTTCCGCCGGATCGCCACGAGCAGCGCCTTGGAGATGAGCAGCAGCGGATTGACCCGCAGGCCCGTGAAGCCGTACTTGTCTGCGTCTCGCTTCAGCTCATCGACCAGCTTCATCGTCCGCGTCACGTCCACCGTCACGAACTCCGTGACGTGCGGCGCCGTGAAGGCCGAGCCGACCATCGCCTGGGCGATCGCCTTGCGGACGCCCTTGACGGGGATGCGGGTCTCGCGCGCGTCGCCGCTCGCCACGGGGGCGGCGACGGGTGCTTCGTTCTGCGTCCGCTGCGGGGCGGCCACGGGGGCGGGGGCTTCCACGGGGGCAGCCGGTGCGGAGGCTGCCGGTGCGGCGGAGACCGGGGCCACCGCCGCGTGCACGTCCTCGCGCGTGATGATCCCGTCGGCCCCGGACGGCACGATGGCCGCGAGGTCGACTCCCAGGTCCTTGGCGAGCTTGCGCACCGGCGGCTTGGCCAGCGGCCTGCTGCCCACCGGGGCGGCGGGCGCGGGGGCCGGGGGCGCGGCGGAGGCGGCAGCCGCCCCTGAGCCGTTCAGCTCGGCCTGGACCGCGGCCGCGTAGTACGTACCGGCGGCATCGGCCTGGTCCTGCGCCGACTTGCGCGCGCGGCGCTTCGTCGAGGACTCGGCGACCCCATAGCCGACCAGCACCGGCTGGCGGCCCTGAGGAGCCTCCTCCTCGGCATCGGGCTCCTGGGGAGCGGCTTCCTGCGCCGGGGCGGCGGCTGCCTCCGCGGGCGCGGCGGGCGCGCTTCCACCGGAGACGTCCACCGCGATGATCACCTGGCCGACATCGACCGTGGTGCCCTCGGGGAAGCGCAGTTCATGTACGACACCGTTGAACGGAATGGGCAGCTCGACGGCGGCCTTGGCCGTCTCGACCTCGCACACCACCTGCCCGTCGGTGACCGTGTCGCCGGGCGCCACGAACCACTTGAGGATCTCTGCCTCGGTGAGCCCCTCGCCCACGTCGGGCATCTTGAACTCGGCCAGCGCAGCGTCTGTCATCGTCGTCACGACCCTCTCCCTCAGAACGCCAGCGAGCGGTCGACAGTGTCGAGCACCCGGTCGAGACCCGGCAGGTACTCCTCTTCCAACCGCGCCGGCGGATACGGCGCGTGGAAGCCGCCGACCCGCAGCACGGGAGCTTCGAGGTGGTAGAAGCAGCGCTCGGTGATACGGGCCGCGATCTCCGCGCCCGTGCCCAGGAAGACCGGGGCCTCGTGGACCACGACGAGCCGCCGCGTCTTCTCGACCGACGTCTGCACGGCGTCGAAGTCCATCGGCGACATGGAGCGCAGGTCCACGACCTCAAGGGACTTGCCCTCTTCGGCGGCGGCCGCCGCGGCCTCCAGACAGACCTTCACCATCGGGCCGTACGCGACGAGCGTCAGGTCCGTGCCCTCGCGGGCGACGCGGGCCTTGTGCAGCGGCGCCGGGATGGCCTCCGTGTCGACCTCGCTCTTGTCCCAGTAGCGACGCTTCGGCTCGAAGAAGATCACCGGGTCGTCGCTCTGGATGGCCTGCTGCATCATCCAGTAGGCATCCGACGAGTTCGACGGCGAGACGACCTTGAGCCCCGCCACGTGCGCGAACAGCGCCTCCGGCGACTCGCTGTGGTGCTCGACGGCGCCGATGCCGCCGCCGTACGGAATGCGGATGACGACCGGCATCTTGATCTTGCCGAGCGCGCGGGCGTGCATCTTCGCGAGCTGCGTGACGATCTGGTCGTACGCCGGGAAGACGAAGCCGTCGAACTGGATCTCCACCACCGGGCGGTAACCCCGCAGGGCCAGGCCGATGGCCGTGCCGACGATGCCGGACTCGGCGAGCGGGGTGTCGATGACACGGTCCTCGCCGAAGTCCTTCTGCAGCCCGTCCGTCACCCGGAAGACGCCGCCGAGCTTGCCGACGTCCTCGCCCATGATGAGGACCTTGGGGTCGGTGTCCAGCGCCGTACGCAGCGATTCGTTGATCGCTTTGGCAAGAGGAAGTTTCTGTACGCCCATGGTCACTTACCGCCTTCTTCAGCGAAAGACGCCTGATAGGCGGCGAACTGCGCGCGCTCCTCGTCGACCAGCGCATGCCCGTCCGCATACGCGTTCTCGAAGATCGCCATCAGATCCGGATCCGGCATCGCCCGCACCACCTCTCGCACTCGCTTGCCCAACGCTTCGCTCTCCGCCTCGAGTTCCGCGAAAAATCCCTCATCCGCGTGACCTTCGGCCTCGAGGTAGGTCCGCAGGCGCAGGATCGGGTCCTTCGCCTCCCAGGCCTCGCGCTCCTCGTCCCTGCGGTACTTGGTCGGGTCGTCGGACGTGGTGTGCGCGCCCATGCGGTAGGTGAACGCCTCGATGAGCGCCGGGCCCTCGCCCGTACGCGCCCTCTCCAGGGCCCACTTGGTGACGGCGAGCACGGCGAGGACGTCGTTGCCGTCGACCCGCACGCCCGGGAAGCCGAAGCCCTGTGCGCGCTGGTAGAGCGGCACCCGGGTCTGCTTCTCGGTGGGCTCGGAGATGGCCCACTGGTTGTTCTGGCAGAAGAACACGACGGGAGCGTTGTAGACCGCCGAGAAGGTGAAGGCCTCCGCGACGTCGCCCTGGCTGGAGGCGCCGTCCCCGAAGTACGCGATCACGGCCGAGTCCGCGCCGTCCTTGGCCACGCCCATCGCGTAACCGGTGGCGTGCAGGGTCTGCGAGCCGATGACGATCGTGTACAGGTGGAAGTTGTTGGTGTTCGGGTCCCAGCCACCGTGGTTCACGCCGCGGAACATCCCGAGCAGATTGGTCGGGTCGACCCCGCGGCACCAGGCGACGCCGTGCTCGCGGTAGGTCGGGAAGACGTAGTCGTCCTGGCGCGTGGCACGGCCGGAACCGATCTGGGCGGCCTCCTGGCCGAGCAGCGACGCCCACAGGCCCAGCTCGCCCTGGCGCTGCAAGGAGGTGGCCTCGGCGTCGAAGCGGCGGGTGAGGACCATGTCGCGGTACAGGGCGCGCAGGTCATCGGCGGTGATCCCGGCGACGTACTGGTCGTACTCGGCGTTCTTGACCCTCTTGCCCTCGGGGGTCAGCAGCTGTACGAGCTGGGGCTCCGTGCTCTTCTTCGGCGCGGCCTTCTTGGCGCTGGCGCGCTTCCCGCCGCTCGTACTGCTGCGGCGCGGTGTGCGCGCGGCGGTGCTCTCCACGGTCACGTGTGCTCCTCCGTCGGTCCGGCCCCCGGGATTACCGGGTAAGCCAGTGCGGCTCGCCTGATCCGTGCCCGCGCACGGGGTGGGTGCGACTCGGCCGGGAACAGGCGTGACAGGTGCCCCGGCGAGCGCCCTGCACAATGCACGTTACCCAGTGCTTACCAATTCTGTGAAACCCCATCTGACCTGCGAATTTGCTTGGATTTCCAAGTACCTGACTGCTTGGATTTCCGAGTAAATGCAGAAAGTCGGGAACAGTTCCTGGTCACAGCACTGATCACAGCCTGGCAGGGGGCCGGAACACCGGCACGTTATCCCGGCCACCCCGTGCACGGGAAGAGTTCAGCTCGGGCACTGGGAGAGATCATGTGTGAGACTGGCTCCGTGCGCGAAGACGGAAAAATTACGGTATTTCTCCTCGACGACCATGAAGTGGTCCGCCGTGGAGTCCATGAGCTGCTCTCCGTGGAGTCCGACATCGAGGTGGTCGGAGAAGCAGGAACGGCGGCGGACGCCCTGGTCAGGATCCCGGCGACACGGCCGGACGTGGCCGTTCTCGACGTGCGCCTGCCGGACGGCAGCGGGGTGGAGGTCTGCCGCGAGATCCGTTCGCGGAACGAGGACATCAAATGCCTGATGCTCACCTCGTTCGCGGACGACGAGGCTCTCTTCGACGCGATCATGGCCGGCGCTTCGGGCTATGTCCTGAAGGCCATTCGCGGCAATGAACTCCTCTCCGCCGTTCGCGACGTGGCAGCCGGAAAGTCCCTGCTCGACCCCGTCGCCACGGCCCGCGTCCTGGAGCGGCTGCGCGACGGGAACACCCCCAAGGGCGACGACCGTCTGGCGAACCTCACGGACCAGGAGCGGAAGATCCTCGACCTGATCGGCGAGGGCCTGACCAACCGGGTGATCGGTGAAAGGCTGCACCTCGCCGAGAAGACGATCAAGAACTACGTGTCCAGCCTGCTCTCCAAGCTCGGCATGGAACGCCGCTCCCAGGCCGCCGCGTACGTGGCACGCATGCAGGCGGAACAACAGCACTGACACGCTCGGTCACGTTTTGTGACCGAAAAGGGGACTTACGTCCCCGTCCCCTAGGGGCGGGATCCCCTTCCCCGGCCCCCCGCCGGTACCCGAGGGTGGACGCATGCCCTCCGAAGATCAGGAACAGGACGAACGGCTCGCCTTCGAACTGCTCGGCCGCACCGACTACGGCCGGGTGGCGACCAGCATGCGCGCGCTGCCCTTCCTCGCCGCTGCCCGCCACGTCGTCGTGGACGGGCGGATCCTCCTGCGGATGCACAAGGGATACGGCTACCACGAGGCCTGCACCGGCAGTGTCGTCGCCTACGGGGCGGACAACCTCAGTGCGGAGACCGCGCGCACGGGCCAGTGGACCGTGCAGTTCGTGGGCCTCTGCGAGGCCGTCGAGCCGACCACCGCCGAGCTCGAACTCTTCGGCCCCGGCCCGCACTACGTGGACGGCGAGCTCTACGACCCGGTCTACATGCGCATCGAGCCGCAGCTGGCCACGGTGCACACCCTCCACGGCGGCCGGCAGCGACAGCTGCAGCGCACCTTCTGAACGGCTGACTCTCTGAAACGACTGAAGACGACGCACGCGCGCGTGGGGCCCATTCGGGGCTCCACGCGCGCGTGCGTCTCGTTTACGGGCTGTGCGCCTGGGCTCAGCCGTCGGCGCCGGAGGAGTCGCCGCCCTCAGGTCCGCCGGTCACCGGCGGGTCCTCGCTCTCCGGGGAGCTGGGGTCGTCCGTCGGCTCGGTGGGCTCGTCCGTCGGCTCGGTGGGCTCACCCGTCGGCTGCGTCGGGTCGTCCGACGGCTCGGTCTCGGTCGGCGTCGTGGGCGCCGTCGGGCCGGTGGTGTTCGGCGCGGACGGGGTCCAGTCGCCCTGACCGCCGGAGCCGTCGCCGGGCGTCGCGGAATCGTCCGAGGTCTCCTCGTCCGCGCTCTTGCTCGGCTTCTTCGTCTCCGACTGCTTCGTCGGCGCCTTGGTCGGGGTGTCCTTGTCCTTCGTCTTGCCGTCGCCGGCCGTCAGCGCATACGCGACACCCACGGCGATCGCGATGACCGCGAGCACGGCGAGGATCCACACCTTGCCCCGGCCGCCGCCGTTCCCGTCGCGGTGACCGCCCTCGAAGCCGCCGTCGTCGCCGCCCGGCGGGCGCAGCATGGCGCCGGGGATCTGCGCGGTGCCGGAGTCGCCCGGGTGCTGCATCGCGGTGGTGCCCGCGACGCCCATCGCCGGGGTGCTGCCGCCCTCGTGCATGCCCGCCACGTCGACGGGGCCGGTGTTCCAGGTCCCGGTGTGGCTGCCCTGCTCGTGCAGCATCTGCAGCCCGTACTGGACCAGGCCGCGCATCTCCTCGGCCGTCTGGAACCGGTCGTCCGGGTCCTTGGCGAGCGAACGCATCACCAGGCCGTCCAGCTCCGGCGGCGACCCGTCCGAGGTCTCCGACGGCGGTACGGGGATGTCCTGGACGTGCTGGTAGACCACGGAGAGCGGCGTCTCACCGGTGAACGGGGGCCGCAGCGCGAGGAGTTCGTAGAGCAGACAGCCGGTCGCGTAAAGGTCGGAGCGGTGGTCGACCGCCTTGCCGAGTGCCTGCTCCGGGGAGAGGTACTGGGGCGTGCCCATGACCATGCCGGTCTGCGTCATCGTCGACTGCGCGCCGTGCAGCGCACGGGCGATGCCGAAGTCCATCACCTTGACCGCGCCGGTGTCGGTGATGATCACGTTCGCGGGCTTGATGTCGCGGTGCACGATGCCGTGCTGGTGCGAGTACGCGAGCGCCTCGAGCACCCCGGAGACGATGATCAGGGCCTGCTCGGGGCCCGGCGCCTCCGCGTTGAGCAGCAGATCGCGGATCGTCCGGCCCTCGACGATCTCCATGACGATGTACGGGACGACGCTCGGCCCGACGACGTCCTCGCCGGAGTCGTAGACCGCCACCACCGCATGGTGGTTGAGCCCCGCCACCGACTGGGCCTCACGCGTGAAGCGGGCCTTGGAGACCGGGTCCTCCGCGAGGTCGGAGCGGAGGAGCTTGACGGCGACCGTACGGCCGAGACGTACGTCCTCGGCCGCGAACACCTCCGCCATGCCGCCCCGGCCGAGTCTGTGGGTCAGCCGGTAACGGCCGTCTCCGACAAGTCCGCCGTTACCCCACAACTCCGGCGCGTCTGACATGCCGCCGCCACTCGCCTCGGGGTCGGACGGGCCCTGAGCGCGCTGCGTCTGTGCCATCAGTCCTCGCCGTCGTTTCTGGTCGTGGTGCTCGGTGGTACCGGGGGAACCCCGCCGGGCCACGCTACAGCCTTCGCGCGGCACGGCGGTTCGAGGTGGACCGGACATCAAACCCGCCGAGTGCCCTCCCGAGCAAACTTGTAACGCTTCCGAGACGCTTCTTGCGCGTACGGTCACGGAACGGGCATCGAGCTTGACGTGTCGGTGCCCTCGGGCAGACTTGGCCAGGAATAGCGGGAATCGATCACAGATCGCGGAGCCGTCCGGCACACCGCGCCGATGGGGGACGCACGACATGAGCAGCCAGGACGGCGCACAGGGACGGTATGCGGGACGCTCGCTGGCCGGTGGCCGGTACCAGCTGCGCGATCTTCTCGGTGAAGGCGGCATGGCCTCCGTTCACCTGGCGTACGACTCGGTGCTCGACCGTCAAGTAGCGATCAAGACGCTTCACACCGAGCTCGGACGCGAACAGTCCTTCCGCGAGCGCTTCCGCCGCGAGGCCCAGTCGGTGGCCAAGCTCACGCACACGAACATCGTGTCGGTCTTCGACACCGGCGAGGACGATCTTGACGGCGCGACCATGCCGTACATCGTCATGGAGTACGTGGAGGGCAAGCCGCTCGGCTCCGTGCTCGACGCGTCCGTCGCCCAGTTCGGCGCGATGCCCACCGACCAGGCGCTGAAGATCACCGCCGATGTGCTGGCCGCTCTTGAGATCAGCCACGAGATGGGCCTGGTCCACCGCGACATCAAGCCCGGCAACGTGATGATGACGAAGCGCAACGTCGTCAAGGTCATGGACTTCGGCATCGCCCGCGCCATGCAGTCCGGCGTCACCTCCATGACGCAGACCGGCATGGTCGTCGGCACCCCCCAGTACCTCTCCCCGGAGCAGGCCCTCGGCCGCGGCGTGGACGCCCGGTCCGACCTCTACTCCGTCGGCATCATGCTCTTCCAGCTGACCACCGGGCGGCTGCCCTTCGAGGCGGACTCACCGCTGGCCATCGCGTACGCGCACGTCCAGGAGGAGCCGGTCGCTCCGTCCTCGATCAACCGCTCGCTGCCGCCGGCGGTCGACGCGATCATCGCCCGCGCGCTGAAGAAGAACCCGAACGAGCGCTTCCCGACCGCCGAGGCCATGCGCGACGAGTGCCTTCGGGTCGCGCAGTCCTTGCAGTCGGCCGCGCCGAGCATCGTGCCGGGCGCCCAGACCGCGAGCGGCGCGGGCGTCGGCGCCGCGGTCTTCCCGCCGGTCGACTCCTCGATGCCGCAGAGCGGCAGCGTCCAGACGCCGTACCAGTCGGGTCCGTACGGCCCGCCCACCCCGGCCCCGGGCCCCGTCACGCCGGGCTACGGCTACCCGCAGCAGGGTGGCTACCAGACCCCGGCGCCCGTGAACGCGTACGCCCCGCAGTCCGCGCAGACCCCGCCGCCGTACACCCTCTCGCCGCAGCAGCCGACGCAGACGTCGGCGCAGGGCGGCGGCTCTGGCGGCGGCAAGCGGAACATGCCGGTGATCGTGGGCTCGATCGTCGTCGCGCTGCTCGCCATCGGCGGCCTGATCACGGCGATGTCCATGGGCGGCGACGACGACAAGGGCGCCAAGGGCAAGGAGTCGAAGGCGCCGGTGGCGGGGCACCGCGGTCCGGACCGGTCGAAGACGATCGAGACCGAAGAGTGCACCGAGCCCGACACGGCGTACAACGACGAGACCAAGATCAAGGTCCCTGACTTCACGTTCCGGGACTGGCGTTCCGTGCAGAAGTGCCTGCAGGCGGCGGGCTGGCAGTTCGACAAGCGCACGGTGGACGAGAACACCTACGGGCAGGACACGGTCATGATGCAGTCCCCGAAGGAGGGCTCGGACATCGACCCGAAGGACGTGAACATCGAGTTCACCATCTCCACGGGCAACCCGGCCTGATCTGCCTCAGTCTCAGCCGCAGTAATCGACGCGAAGGGCCCGGTCACAAGGCGACCGGGCCCTTCGCGTTGTTTCAGGAGGCTTAGAGGTAAGGCCCTCCGGTCCGTCCCGCGATGCCGCCGTCCTCTTCCTCCTCGCCGCCGCCCACGCCGGGCGGCAACGCGCGGCGCATCGACTCCAGTTGCGCCCGCGCCGCCATCTGCTGCGCGAAGAGGGCCGTCTGGATCCCGTGGAAGAGCCCTTCGAGCCATCCCACCAGCTGGGCCTGCGCGATACGCAGCTCGGCGTCGCTGGGCACTCCCTCGTCGGTGAAGGGGAGGGAGAGACGCTCCAGTTCCTCGACGAGCTCGGGGGCGAGACCGTCCTCGAGCTCCTTGACCGAACTGGCGTGGATCTCCTTGAGCCGCACTCGGCTCGCCTCGTCGAGAGGTGCCGCCCGCACCTCCTCGAGCAGCTGCTTGATCATGCTGCCGATGCGCATGACCTTCGCCGGCTGTTCGACCATGTCCGTCACCGGGACCTCGCGGGATTCGTCGTCTCCGCCGCCGCCGAGCGCCATTCCGTCCTGTCCAACGACCAGGACCTGGGGGCTCTCCGGCGACCTTTCGTTCCTCGGCATCTCCATGCCGCCATTCTCTCGCACCCGTACGTCACACATCGGTGGTGCCCCCATTTGCCACTGATCCACCATGTACGGCCGTGGACGAAGGGCCCGTCCGTGTCGGCGTCTGCCGGTCCGTCCGGGTCAGCCCCGCCGCAGCCGCACGGCGAAGGACCCGAGACCGAGGCCGATGAGGACCAGGCCGCTGCCGAGCGGGAGCACGCGGAGGCCGGGCACAGCGGGCTGGGCGGCTGTCCGCCGGGTGATGTCGGACGCGGTGGTGGACTGACCCGGGGGCCGCACCGGCCGTACCGGCTGTACGGGCTCTGCGGGCTTCACGGCGGGTGTGGGGGCCTGCGTCGCCGGCCTGTGCGGCGGCAGGGGCGTCGCGGCCGACGGCGGGGGGTCATCGCGGCCGGGCCTGGCACGGCCCTCCCCGGGGACGCTGCCGGCACGGGTCTCACGGGGTGAGGGCTCGACCGCGTACGCGAGGGAGCACGCGAAGGAGACAGGTGCGACGGCGATCAGCACCGTCAGGATCAACAAGGGGCGAAGCCATGGAGTCACCGCGCCGACTCCCTCCCGCTACCGGGTCGGAGAGATCACTGAAGCTTGGATCAAGCGTCACATGGTGACGCTTGTCCGGCATCTCGAGTTCCCCGCGCCCACGGTGGGGCGCGGGGAACCGCGCGACAAGCCACGGATCACCCGCAGTCAACGGCAGCGCTCAGCGCCGGCCCTCAGCGCCGGCCCTCAGCGGACGAGCAGCACCTTCCCGATGTGGTTGCTCTCCTCCAGTACGCGATGGGCGGTCGCCGCGTCACTCATCGGCACCGTCTGGTCGACGATCGGGCGTACGTGTCCCGCGGCGATCAGCGGCCACACATGCTCCCGCACCGCGGCAACGATCGACGCCTTCTCCTCGGCGGGCCGCCCGCGCAGCGATGTCGCGGTGACGGCGGCGCGCTTGGTGAGGAGTGCGCCGATGTTCAGCTCGCCCTTGGCGCCGCCCTGCATGCCGATGATCGCGAGACGACCGTTGGTGGCGAGGGACTGCACGTTACGGTCGAGGTACTTGGCGCCCATGTTGTCGAGGATGACGTCCGCGCCCGCTCGCTCGGTCGCGTTCTTGATCTCCTCGACGAAGTCCTGCTCGCGGTAGTTGATGAGGATGTCCGCGCCGAGCTCCGCGCAGAAGTCGAGCTTCTCCTTGGTGCCCGCCGTGACCGCCACCCTGGCGCCGACGGCCTTCGCCAGCTGGATCGCCATGGTCCCGATACCGCTGGAGCCGCCGTGCACGAGGAACGTCTCGCCGGGCCGGAGGTGGGAAATCATGAAGACGTTGGACCAGACCGTCGA
The DNA here is from genome assembly GCF_041435335.1 of Streptomyces sp. NBC_01283. NCBI lineage: Bacteria > Bacillati > Actinomycetota > Actinomycetes > Kitasatosporales > Streptomycetaceae > Streptomyces > Streptomyces sp. NBC_01283. The sequence goes on from NZ_CP108430.1 coordinate 4,580,851, forward strand.
CGTCACCTCGGGCAGCGCGGCCGCGGTGACGAGGTCGACGCCCTCGGGCACGGGCAGCAGCTGTCCGGCGGGGACGACGACCTGCTCGGCGTATCCGCCGCCGGCGAGCAGCGCGCACACCTCGTCGCCGATCTTCCAGCCGGAGACGCCCGGCCCGATGTCGGTGACGCGGCCCGCGCACTCGAGCCCCGGATACGGGGACGAGCCGGGTGGCGGGTTGTAGAAGCCCTGGCGCTGGAGCAGGTCGGCGCGGTTCACGGCGCTGGCCACGACGTCGACCAGCACCTCACCCTCACCGGGTACGGGATCGGGGACCTCGGCCCATACGAGCGCTTCGGGTCCACCGGCTTCGGGGATCGTGATCGCATGCATGCGGGCGAGGCTACTCCCTGCGCATTCCGGCCGGTCCGTCTACGTGCGCAGGCCTCCGCGCGGCGGATTCGACCGGGCGTCGGGCGCCATCGGTGACGTCGGCGTCGCCCGCACGATGGTGATCAGACGGTCCATCAACTGCAGTTTCCCGACGGCCGGATCGTCGTACCCGAGCACCCGGTGTCCGCGCACGACACTGACGACCAGGTCGTCCGTCTCGCGCACGCCGAGCCCCACCTCGGCCTTTATCACCGGCCGCTCGACGAGATCGAGGCCGCTGCCCTGCTGGATCAGGTCCTCCATGACCATGCCCGCGCTGGGGCTGAGCACGGAGAGGCCGAGCAGCCGTCCCGCCGCGCTGGCGCTGGTGATCACCGCGTCGGCGCCGGACTGCCGAAGCAGCGGCGCGTTCTCCTCCTCGCGCACCGCGGCCACGATCTTCGCCGCGCGGTTCATCTGCCGGGCGGTCAGCGTGACCAGGACGGCGGTGTCGTCCCGCTGGGTCGCGATGATGATCTGCCGGGCGCGCTGCACCTCGGCACGCAGGAGGACATCGCTGCGCGTCGCATCGCCGATGACGCCCGCATACCCCTCCGCTGTGGCGGCGTCGACGACCTTCGCGCTCGGGTCGACCACCACGATCTGCTCGGGCTTCAGACCGGTCGCGCAGACGGTCTGGATCGCCGAGCGACCCTTGGTGCCGAAGCCGACGACGACGGTGTGTTCACGCAAGTTGGACCTCCAGCGGTTCAGACGCCATTCCTCGCGCGTACGTTCCGTGAGTACTTCAAGGGTGGTACCGACCAGGATGATCAGGAAGAGCACGCGCAGCGGCGTGATCAGGAGGATGTTGCAGAGCCGCGCGCTGTCGCTGTACGGGACGATGTCGCCGTAGCCGGTGGTCGAGAGCGTGACGGTGGAGTAGTAGGCGGCGTCGAGGAAGTCGAGCCTGTCATCGGAGTTGTCGTGATAGCCGCCGCGGTCGATCCAGACGATGAAGGTCGTCAGGGCGAGCACCGCGAGCGCCATCAGCAGCCGCTTGCCGACCTGCAGCAGGGGCCGCTCGACAACCCGGCGGGGCAGCTTGATCCGGTGGGTGACGAGGTGTTCGTCGGGGTTGCGGGCGATGGCGTCGTGGCCGGGAAGTTTCACGTGAAACACTCCCCGGCCGGGTCTGTGCCCGCTTGAGATCCTGCTGGCGATCCCGCTTGCTTCCCTGCGTGTGCGGCTGCTTGGGCGGCTGCATCCGGCAGGGCCCAGGGGAGGTCGAGGACCTCCAGCTCCTGGCCCCGGCGCGCGCCGCCCGGCGGGACGACCGCGAGCCCGTCGGCCACCGCGATCCCGCGCAGCATCGCCGGACCGTTGTAGCGCAGGGGCACGGCGTGATCGGCGTGGAGGGTGACGGGGACGAGGCGGGTGTCGTGCGGGTGCCCGTGGACGTCCTCGCGCAGAACCGCGGTGTACGGCGATGTGGCGGGGCGCCCCGAGAGCGTGCGCAGCAGGGGCTCGGCCAGGGTCAGCAGGCCGGAGACCGCGGCCAGCGGATTGCCGGGCAGGCCGACGAGGTGCTGGTCGGGGCGGATGCGGGCGAGCAGCATGGGGTGCCCCGGGCGCACCGCGACGCCGTCCACGAGGAGTTCGGCCCCGATGCGGCTCAGGGTGGGGTGGACGTGGTCGACCGGGCCTGAGGCGGTGCCGCCGGTGGTGACGATGAGGTCGGCGGCGGAGGTGGTGATCGCCTGGTGGAGCGCCTCGGCGTCGTCACCGAGCCTGCGTACGGCGATGACGTCCACGCCGAGCGAGCGCAGCCAGGGCGGCAGCATGGGCCCGAGCGCGTCACGGATGAGGCCCTCGTGGGGGAGCCCGTCGGTGAGCAACTCATCGCCCAGGATCAGCACTTCGGCGCTGGGCCGGGGGATCACGGGCAGTTCGTCGTATCCGGCGGCTGCCGCGAGCCCGAGCACCGCCGGGGTCACCTGGGAGCCGGGCGGCAGGAGGTGCTCTCCGGAGCGGCACTCCTGGCCGCGGGGCCGGATGTCCTGGCCCTGCGTGACGTCACGCCGGGGGTGCAGACGCCCCTTGTCGTCGGTGAGGCCGTGCTCGCTGCGGATGACGGCGGTGGCCTCCTGCGGGATCCGCGCCCCGGTCGCGATGCGCACGGCTTCCCCGTCGGAGAGCGACTCAGGCCGCTCGTGCCCGGCAAGGATTCCGTCGGCCTGGACCTCCCAGGGGCCCGGCCCCGCGACGACCCAGCCGTCCATCGCGGAGGTGTCGAAGGAGGGGAGGTCGGTGAGGGCGACCAGGGGCGCGGCGAGAACGAGACCGAGCGCCTGCCCCAGGGGGACGGTGACGGGCGCGGCGGTGGAGGGCACTGGCCGCGGGGCACGCCCGGCAGCGGTGCGGGCCGCGGGCCAGGGGGTGGTCTTGGGGTCGTTGGGGTTGCCGGGTTCGCCGGGGTTGCCGGGGTTGGTGTTCGGGGTCGTCACTTGCCTTCGGGGGGCCGGGGCGGCGGATGCGGTGGGAGCGGGCGTGGCCGAGGCGTGGGGCCCGCTGTCCTGCCCTCTGTCGTGCCCTCTGTCGTGCCCCGCGTCGCCCGAGGCGTCCGGCGCGCCCCGGAGGCCACCGCCGACGGGCTCGTCGTCGGCGCGCCTGCCGGTCCTGCGGCCATGGTCGTCGTTCACCAGGGCGAGCGCCTCGTCGAGCTCGGCGTCCGGCGCGGGCTGCCCACTCATCCGGCGTCCGGCCGCATGTCGGCCCTCGCGTCCTGACCCGGGTCGGGGCGGTCGTCCGGCGACGTCAGGTCGGGCCCGGCCGCCGGTTTCCCGTCGGCGACCGCACCCGGCGCCGAGTCGGAACCGCCCTCCTCCGCCCACCGCGTGGCCAGCGCCGCCGCCTTGCGGACGGCCTCTGCCACTGCCTCGGGCCCACCGCCCTCCGAGGCCCGCGCCGCCGCGTACCCCACCAGGAAGGTGGTCAGCGGGGCCGCGGGCCGGGCGACACCGTGTGCGGCGTCGCGGGCGAGGTCGAGCAGAAGGCCGGTGTCGACGTCGAGCTCGATGCCCAGTTCGTCCTTGACTGCGGAAATCCATTCATCCAACACGTGCCCATGCTCCCTGATACGGGCCCTGGCGGCCGCGATGTCGTCCCAGGTGTCGCAGTCGAAGGACGCCACGGCGTCGGCGACCCTGGTGAGTTCGAGCCGCGCGGTGAGCGACCGCAGCGGAAGGCCCGTCAGACCGTCGTGCTCAGCGGTGAGCCGCGCGATCTCACGCTTCAGCGAGGCACTGCGATAGGCCGCGACCAGCGGCTGGTCCCAGCCGCCGGGATCCCTCAGCACCGCGCCGTCCGCGCCGCTCTCGCGCAGCGCGGTGAGGAGCCCGCCCACCGTCCGCTCCTCCAGGAACGGCAGATCGGCGGAGAGCACCACCACCTGCTCCGCCCCGGTACACCGCAGCCCCGCGTCGAGCGCGGCGAGCGGCCCCGCCCCCGCGGGTTCCTCGCGCGCCCACACCACGGGGCGGGCGGTCGAGCGGGGCGCGGCGACGACCACGGTCGTCCCCGCGCCGGAACACGCGCCGAGCACCCGGTCCAGCAGCGCACGGCCGCCCACCCGCAGGCCCGGCTTGTCCGCACCGCCGAGCCGTCTGGCGCCGCCGCCCGCGAGCACCACGGCGTCGTACGGGGTGCCGTGCGGCGAGGCGTGCGAGCCGTCGGAAGGGGCGGCACTCGGGAGATCGGTCGGGACGGCGTGCGAGGCGGCGGATTCGGCGCCACCCGGGGCCCTCTGCGCGGTCATCCCCCGAGTATGGGCGTACGAAGGATCATTGCCACCCTCCGTACGGGCTCTCACCCCACCTCTGTACGCAGACTCACACCTGTACGCAGACTCACCCCTGCATACAGACGCACACCGCCGCTGTTCACCGCTGCACGCAGACTCACGTCACCGGGCCAGGGCTCACACCACCGCCCCGGGCCCCCTCACACCGTCCGCAGCAGGACCGCGGGCTGCTCCACGCAGTCCGCCACGAACCGCAGGAACCCGCCCGCGGTGCCGCCGTCGCACACCCGGTGGTCGAAGGTGAGCGAGAGCTGCACGACGTGCCGCACCGCCAACTCCCCTTGATGCACCCATGGCTTGGGCACGATCCGGCCCACGCCGAGCATGGCCGCCTCGGGGTGATTGATGATCGGCGTGGAGCCGTCGACGCCGAACACCCCGTAGTTGTTCAACGTGAACGTGCCGCCCGTCAGTTCCCCCGGCGTCAGCTTTCCGTCCCGCGCCGACTCCGTGAGCCGGATCAGCTCGTCGTTGACCGATTCGGTGGTCCGCGTGTTCGTGTTCCGGACCACGGGGACGACCAGACCGCGGTCGGTCTGCGCGGCGAAGCCCAGGTGGACGTCGGCGAGCCGGACCACCTCGCGCGCCTCCATGTCCACGGTGGAGTTCAGCATCGGGTAGCGGGCCAGTGCGGCCACGCTGATGCGGGCGAACAGCGCGAGCAGCGAGATCTTGCGCCCCTCGCCCTGCTTGACGGCGGCGTTCATCGCGGCGCGCGCCGCGAGCAGTTCCGTCGCGTCGGCGTCGACCCAGCAGGTGGCTTCCGGTATCTCGCGCCTGCTGCGGGACATCTTGTCCGCGACGAGCCCACGGATCCCGGTCAGCGGATAGCGCTCTTCCGCCGCCGTGCCCGCTGCCGCCGGCGTGTGGGTGACCGAGGTGATGGGAGTGACCGAGGCCGCGGGCCCGGCCGTCGGCTCCGCCGCTATGGCCAGCTCCGCCGCGATGGCCGCTTCCACGTCGGCGCGCATGATCAGCCCGTCCGGGCCGGTCCCCGTCAGCTCGCGGAGCTCCACCCCGTTCTCACGGGCCAGCTTGCGCACGAGAGGGGAGATCACCGGTATCGGACCGTCCGGGCGCGGCAGGGTGCCAGGGCCCGCGGCGACAGATGTCCCGGCGGGCTCCTGCGGGGCGGGCGGGAGTGGTGAGGCAAGCGCGGCGGGTCGCACGGCAGGCTTCGGGGTGCCGTTCGTGACGGCACCCGCCCGCACCCTCCTGCGCCGCGCGGGCGCCGCCGCCGTGCCGTACCCGACCAGGACGTTGCCGGAGGACTCCTCGGCGGCAGCCGCCTGCAGGGCTCGCTCCGCCGGCTCCTCGGGCGCCGGAGCCTGAGCCGCAGCCCCGTCTCCGGCGGGGGCGCCGACGGCGACCGTCAACAGCGGTGCTCCCACCGGCAGTTCCGACCCCTCCTCACCGAAGCGGGCCGTCACCACGCCTCCGTACGGGCAGGGCACCTCCACCATCGCCTTGGCCGTCTCCACCTCGACGACGGGCTGGTCCACGGCGACGACGTCGCCGACCTGCACGAGCCAGCGGGTGATCTCCGCCTCCGTGAGCCCCTCACCGAGATCGGGCAGCTTGAACTCGCGGCTGTTCACACTCAGACCGGGCGCCATCAGTTGTCCGCCTCCCACTGCAACCGTGCGACCGCGTCCAGGATCCGGTCCACGCCCGGCAGATGATGCCGCTCGAGCATCGGCGGCGGATAGGGAATGTCGAAGCCGGCGACGCGCAGCACCGGCGCCTCCAGGTGGTGGAAGCACCTCTCGGTGACGCGAGCGGCGATCTCTCCGCCGGGTCCGCCGAACCCGCCCGACTCGTGCACGACGACCGCGCGCCCGGTCCGCCGCACGGAGGCCGCCACCGTCTCGTCGTCGAAGGGGACGAGCGAGCGCAGATCGACCACTTCGAGGTCCCAGCCCTCGGCCACCGCGGCCTCCGCCGCCTCCATGCAGACAGGCACGGAGGGTCCGTACGTGAGGAGCGTGGCGCTGCGCCCGGTGCGCCGCACCACTGCCTTGCCTATGGGTTCAACGGCCTGCGGCGCGTCCGGGTTCCAGTCGGCCTTGGACCAGTAGAGGCGCTTCGGCTCCAGGAAGACGACCGGGTCGTCGGAGGCGATGGAGGCCCGCAGCAGGCCATAGGCGTCGGCGACCGTGGCGGGCGTGACGACATGCAGCCCCGGAGTCGCCATGTAATACGCCTCGGAGGAGTCGCTGTGGTGCTCGACGCCGCCGATGCCGCCGCCGTAGGGCACGCGCACCGTGATGGGCATCGGCATCGCGCCCCTGGTGCGGTTCCGCATCCGCGCCACATGGGAGATGAGCTGCTCGAAGGCGGGGTAGGCGAACGCGTCGAACTGCATCTCGACGACGGGCCGGAGTCCGTACATCGCCATGCCGACGGCCGTGCCCAGGATGCCCGCCTCGGCGAGCGGGGTGTCCGTACAGCGGTCCTCGCCGAACTCCTTGGTGAGTCCGTCGGTGACCCGGAAGACTCCGCCGAGCGCCCCGACGTCCTCTCCGAGGACATGCACGGCCGGGTCCTCGGCCAGGGAGTCCCGCAGCGCGCGCCCGAGCGCCTGCGCCATGGTGGCCGGTTTGGCTGCCTTCTTGGTGGCCCGTTCGGCCGCGACCGTACTCATCGCGCGTTCTCCTCGCCGTCCGTGCCGTCTGTTCCGTCTGTGTGCTCTTCGTTCGACGCCTCGAGCTCGGCCCGCAACTGGGCTGCCTGCTCGCGCAGTTGTGTGGTCTGCTCGGCGTACACATGGCGGAAGAGGTCCATGGGGTCGAGATCGGGGTCCTGGTTCATCCGCCCCCGCAGATCGGCCGCCATGGCCTCGGCGTCGTCGCGGGCCGCCCGCATCCGGTCCTCGTCGAGGAGGCCGCGCTCGGTCAGCTCCCGCTCCAGGAGCACGATCGGGTCGTGCGCGCGCCAGGCCTCGACCTCGGCGTCCCCGCGGTAGCGCGTGGCGTCGTCGGCGTTCGTATGAGCCTCCATGCGGTACGTGACCGCCTCGACGAGCGTGGGGCCGCCGCCCTCACGCGCGCGGGAGACCGCTTCGCTCAGCACCTCGTGCACCGCCGCCGCGTCGTTGCCGTCCACCAGGCGTCCCGGCATTCCGTACCCGACGGCCTTGTGGGCCAGGGACGGGGCGGCCGTCTGCTTGTCGAGCGGCACGGAGATCGCGAAGCCGTTGTTCTGCACCAGGAAGACGACGGGCGCCTGCCAGACGGCCGCGAAGTTCAGCGCCTCGTGGAAGTCGCCCTCGCTGGTGCCGCCGTCGCCCACCATGGCGAGCGCGACCACGTCGTCGCCCTTCAGGCGGGCGGCGTGCGCGAGCCCCACGGCGTGCGGGAGCTGGGTCGCCAGCGGTGTGCACAGGGGTGCTATGCGGTACTCACGCGGGTCGTAGCCGGTGTGCCAGTCGCCGCGCAGCAGGGTCAGCGCCTGGACGGGGTCGAGGCCGCGGGCGACCGCGGCGAGCGTGTCCCGGTAGCTGGGGAAGAGCCAGTCCCGCTCCTCCAGGACGAGCGCGGCGGCGACCTCACACGCCTCCTGGCCGGTGCTGGAGGGGTAGACGGCGAGCCTGCCCTGCTTGGTGAGGGCGGTCGCCTGCGTGTTGTACCGCCGTCCGCGCACCAGCTGTGCGTACAGGCGGCCCAGGAGCTCCTCGTCGGCCTTGCC